>JAJZCF010000039.1 GCA_021846265.1 Actinomycetes bacterium | reverse complement strand
ACCAAGTTGATTACCGACGGACCCTTTCGATTCTCCCGTAATCCGGTCTATCTCGGTGCAGCGATTGCCGCTCTTGGCGGCTCGATCCAGGCGTCATCGCCTACGGGATCTGTACTCACAGTGATAGGTCTGCTTTATATAGATCGTGCAGTCGTCCCGACTGAAGAGCAGTATCTAAGCGAAAAATTCGGCAAAACCTTCGAGGAATACCGCAGTTCGGTGCCCCGCTGGGTTCTTCGCCGGCAGGCTTGACCGAGAGGTTGGCGAATTCGCCACGAAATAAAAGCCACGGCAAACGGACAAGCGAGCACTAGCCTTAGTCAGACAAAGCATCTATGTCAACTCAAGCACCTCTAAAGGGAACCAAGTGAAAACTCAGCCTTCGCGGCAATCGAATAGTCCTAGCGGGGCCAAGGTGGCGGTCTTGTGAAAACCCGCTTGGAACAGATCTTTGCCTCACATCCAAAACCAGCTCACCATTTCGAATTCGCCCCGTTGGTCAGAAATGGCCTCAGGGGAGAAAGAATCGATCCGTTCGGCTGGCTGGAGGACGAAGAGTTGCCGGAGACGAAGGAGTTCCTCGAATCTGAAAATTCCTATTTCTCCGCGATTACGGGCGACCTCGGAGAATTAACCGCAGAAATATTCGACGAGTTTAAATTGAGAATAAAGCAGACCGACCTCTCGGTACCGGTCAAGAAGGGACCCTTCGAGTATTACGTCCGCACAGAAGAGAACCAACAGTACGAGATCTTATGTCGCAAGAAGATCGGCACTGAAGCGGAGGAAATCCTTCTGGATGAAAACCAGCTTGCCGAGGGGCATGAGTACTTTTCAATCGGATCAAGTTCAATAAGCCCAGACCACCGAATGCTCGCATACATAGTCGATACAGATGGTTCAGAAAGACACACCCTCTATGTCCTCGATACTATGACCATGTCTCTTCTCGAGGACGTAATCGAAGACCTCTACTACGGTCTCGTCTGGTCAAACGATTCCAAAACCCTTTTTTACACTCGCCCGGACAAGGCCATGAGGCCTTCGAAAGTGTACACCCATACCCTTGGATCCGACCCTACCAGCGACAAGCTGGTCATGGAGGAACAAGATGACCGCTTCTTTTTAGACATTTCGAAGACCAAGGACGACGCCTGGGTGACCATAGATTCGTCCTCCAAGACCTCGACTGAGAGCTACCTGATCGATGCTAACTCCATCAGCGCCAGTCCGATTTCGTTCAGACCGAGAAGTGACGGCCTCGAATATTACCTAGAGCACCACAGGGAGCTCGGATTCATCATCGTCACTAACGATATCAGAGAAGACTTTAGAATTGCTAGAGCCTCAAACATTGGCGATAGCTGGCAGGAGTTAATCCCGATCGAAGATGGCTCGAAGGTCGAAGCCATCGAGATCTTCGAGAAGCATTTAGTAGTGCTCTATCGGACTAACGGTCTCACCCGACTCGAAGTCATTTCGGCAGACCTCACCGATTCGAGAAAAATCGTAACGGCAGAGGATGTCTGTGCCATATATCCGGGGGCCAATCCCGAATACGATTCGACCCGGTTCCGCTACGAGTACACCTCGATGGTGACTCCGCACTCGATATTCGAGATCGACCTGGAAAACTTCGAGGCGACCCTCTTGAAAAAGACGGAAGTACTCGGGGATTACAATTCGAGTGATTACGTAACATTTCGTACCTGGGCCCAGTCTCACGACAAGACCATGGTTCCCATATCGGTAGTGCACAAGGTGGGGGTTTCACTGCCGGCACCGACCCTGCTCTATGGATATGGATCATACGAACACTCAGTGGACCCTACCTTTTCAGCTCTAAGACTCTCACTTTTGGATCGGGGTTTTGTCTTCGCCATCGCCCATGTCAGAGGAGGGGGGGAGATGGGTAGAAGTTGGTACAAGGGGGGTCGCCTCTTAGAAAAGAAAAATACCTTCTACGACTTCATCCACTGCGCCAAACATCTGATAGATTCTGGGCTCTCCCGAGTCGATGGCCTTTGTGCTAGGGGGGGTAGCGCAGGAGGGTTACTAATGGGAGCCGTGGCGACCATGGCTGCTGAACTCTTCAACACAGTGATCGCCGAAGTACCCTTCGTCGACTGTTTAAACACCATATCCAATCCCGAAATGCCGCTGACGGTCACCGAATGGGAGGAGTGGGGAAATCCGCTAGAGTCCCTTGAGACCTACGATTTGATGGCAAGCTATGCCCCTTACGAAAATGTCGGAAACTTTAAATATCCCAACCTGGTTGTCACCGCAGGACTCAATGACCCCAGAGTCAGCTATTTTGAGCCCGCCAAGTGGGTAGCTAGGATCCGAGAAAAATCGCCCAAATCAAATGTCATCCTCAAATGCGACATGGGCTTCGGCCACTCTGGCCCGTCTGGCCGTTACGAGGCATGGGAAGAAGAGGCGGGTTTCTACGCCCTCCTGATCGCAGCAATCTCCCGTTAGCCAGCCGAAGGCGCCGGGATGAATGTGTAGTTAAATGGTCCAGATGGGGTCGTCACGGCAACGTTGACTGAATTGACAGATATGTGCAATGCGGTCGAATTGCCGGCCCTCATCCAGATCGGGCCAGTAGCGGTTATCGTCTTCGTCGAGCCCGGCTGGATAACGGCGTCCCAGAGGATCTTCCCGTAGGGTGCAGTGGAATACTCGACCCAACACGGCGCCGTTACCGACAGAACGTAGGCACTAGTCCCAGCAGGAACTGCAAAAGTCGCCCCTTGGCCATTTTGGCTCTGGGCAGTGATCGTCGAAGGCGTCGTCGTTGTAGTTGCCTTAGGAGCAATCGTGGTCGAAGTCGTGGGCAAATTTGCGGCAGTTGGCCCGCCACGAAAACGTTCAAAGCCTATTACTGCGACACCTAGCACAACGATAACGACTAAAGCAGTTACCACGAACCGGACGGGCACCGTCGGGATAGCGTCTTTGGAACTCTTCGGCAATCCAGAAGCTAAAGCGTCACCTCGAAACTCTGGTCGACCATTCTCGCCGTCGCTTCCTGACGAAGGCGCAGCTGGGCGATCTTCGGTTATTTTAAGCCTTGGCATGGCCATCGTCGCTTGATTGTCCCGGGAGTTGTCCTGCTGATTCGATCTCAGAAGGCTCCTAGAGGGCGTCTTCGTCTGCGTCTGTAAATCAGCAAGCTCGTCGGGCTTTACAAGGTTCCTTATAAGCTCTCGCGGGTTAGCATCTGAGGAGGATTCTCTCGTGGCTCCCACATTCCCTGCGCCGGCCGAGTGAGATCCGATCTTTCTAACGTGCGACCTCGAAGAGTCGAAGTTCGGTCGGGGTCTGGTCTCGTTGACGGGGCCATTGGCACTCAAGTCTTCCATGACGCTCAACATCTGCTTGTATTTAGCTATCGATCTCCGCTCGCGACGAAATGCGGTCATGGTGGCACCCGATATAGCCCCAGCCACGACCACGACTAACGCAATGGTCAGTAGGGTAGTCAACGGATCTCCTAATCCTTTAGCCCATATCTACCAGACGGGTCTGCCCCGCAATATAAACCTAATCTGGCCAAAGCCTACCAACGCACCCGCCCATCGAGGCCAGATGCAATTAACCCAGATCTCACTCAATGCCCATTACTCAATGCCCATTACTCAAGCGAGGTGAGTCCAGACAAGTTTGCTCAATCCAAATCTACCTTTAGATCTACACTCAGAGAAACGTCTGCGTCTCGTGAATCGCCTATGCCCAATACCCCCTCGATCTCTTCGTGATTTAACTCCTCCTTGGCGAGCAACCTCCAAACAAGTCTGTCTAGCTCGTCTCGATGTCGGATCAAAAGCTCAGTGGTCCTGGCGCGCTCGCCATTGAGAATTGCATCAACCTGCTTTCTGCATTCGGCGTCTGAAAGTGTCGCCGCATTCAATCCAATTGTGCGAATGACGTCGAAGCTGATGAGAGACTCCCCCAATCCGAAGCGTCCCACCATCTGGACAGCGAGGTCCGTCGCTCGTAGAAGGTCAGATGCGGCGCCGCTCGACGCCTGGCCAAGGACAATCTCCTCGGCACACATACCTGCAAGAGCTACCGAAATCTCGCTCCTCAATTGAGCCTCGGTTACCAGGAACTGATCCCTGTCGCTCATTCGGGCCGTCAGGCCCAAGGCGGCGCCCCTTTTGTAGATCGATACCAGCTCGACCTGTCCGACATCGGGCAGATTCCAGCCCGCTATTGCATGGCCAGATTCGTGCACGGCAATCCTAATCCGCTGCTCGGGCGGATAGGGAGACCCTTCTGCTATTCCGATTTGAGTAGTCGCAAGGGCATTCCAAAGATCGATGTCGTCGATGACCTTCGATTCCCTACGCCAAGCCAGTCCTGCCGCTTCTTCGACGAGCCTCGCCACGGCTGCATGGCTCATTCCAGCGGTTTGGGACGCAATCATTGAGACGGCGCTTAGCGCAGATTGCGAAGTTGGTCTATCCGCCAACAGGCCTAGAATAATCAGTTCCCTTTTCTTGGTCGTAGGTAGGTCAAAGTTGACCCTTCGATCGAAGCGCCCCGGTCTGACTAGCGCTGGGTCCAACTCGGATGCCCTATTCGTAGCGGCGATGAACACTGCCCTTCCTCTTGGCAGCTCCGGAAATAGACGCTTCCAAAGCTTGACCACCGAAACAGGCAGGGCGTTGGAAAGGTAGTTCGACACTTTGGTTAACCCAGATGGCGAATCAAAGCTTTGGAGTTGGACCAACAGCTCAGTGACAACTCCGGTTACGCCTTCCCGAACCGACCCAGACCCCATGGATGACCTCGTCGCCCCGATTGCGTCGATCTCGTCGATAAAGCCGATTGCCCCACCGCTTTTGTTGGCTGCCTTCCTAACGGAACGGAAAAAGCTCCTTATTTTGCGGTTTGTCTGTCCGTAGTACATCGACTGAAATGAAGAGGCCGAAGCTACTAGAAAAGGTACAGATATCTCGGCAGCAATGGCCCTCGCCGCCATAGTCTTGCCGGTGCCAGGAGGTCCTTCGAACAGTACCCCTTTAGGGACACTTCCCCCAATGTTCACAGCAATCTCTTGATGCCACCTGAGCTGCTCTATGATCCCTTGCAACTCTTGAGCCAGCCTTTCCTCGCCCAACAGTGACTTCAAACCCTCACCACCCGACGAGTAGTACCTTGAATGTGGCGACCTCCCCATGCCCAGATAAGGCAGCAACAAGATCATCAGAAGGGCCAAAATCATCACAGCGGACGGAAGCATCGACATCGAACCGCCAGGAATCGACACTGAGGGGATGATCGAGCGGCCTGGAATGAAGATGTCCTTCAGGAGAACTACTAAGAGAAGGATAAACAGCGAGAATGACAATCTTCTTTTGAGCGCCAGCGACCTAAGAAAGCGAACCCTAGCAAGATCATCGAGCCGCTCTGCTCCAGAAGAGCTGTTTATATCTCCGTGCGACACCCTGATCACCCCGACGAAATCGACGTCATCTCCAATTGTCACACGCTAGCGCACTTAATGCAAGCCTCCCAGGTCGCACCCACCTACCTCTCAAGCCGGGTCGTCAAGGTAGGTCGAATCGAAATCACTTTGCGAAGCTACTGTTCGCTCTATATCCAAATGTCGATAGCGCTAAATTCCTAAGCTAAGTCTTTTGGTTCAAAAACGTCTCCCGGCTAATTTCGCCGCATTCATGACTTAGGTAACTTTATAGGCGTTTGAAAAAAGCCATAAGTTCTTATCGCCTGAGGCCGAGCCGGGGGCGCAAGTGATCCGGAATTTCATCTCTTTTAGGATTGGTCTTGTCCCTATCCGACACGACCGGGTCGGCGACCCCCCAATCAGCCCTGATCGCTGGGTCAAGGTAAAATACGCCCAATTCGTCCGAGGGGTTGTAGTAACCGTCGACTAGATAGGTCAGTGTCATATCTGAAATGGCGCAGAATCCGTGTGCTACTCCGGGAGGAATAAACAGGCCAACCTCGTTCTCGTCGCCAATCTCAACGGAATAAGTATTCCCGTCAGTCGGTGAGCCGACCCTAAGATCGTGGAGAACTACCCGGGCCCTGCCAGAAGGTACATACCAGTAGTCGGCCTGATGTAGGTGATAGTGGAGGCCCACGAGAGAGCCGGCTTGCTTATCAGACCTAGAACCTTGTATCATCTCCCTGCCGAGTGGAAACCATGAGCGCCTGTAGGTTTCCATAAAGCGTCCGCGTGGATCAGGAAACACTTGGGGTTTCACCAGCACAACATCTTGGATCACTTCTATCTTTTCAAGGTCGGCCACCAGAACTCCCGTTTTGTTCGATCTAAAGCTCGAGTGATGATCATAGTACGACGAGCCGACCCGCACCCTTCGACTACTCGACCTCCAGCTCCATACCCTCCCAGGCCCCGATGAGCGGCACACCTAGCAACATCGACTTCACAAAGTGATCCCCCAACAACTCGTCGAGTTCGTCGTCACTCCTGTCTGGGTCGTGATGGAAGATCACCAGGCGCTTGGCACCGGAGGACTTCGCAACCTCTATTGCATAGGCCAAGGTCGAATGGCCCCAGTTAGGCCTTTGTCTAAACTCTTCATCGTCATACTGTCCATCGTGAATTAGTAGGTCACAGTTGTGCGCTAACTCGAGAACCCCTGGGTCTATATAAGTTAAATCGGGGCTCTGTTGATGGTCTGTTATATAGGCAATCGACCTTCCAAAGGCCTCTACCCTAAATCCCAAGGTCAGGTCCGAGTGAGGTATAAAGCGAGACATGATCCGGAGATCTGCTATACCGGTCGGTATCTCAGAGTCGCCAACCTCATGGAAGTTGACCTTAGCTGCCCGTTCATCTAACGGAACGGGGAAGATCGGGGGGGAAGAGATCTGCGACATAGTCGCCCCCAGCCCCGAACCCTTTGGTCCAAAAATATCGATCTCGGCTCCGGGCATATCGAGGATCGGCATGAATGAGAAGCCCTGGATATGGTCCAGATGGGTGTGGGAGAGCAGGACCAGCAGTCTCCTCTCGGTGCGGTTTCGAAGACTAAAAGATCTTGCCCCCGAACCGAGGTCGAAGAGAATTGGAACGCTGAAGCCGAACGGCGACCTAAATCGGACTTCGACACAAGCCGAATTTCCGCCGTAACGAGACGTAAGGGAACCCGGAGAAGGAACTGAACCCCTTACTCCCCAAAACCGCAGGTGGAACATGATTAAATCGAAGCTAGCCGCCCACGTGGAATCGGTAATTTATCACCGTGACTACCGTCACATAATCGACTCAGGAGAAAGGATACCCTTCCTGGTCAAACTTAGCCGCAGGTCATGGGGCGAGGTAGCATTTTCAAGTGCATCTTGAATCGAAATCGACCCCGCCTCAAAAAGTTTCTCAAGGCTTTGATCGAAGGTCATCATTCCGTAGAATTCGCCCTCACGGATGATCAAAGCGAGATCCGAGGTCTTATCCTCCTCGATGATACACTGCTGTACCCTACCATTTGCGACCAGCACTTCCAAAGCCGGCACCCTTGATTTGTGGTCAACGGTAGGTATGAGCCGCTGGCTCACCACTCCCCTGATTACCGCGGCCAAGGAACTCCGGATCTGGTGCTGCTGGTGTGGTGGGAAGAAGTCCACTATACGAGTTATAGTTTCTACTGCGTCAATAGTGTGCAGGGTGGACAGGACCAAGTGACCGGTCTCCGCAGCTTGAAGTGCTGCGGTCACTGTCTCCAGGTCCCTCATTTCCCCAACCAGGATGACGTCGGGGTCCTGGCGCATGGCAGCCCTCATTGCGTTGGCAAAGGACTGCGTGTCAAATCCTATCTCCCGCTGATTTACAATCGCCGCCTTGTCTGAATGGATGACTTCTATCGGGTCCTCAATAGTGACAATGTGACACGGCCTCGATCGATTTACGTGGTCAACCATTGCAGCAAGGGTCGACGTCTTCCCAGACCCAGTCGGGCCGGTAATCAAGACCAAGCCCCTGGGATTGTCCGCTATCGTCGCCATCACCTCAGGTAGTCCCAAATCGGCAAATGTCGGAGCCTTGGCCGCTACTAGCCTCATAACCAACGAAACGAGGCCCCTCTGCATAAAAGCATTGACCCTTAGCCGCACTCCGAACTGGGTTGTGTAAGCGAAGTCCATCTCTTTCGTCGCCATAAAGGCCGCCCAGGCCCCCTCGCCCATAGCTTCTCTGGCAATCTCTTCCATCTTCGACCCATCAAGTGGCTGGCCTGTTCGGAAGTAGATCAGTCGACCATTGATTCTCGCCCTCGGCATTGCATCGGCTTTAAGATGCAGATCAGAGCCTTTCACTCTTATAACCTCGGCGACCAGGCCGTCAAGCAGATTACTCATTACTTCCTTCTATCGACATCTAACGCCTTCGCATAAATGAAATTAACTCAGAAGCAGCTAATCCACGAGTGCTCTTAAAAGTAGATTATTGCATATCCTTTGAAATAGTCCACAACCAAAACCTCACGGTGCAGCCCAAGCAGCGGTCTCCTGGTGATAATTTATTAAATGCAATACAATCCACCACCAGCAAGAACGGCAAAATTGCCATTAGCTACCGAAAAAGTCGCAAACCGAAAAACATTGATATCCATGATGAGGCCAGAATAAAAGAAGAAAAAGAGAACTATTCGGGCAAGAAAGTTTCGGAAAAGACCACAAATTTACCGAGGGCTTCTTCGTCTATATGACATCCAACTCCGGGAAGTTCCGAGGCTGAGATCATCCCTGGAGAAGAGAAGATCACCTCAGGGTCGATAATGTCCTTCTCGAAATACCTGTTCGAAGGTGCTGTGTCGCCAGGCATGTTGAAACCGGCGAGGGTGGTCAACGCTACGTTGAACGCACGTCCGATCCCAGCTTCCAGCAGTCCCCCGCACCACAATCCGATAGCGTGCTCTTTGCAGAAGTTCTCGATCTTGATGGATTCTGAGAATCCGCCAACCCTTGGCATCTTTAAGTTAACAATCGAGCAAGCTCCGAGTGCATACGCCTCCTCTAGGTCGCCAAGCTTGTGAATGCATTCGTCGAGGCATATCGGAGTAGCGATCTCTTTGGCCAAGAGACTGTGTTGGTAGATGTCGTCATAACCCAGTGGCTGTTCGATCATCGTAAGATCAAAGTCGTCGAGGTGTCTTAGAAGTTTTAAGTCTTCGATACTGTAGGCACTGTTAGCATCGGCCATCAAGGGAATATCGGGGAAAGCTTCGCGCAGCGCACTTAGTGGTTCTAAGTCATAGCCGGGCTTGATCTTGACCTTCACCCTTTTGTATCCAGCATCGACATACCCTCTGACCTTTTCAACCAGGCTGTTAATCGATGGTTGGATACCAACAGAAATTCCAACCTCGATCTCAGTCTTCGTTCCACCTATGTAGCGAGCCAGTGGCTGGGCTTCGCTCTTTGCAAAAAGATCCCAAATGGCCGCGTCCAGCACAGCTTTAGCCATGTGGTTTCCCCGCACCGGCCGAAATACCCCCTCGAGGTCCCACGGAGACTTGAAGTCAAAATTAAGGATCCGGGGTATCAAGAACTCTTTTAAGACGTAGTACGCCGAGGCGTTCGTCTCTTCGAGGTAGAAGGGGTCGTTTGAAGCTCCACACTCGCCAATGCCAAATACACCGTCGCTATAAATTCGTGCCAGAAAGAAATCCTTCTCTAGCTCGACGCCGAAACTTGTCTCAAACGGCTCACGCATCGTCATCTTTACCCGTTGGAGCTCTACGCGATCGATCTTCACTTACCGGCCTCCTCTTTTGAGGGATTGCAAAACAGGTATCCGCCGATCCGATGATCCCCTTTAGTCCACGGAGCAACGGCTACCATTCCACGGGCAAATAGTTCAGAGACGACGGTTCTAAAAGCCATGATCCAGGCCATGGCCAGGTCGCTATCGAGCCTAACCTCTTCCCAGGGGCTGGTCGGAATAGCAACGGCGCATGGTCCCTCAAGGCCAATAGGCATTTCGGCGACCACCGGAGATCCGTCCATATCGGAAAGCACCACCTCTTTTGGGCCTTGGCACTCCCAATCCGTACCTTCTCGATCGAGGTCAAGTCGAACTATAAAGCGATCGGTTGGCAAATTGGGATTTTGGAGGTCTCCTTCGATCTTCCCGTAGGCATTCACCTTGTGGGAGACAACCACCGCCTTTAATTTAACTAAATTGAAGTAGCCATTTCTTGCCACAAAAGGGTCATAGCTCCACATAATGGCGGGATAGCCCATATCCTTTGCGATTCTTTTTTGCAATAATTTCATTGCAAATCCCAGTCCCGAGTCACGCTCCAAACATGCGGTCTCGTGTGACCACAGAATCGTCTCTTTTTTGACAACCACAGGGAATGCATAGGAAAAACCGACCGGCCTATCTCCTCGCTTTGCGATGATAATCAAGCCGCCATAGGAGAGATGTACCGCCATCTCCGGGCCTGATACAGAGGCACCTTCACCCCAGATCTCCCTTGAAAGCAAAGATACCAGTTCGAGGTCTGATAGATCGCTCACCTGGTAGATGCTTACATCGTCATCGACCGGGGGCGGGCCAGAAACACGCCTATTCCCTTTGATCTTCGCCTCCAAATTTACAAGGTTAAACCAGCAGCCACCGGCTTTGATATGGAGTTTATTTCAATTTCAACTGCTGGTAAAGGCAAAATCGGTTGGTGCTCCTTCGCCTCTAGAGCAAACTTACTATTAACGCCTCGCACTGCTTAGGAAATCGCTAGATGGGGATGCCTACGATATGTCAGCGAGTGGCACTAGCTCGGATCTCTATCCCTTGGCTCGCGAGTATCAGCTCGAATGTGGTCGCGCTGGATATTTTCGATGCGATAGGCAGCGATGATGGCCGAGAGGACCCCGACTGCGACAAAGGCGACAACGAGCGTGACTAAGAGCCTCTCCAGTAGGGAGGTGATGCTCAAATAGCCATTCGAAAATTCGATGATGGACGGCATGGTAACCGCAAAAGACAACAAGACCGTCGCTTTGAATCTGAGGCTCAACCTACCTCCTTCAGATATCGATCAACCATGCGCATCCAAAGCGCATCGGTTGACCTCTCTCCTTCCAAGGCTAAAACTGGAAGACCATATTTGAAAACCTCAAGCAGGCAATCCGCTGAATCTATCGAACTCAATGACAAGGCGTCGACCCTTGGAAGAAGGGATAAGCGCAAAGCTTTACCGCTGGCGGGAGCGTCTACATGAGCCACAAGGACTGAAGTCCGCCTACCAAGCTTCTCGATCACCGGAGCGACTTCCTCTTCGCTGAGCCAGATTGCAAAAGTCCTAGTCGAACGGTGTCCCTCTGCGATCGCAGCAGTGACCCGTTGCAAAGCGGTGCCAAGCCACTTAGGGATACCCGAGCCGGCAATGATAAACCTTCGGTCTTCGTCGACACCATAGATGTCACACACGGTATCAAAACTTGACATTCCTTGCTCAGAAGAACCAACGAAGATGACTACATCGCCGGAATTTATAATCGGCCAATCGTGGAGTTCGGAAACGAATTCGCTCAACTCCTCGCGGATCGTATCCGGTTCGAGCGATGGCGGAGCGATGCCATTGCGCATTGACGAGCCGTTCGCATCGGAACGGGGAGAGGGGAACCTGATCAGATTGGAATCATCAGTTAGGTCTATTACCATCTCGCGGTTTTGGGGTCGAGCAACCGATGGCTTCCGAGTGTCGGCTTTGCGATCCGCTACTTTTGAATAACCAAATCGTCGTTCTGCTTCAGACCAACCGTCGACCTCCTGGCCCAATGGCCCGTTCTCTTCGGTCATGACTGACATGGTTGTAGCGTTGGGCAGAGCTTCAGCGCCATCGTCAAGTGACCGCCATAATGGCTCAGATATCCTCTGCGGGACCCTCCACTTGCCTTCGTTATTCACTACCATCGGTGTGTACAAAGAAGCGATTTCGGCTCTGCTTGAATTGGCTATCGCGGCAAAATCCTCGGAGCCGGTTGCTAGCAGTCCACCGCTCACAGATCCGGTCATTCTCTCATCCCGAGGTGCACTCTTTGGATTAGCTTTGGCAGAGGCCTTGGAAGAATTCACCATTCCCCTCTTGGCGGCAGAGGATAATACCAAAGTATCTTCGGCTTCAGATCCGGCGAAAATGCCGTCTTGAGGTGTGGCCTTTATTCCCTTAGCGGACATATAGGCGTTTTGCAATTCAATCGCAAAGGATGCATATCCAGCGGCCGGCAGGGGGGCCGCTGCCTCCCGAGTTTCTTGGGCAGTTAGACCTCCAAAAGCTCCAGTCTCTGAGCCAGCAACCACGGCACCAGTCGGTAGCTCCAGAACTTGGGACTGCGAGGGCCTTTCGACCAGCAACTCGTAGCGATAACGAGAGGCGAGGCCAAAGGCCGAGCGGCGCTTCGTTCTAGTTGCCGAGACAATCTTGGCATCACCTTTAAACTTCTCCCTGATCTCGCCTAGGAGAACCTCAATAGAGTCACCGGTAAACTTCTGCTGTCTTGCCACCGTCGACCACCCCAATCCTTTCCACTTTTAAGCCCGCCGGAATCTCCAAAGAAGAGACCACGGATATGTTTTCACCGAGTCCCCGTAGCATCCGGGCCAAAGCAGTCCTAATGCGTGGGGTAGTTATGAGAACCGGTTCCACCCCAGACGTGGCGCTCGCACGCTCCTTGGTCTCGGTGACCGAACCTTTGATCGAATAAGAGGTTGCCGGATCGAGAAGTAACACTCCCCGCTGGTCGATGCTCTGTAGCGAGTTAACCAAAAGGTGCTCCAGCTCGGGTTCTAGCACCAAAACAAAGAGCTTCCCATCTATTGCCCGCTTTGCGGCGACAGCAAATCCGATAGCCTCTCTAGCTCCTTCAAGCAGGAAGTCGGCCTCTCTCGAATATTTAGCACGATCGGTAACGGCTTCGACGATCCTCGGGAGATCCCTTACCGCCAGCCCCTCTTCCAATAGGTCTCTCAAAACCCTTTGGAGCTCGCCGAGTGAAAGTTGTGCTTGGGCCATCTCATCAACCAAGACAGGTTGGTACTGGCGTAGGGAATCGACCATCTCTTTAAGTGACTGCCTAGACAGAAGTTCCCCGGCGTGTGTCTTGACGACTTCAGAAAGATGAGTTGTAATAACGGACGCCCTATCGACGACGGTCGCCCCACTGACCTGCGCTTGATTTTTAAACTGGATTGGCACCCACTTTGCCGGTATCCGAAAGACCGGTTCGAATGTCGCTTCACCGGGGATGGAGTCCAATCGGTCGCCAATCGCAAGAATTCGGCCGGGCGGGATATAGCCCCTGGCCGCCTCGACCTCGTAGACCTTGATCACGTATTCACCCTGGCTCAAAAGGAGGTTGTCCCTTGTCCGAACGGCCGGAAGTAGAATCCCAAGCTCTGAAGCCACCTTCCTGCGAAGGGATTTGACTCGATCGAGGAGGTCTCCCCCGCTTGCCGCGTCTACCACGTCTAGCAGGTCAAGCGAAAGCTCAAGCTCCATCGGCTCTACCCGCATGGTCGGCAATATTGTCTCGGGAGAATCTAACTGGACTAAAGGTTCTTGAATTTCAAGGATCTCATCCTTAGGCTTCTTCTCAGCCTCTGCCAGCCTTCTGCCGAGAAAGAAAATTACACCACCGACGAGGATAAATGGAACCTTTGGAAGTCCAGGCAGTATTGCCAGCCCCATCAATGCCCCACCAGCGATACGGATGGCGATATTTTGGCGCCGGAGCTGGCCAAGAAGATCGGTCCCGAAATCAGCCTCATTGGAAGCCCTAGTGACGATCAAGCCGGTTGAGATCGAAAGTAGAAGGGCCGGGATCTGACTGACTAATCCATCTCCAACACTCAGCAGCGAATAGGTATCCAGCGCCTGGGTCAAGGAGAGGTGCCTCTGAACAACGCCGACGAGGAATCCGCCGATAAGGTTGATCATCGTGATCAGTACCGCTGCGATAGCGTCACCTTTTACAAACTTTGAGGCGCCATCCATCGCTCCGTAAAAGTCGGCCTCTTTAGCGATCTTTTGGCGTCTAGCCCTTGCTTCGGTCTCGTCGATATGACCTGCGTTCAAGTCGGCGTCGATCGCCATCTGCTTTCCAGGCATCGCGTCCAAGGTGAATCTTGCACCGACCTCTGCCACCCTCCCAGCGCCATTGGTAATGACAACGAATTGGATGACGAAGAGGATCAAAAATACGATTAACCCGACTACGACCGATCCGCCAACGACGAAATTACCGAAACTCTGGATAACCGTTCCTGCGTAACCGTGCAGCAGAACAAGTCGAGTAGCGCTGACATTCAATGCCAGACGAAAAAGTGTTGCAATTAGCAATACCGAGGGAAAGGCGGAGAATTCGAGTGAGTCCCTGACTCTCAATACCATGGACAGCACTATCAATGCAAAGGCGATATTTATGCTGATGAGAATGTCCAGCAGCATAGTTGGCAGCGGAACCACCAACATAACCACGATAAAAGCAATGCCGATAGGTACGGCCAAAGCTAGTCTGCTTGTTTTGGGCATCCTTCCAACCAGTTACAGTAACGCCCGTCCAATGAGCTAACCTTCGCCTTCCCGGCTATGTACTATTCGGCATCATGTCAAGAGACCTTGAAGCAGGAATGCCTGAAATATCAACTTAGAGATTTACCTGCCGCAAGGAATGTTTTCTCTGGTGGCTCCGAAAAATCATTTGCCTCGATAAAAAATGTGCAGCAACGCCTGCCTATCCGAGGTGACCGCCCAACCCAAACACATCAGCCATTTCTCCTCGTCTTATCCAGGTCGGATTCCAAATTGGCTATTTCCGGCCAAAATCTCATTTATTGCGGGCTACGACTGGAGGTCGGGTTACCGGCTTTCCAGTTTCTTAGTGCTAGCTCTCCCATCTCAGGCACCTGATCCGCGGACACCGCTGGGGAGAATAGATATCCCTGACCGAACTCACAACCTAGGCCACGAAGCAGCTCAAGTTGCTCCTCGGTTTCGATCCCCTCTGCTAGTACCGTCATATCCAACGCATGGCATAGCGAGATCATAGCTTCCAATAATTGCCCTGCTTGAATGGAGCTATGCACGGGAGATACGAAACTGCGGTCGATCTTGATCGTTTTCGGGCGCAATTTGGCGAGGTACGAGAGGGAGGAGTAGCCTGTCCCGAAGTCATCGAGTGCCAGAGCGATTCCTTGGGACTTTAGATGCTCTATCACACTTATCGCCGAATCGATGTCCGATAGCGCAACGCTCTCTGTGATTTCAAGGACAAGCCTCTCAGGCGCAAGCCCGCACAATGCGATAGAGTGTTCGATGATCGACAATAAGTTCGGGTCGTGGAACTGCCTAGCCGATAGGTTGACTGCTACATAAGGAGGAGCTACCGCATCGTTCGACAGACTTTGCCACGATGCCGCTTCGACGGCCGCCCGTTCAAGGGCAAATGTACCAAGTTTCAAGATCAGGTCGCTCTGTTCCGCGAGCGGAATAAAGACGTCCGGCGGCACCCAACCCCGCTCGGCATGCTGCCATCTCATCAAGGCCTCGAAGCCTACCAAATGACCGGTCGCCAAATCCACTATCGGCTGATAGTGCATCGACAGACCCTCTGACACCAGAGCGTGGCCGAGTTCTTGGACCAAGTTGAACCGACTAGAAGTTCTCTCCCTCATCTCAGGAGCAAATTTCACGTACCTGGCTTTACCTTGTCGTTTCGCCTCGTACATCGCAGTATCGGCGTACTGGATGCGTCTCGTGTCGAACTCGTCGCCGTTTGAAATATCGAAGCACACCACGCCGATACTCGCTCGCTGCTCCACTAGGAATCCGTCTAGCTTGAATGGCTCGACAAAGACGTCTACGAGCCGCTTGGCGAGTTCGTCAGCTCCAGCTTCGCTGTCACGGCCCTCCGCAACAAAGATGAACTCGTCGCCGCCAAAACGGTACAGTGTGTCAGTCGGGCGGATCTGACCGCTAAGTCTAGCTGCGACTGCCACTAAGAGCTGGTCGCCAACCTGGTGCCCGAGAGTGTCATTTACACCTTTAAAGTCGTCGAGGTCCAGCAGTAAGAGCACGCCCCCACCGTCCTCACGAAGCGCCCTGTGGTAGGCCCTGATGAGCCGGTCTTTGAGAAGGACTCTATTCGGCAGGCCGGTCAGAGGGTCGTATAGCTGCTGGTGGGAGAGTTGCGCTGCTAGCGTTCTTTCCTCTGTGACATCTCGAACTGATGCGACCAGATACGACGGGGAGTGCTTGTCGCTCTTGACAATTCCAGTCAAGATCTTCCCGTAGACCACATGACCGTCTTTGTGAATGAAGCGCTTGGAGTAATCCGTCCTTACAACTTCGGCTGATATCAGGCGACGATTCATCTCCTTGGTCAACAATCGGTCTTCAGGATGGGTGAAATCCGCAATGCTCAGTTTGAGCAACTCGTCTTTCGAATAACCGAGCATACCGCAGTAAGCGGCGTTTGCGTCTAGAAGGCGGCCATCCAAGTCTGCGATAGCCATGCCAGCAGTATTGTTCTCAAAGGCCAACCGAAAACGCCGTTCGCTCCTAGCCAGCTCTTGAACGGCCATAGTCTCTACATTCATCGCATGCTGCTCTGCGGCACCACGAGCCTCCTCAGCGACCGCCCTGGGGGTATCGTCTCGAATCATCGCTACGGTCCAGATCTCCTCCTCAAAAGGGAAGGGCGCTAGCCCGATATCGACCGGGAGCTCGGTGCTGTCGTGGCGAAGCAGCGCCAGGTTCAAATTGGACCCGT
>JAJZCF010000217.1 GCA_021846265.1 Actinomycetes bacterium | reverse complement strand
AAACTGTAATTACAATGGTGGAATGCAAGCTGTCCGACGGGAGACCCACGAAGATGGTTTTCTATCAGCGGACCCAGTTACAGCTCGCATTATCGAATCTTTCGACTCCGTCAGATCGATCACAGGGGCCACGTCGGTTTTTGAAGCCAGCTACAAAAGTGGGCTTCTGCACGTTGGCCTCTGCCGTACTTGCCCAGACCTTATAATCCCGGGCGATTCGCTAGAACTCCCACACGAATTTTCGCCCGAGCTCGTTGAAAATGCTTCTCGCAGAATGATATCGAGGGCTAAAAACGACCTAGGCACCTTACATGTAGGCACAAGTGTCATCGCCAAACAGTGGAATGGTCATAAAACAGCTCAGATAACAAATGGATCATTCAGCTTCGGCCCAATCCGGGCTTTAGTTACTTCCAAGTTTGAAAGCAACCGATACATTGTCTTATGTTCAGTGCATCCTCTGAAAATAGCCCTACCGGGTGCCGCAGGAATGATGGCCATTTTATCGAAATTCGCTGCTGCCTCAACTTCAATATCTCAAGAACTGGATATGCTCCGGGGCAGAATGGACAGAGCGGAAATAATGGCAGCCGCTGACCCGTTGACCTCCTTGGCCAATAGGGCAGGTTTCAATGCGGCTCTCGAACAGGAGCAACGAAGAGCGCTACGCTATATGGGCAGTACGACGGTGGCAATAATTGACCTTGACGGCTTGAAAATAATCAACGATACCAAAGGTCACAGCGAAGGCGACCAACTCATAGTTCAAGCCGCACAGATCATCAAGGACACGTGTCGATCCACAGACACCGTTGCTCGACTCGGTGGCGATGAATTTGCCATCCTCGCTCCCGAAACAGACCAGGGCGGGGCGGAAATGCTCCTCGCCCGGCTTCGCCATGGGCTTGCAAGGGCATCAATTTCGGCATCGATCGGAATTGCCAACACCAAGGGTCCAAATCCAGACATTCCCGGCTTAATTGAGAAAGCCGACCAACTGATGTACCGGGAAAAAAAGATCAAAAAGCGTAGCTACCGAGCCGGATAACTTAGGCCTCCACCCGCATTGCGGACGTTAGTTAATAGCATGTCTGTTATCGGGACCGGGCTGCCGGAGAAGTGGTTCAGTTCCACACCCCTTAAAAGTCGTGCCTCGTGTTGGGAACTCTGAGGAGTTCTTTTTCGATGGCCCTGGGACTAGCTTTGCTATGGGATTTACATACTTCATGCCCTTATATTCAGGGTGTTAGGTACGTAAATCTCGAAAAAAGAGGGGAACGTTCTGCCTGACTTTATGACACCTATGCTGAGAACCGACTATTTCCTCGCTTTAGTGGCTTTCAACCGGATCGATGGCGTGAAACAGCGCATGCGCTACAACAACCTGGCCGACATCAGGGTTCCTGGAGTTCCGATAGACATGCAGGCCCAGTTTGCAGAACGGCGACATAAAGCAATGGCAAGAATCATTCATGCAAAAACAGCGTATATTCGAAGAACAAGCGAAATTGAAGAAAGGATCGTTGGCACTCCAAGGAGTCCACGAAAGTGGGCCAGGTGAGACAACATCCTGGTGGAAAGGTTATGGCGGACCATTTAGTACGAGCAGATCTATCAAAATCCTGTCACAAGCGGCACCGAACTTAGAGAAGGTCTAGCCAGACACACCGAGTTCTACAGTGCCGAACGGCCCCATGACGAGCTGAGAGGCAAGACTCCCGACGAGGCCTAATTTGAGGCTCAGGCTGATTACGCCCGGGCAGCCCAATACCAACCTTAACCCCCTGCCTATTGCCTACCGTGCTCATTGCCTACCATCGTGGTCGGATTGCCCAAGGGATGGGGGTCCACTTCCAACTGTCGACATTTAGATAACCGCCCAAACATTTTCAGATTTGGTGTAACTGGTTTACTCATCGCCGCATTATGCAGGTTCATACCGCCAATAATGGTTGTTGTCAGGGTCATTGGAGATAGTCTTTCTCCGCCCTCTTGGCGCATTGTTTTGTCAGTGTAAAGTTTCTCAATAAAGGTCGACTCAGAGGGAATTTCGCAGTTATTAGCGCATATGAACCATTGGGTTCTTTATTGTTTTCAATCTGATCTCAAAGGTTGGAAAGAATCTCGTCTTTTACTGCTTTGGGATATTCCATCTAATCATTCCTCATTTTTCATGCCCCCGGCTAATTGTACGCCTATAGGCGACAACTATCCTGACAGAAAGAGCGGCATCGGAACGGTGAAGCATCCCCAGAGCTCAGCAGAGGTAGGGCTTTGCGGACGAAGAGTTCGAGAAGGCCGCTACATGAGAGATTGACGAGGTCGAGATGTTCCACGAGATCCCGGACGAGTTGCTGAGGCGGATGCGCGAACTCGAAGAACGCGACGCTGCAGACCGCTGCGACGGCACGCCCCGGCTTGAGCGGCTACGCCAGATCCCGCCTGAGACTGGGCGTTTCGTCGCCCTTCTAGCAGCATCCGCCCCACGAGGCAGGTGCGTCGAGATCGGCACGAGCGCGGGGTATTCAGCGCTGTGGTTGGCACTTGCCTGTCGCTCCACCGGGCGTAGGCTCACGACCTTCGAGGTCCTGCCCCCAAAGGCGGCTCTCGCCCGAGAGACCTTTTCCCAGGCGAGGGTGGCCGACGTCGTCGAGCTCGTGGAGGCAGACTTCCTCGCCAGCAGTGACGCACTTTCCGACATCGGTTTCTGCTTCCTCGACGGGGAAAAGGAGACATACGGAGCGTGCTACGAGGCGGTGATACCCAAACTCGTGCCCGGCGGCCTCCTCGTGGCCGATAATGCGATCAACCACCAAGAGACGCTCCGGCCGATGCTTAACGCTGCTCTGGCCGACGACCGCGTCGACGCGCTTATCGTCCCGATCGGCAAGGGAGAGCTCGTATGTCGTAAGCGCGACTAGTGAGCCACCCTCTGTCTCACCCGACTGCGGCC
>JAJZCF010000216.1 GCA_021846265.1 Actinomycetes bacterium | reverse complement strand
AAGAGTCTCAAGGGACTCGGTGTCAAACTTTCACAGGACGACCTGGGATCAGGATTTAGCTCGCTCAAGAGGATGGAAAAGTTTGGTTTTGACGAGGTAAAGATCGACCAAATGCTGGTTCGAGATCCATCTGATCCTCGAAACACGATCAAATTGATGGAACACCTCACCAGTTTGGCCCACGACATGGGAATTGCGGTAGTGGTCGAGGGGCTCGAAACTGAACCTCTCTTGCAGGCAGCGGCAATATCTGGCGCCGATTATGGACAGGGATTCGCTATCGCCCGGCCCATGCCAAGGGGTTACCTGACCACCTTCGTCAGAAACCTTCAATGGCACAGCGGCATAGAGCGACCGACTACCAACCTGGGTGGGATTGCGAAGTTGAGGCAATGGGCTCGAAAGGTTGAGTTGCTCACCGGGTATCCGGAGGTTCTCAACGATCCAAGGACAATAGGAGACCTACGCCGCAGCCTCACCTACCTTTCAAGTCCACAAGTTGTCGACCTATTGGACAGGCTCGAAGAAGCTCTCCGGTATGGAATCTCGCCCCAGTACTACCGAATCAAATCGGAGCTGACCAAAGAGCTCTATGTCTCGAGCGCCAACACGGGAGGCATCGAACTGATCTACGATGCCGAGCCCTACCACGATGCAGATTGGAACTCCGCCGCCACCGCCCTGAGGTCGCTATCTTCCAACGACCTTTATCGTCTAGCCGAGGTACAAAGTGACCTTTTCGAGATTATCGGCTATGACTCAAATCCCGACGAGGCACTTGAAAAGCTTTGTCTGCTAGCGGAGGGGACTATAGCAAACTCGGCGGCGATGGTATTTATTGCAGACCCCGAAGGTGCTTTGAACCTTGAGTACGCCCCTAGCTTATCCGCTGCGGCCAAGGCCTCTTTGAGCGTTACGTTGCCAACCTCAACCTCAGGGGCACCATCAAATTCGTATCTGAGCAACCAGCCGATCTACATCGCAAGCAACAACAGCGATCCAAGGGCCGTTGACATTAGAGAGACGATGAGCGATCTCGGATTTGTATCCTGCTGGAGCGCTCCGATAAGGGGTCAATTCGATCGTGTGCTTGGGGTATTTTCCATCGCGAGCAGCGAGAACAAGCTGCCGAACACCTACCAGCGGGAGTTCTTGTCGACTATTACCCTGGCCGCACAGAATGCAATCGGCCGGCTCATTGAAAAACTGACCTTTGAGAAAAACTCCTTGAGATGGGCCAATCTTGCCAATCCAAGAAGTGTAAGCCGATTCTGTATCGACCTATCAAACGGCTCCCTCTTTGAAGTCTCGGACGAGGTATTGGAGTTCCTTGGTTATTCCAAGGAGCAGGCATCGGGGCTAGTCGCTTCTGATATCTCCAAAGACCTCGACGAAAGGGCGGCTTTGAGATTGGCGGCAGAACTGGGACTCGATGGAACAAGCCATCTTGTCTCAAAGTTCACCACCAGCAACGGCGACGAGAGGCTCGTGGAGCTACTCATTGAAGTTTGCCAAAAAGACAACCGCAGATATTTAGACACGACAATAGTGGACATTTCCGATCGGTCTAGATCAGAACAGATTCTTGCTAGCAATCAGATGATAAGGGACCGGATCTTGAATACATCCGCCTTTTTGACCATGACGCTAGATCCAACTGGCAAGACGCTGATGGTCAATGAATCCGTGGTCACCATGATAGGGTCGAGCGAAGGAGATCTCCTAGGAAAAGAATTCCCGTTCGACGCTTTGTTGACGCCGAAGGATCGCGAGGCCGTTAACGGTACCTTTGTCTCGGCTGGCACGTCCCGAAAGTCTCAATCCATCGACGTCTGGATCACGACTTCGGACACCAAGCGCTACTACCTCACTTTGCGCGTTTCTCCAATTTTTGACACATCAGGATCGCTTCTTTCTTTCGTTTGTACTGCGATCGACATGACCGCTAGATATAAAGCACAGCAGGAGACTGAGAAGCAGAAGAATTTTGTCTCCCAGATAATAGATGCCCTCTCGTCGATCGTTATCGTTCTTGACGAGGAGTGCTGTATTGTCCAGTGCAACCGGGCGCTTGAGGAATTTAGTGGTTTCAGTTTTGATCAGATGCGTGGAAAGCGAAATTTCCACCTCAATTTCTATCCTCCCCAGGCCAGACCGGGAGCACTTAAATGGTTCCAAGATGCGATGAAGGGTGTGGCTCCGGCTCGTACGGTCACCCCATGGGTGCACAAGTCCGGGGCGATTCGCATGTTCGAGTGGCGAAGTTCAAACATTACCGACCAACAGGGCAAGATCCGTTTCATAGTGGGCGTGGCCGCCGACATCACCGAAGACGATGAGAAGGCTAAAGAACTAAGACGGGCGGCGGCGGTCTTCGAAAACTCGGTAGAGGGAATCATCATCGTCGACAAGAAGGCGATGATAGTAGATGTCAATGAGGGCTTTTCTAGGATAACCGGATACTACAAAGCCGACTGTGTCGGCAAGAACGCAGGCTTCTGGGGGTCGAACATCCATGATGCCAAGTTCTTTGAAGAGATGTACCGTTCGCTCAGGGACGACTCTCACTGGAGCGGGACTATCTGGAATCGCAAGAAGGACGGCGAAGTATTTCCGGTTTTGATGAATATCACAGCGATCAGAGACTCGCACGGAGAAATAGACCACTACGTTGCGATCTGTTCGGATATTTCGGAGATGATAAGGTACCAAAAGCAACTCGCCGAGATGGCATTTCACGATTTACTCACGGGCCTAGCGAACAGAAGCTTCTTAGTCGAAAAGATCAGAACCAAAATGGCCGAAGCTCGCAGATCTGGCTCGGTCATCGCAGTGGCCTATATGGATCTTGACAACTTTAAGCCGGTAAACGACACTTACGGGCATTCAGAAGGTGACCGCCTCCTGATTGAAGTCGCTCGGAGGCTTGAGGACGAACTCAGGGAGGTCGACACGGTGGCGAGGATTGGAGG
>JAJZCF010000215.1 GCA_021846265.1 Actinomycetes bacterium | reverse complement strand
GCCAAGGCGGTTGAGCTGGCGAAAGACTACGTAGGCGCACCGCTACGGGTGGAGGAAAGCAAGTGACAACGGAAATAGTCAAGTACAACGCTACGGACGATTGGGCTCCGATGATGCCAAAGATCGCCAAGCTAAGTGAATACATCGCGCAGACCGAGTTCGTGCCTAAAGGATTGCGTGGCAAAGCACCGGCTGTCGCTGCTGCGATCCTGACGGGTCGTGAGGTCGGCCTTCCACCCATGACAGCAATGGCTCACATCGACGTGATCGACGGGATGCCGACGATGGATCCGGAAATGATGAGGGCGCTTGTCTATCGCCAAGGGCATGAGCTGATCTACACAGAAATGACCAAAACTCGATGCGTGATTAAGGGTCGTCGCAAAGAGCAGCCAGACTACACGACAGTCGTCTTCACGATTGACGAGGCAAAGGATATGGGTCTCGTCGGGAAGGACAACTGGCGCAAACAACCACAGAACATGCTTGTGGCTAGATGCACGTCGAGGGCGTGTCGATTGCTATTTCCTGACGTGATCGGTGGCCTTAGCTACACGCCAGAAGAAGTCACGATTGAGGCTGTAGTTGAGACTGAGGCCGTCCAAGCGGAGCCTGAGAAGCCACGCCTATCGAGAGCTAAGAAGCCTTTGAGCGTGCCTACTGCGCCAGAATCCGGCCAAGTGATAATCGAGGCTGAGCTTATCGAGGAAGCACCACCGCTGCCCTACGACGAGCCGTCAAGCGAGCCTGTGATAGTCGAGGCAGCCGATGAGCCGAAGGTAGTACCGATTACCCAACCGCAGACCCGAAAGATGCTCATGCTTTTTAACGAGCTTGGCATTGAAGATCGGGAAGACCGACTGACCTATACCTCCGGCGTTGTCAAGCGTGAGCTAGCCAGCTCGAAAGAGCTGAGCAAGGACGAGGCAATCAATGTCATCAACGCCCTCGAAAACCACCTATACGACCTAAGGGAGAACCAATCATGACCGCTTACTCACTCGTTGTCGCTGCCCTCGTCGCTGGGGGGGCGCTGATCGGCACTGCAATCCTCTCGTCGCTGGCGAGCGCTTATCGAGCTGCATTGGCTCAAAAGGCCGAGCTCACGAGGCGACAAATCCGGCTTGTGGCCGATGCACCAAAGCCAAGAGCTGAGCTTTACGACTGGGAAACCGAAGGGGAGTGGAAATGCACACCTACTTCATAATCCTCTGCGTAGCGTTTTCGCTGTCTTTCCTTGGCTATCTAATTTCGCACCGATGCGATTGCGTCGAGTGCGCACGCCGGAAGCCACTGGCGAGACATAAAAGGTGAGGTTTCACGCCGATGGAGCGCTTTGCTCATTGGCACTCATGGTCGGAGCTGCACTATCGGCTCCGGCCACACAAGTCACAACTAATCCCCCGCGGGCTATGGCTGGCTACCTCCGGCTCGAAGGGAAGGCTGCTCCACGGGCGAAACCGCTTATAAGCCTTCCCGCTCGTGGGGTCATATCGACAAGAAAGGCCACAAATGCACAAGCGAGGATCATGCCAAGCGTGTATGCAGGCACGAGAGCTAGCAATCCGGTCGCACCCATCGGGGAAGTCTGGAACGTATCTTCGACTAGCTACTGCCAGGCCGGAACAATGGCAGACGGCCACCAGACCTACATCGGGGCGGTAGCAGGCAACATGTGGCCTTTGGGAACGAAGTTAGTGATCTTAGGTGGTGAGCACCAGGGAGAGGTCGTCACCGTCGAGGATCGAATTGGAGCGCACTCGCAGCTTGACTTTTTCACGCCGAGCTGTGCAGCTGCGTGGATCTATGGACGTGAGCAAATTGAAGTCAGGGAGGTTAATTGAATGAATGAAGATATTGATCCAACGGGAATCCAGTCTTGGGGCCGACGATGGGCGCAGGAATACATGAATCATGCTTGCACGTCGCCAGCTCAATTCATCGTCGTGGATGCGACTATCATGCGTGCCATTTGCAAGGCAGCCGGAGCTAAATATCCCGACGAGGGAGGCGCTAATGATGCCAATTAATGAGGATGGAAGGACGTTTCCAAATGAGTAAGACTGGCCTATTTGTCAAGCTGGATGCTTTCTACTTTGACGACGCAGCAGTCCTCGAGGTGAGCGAGGCAGCCGAGCTACTTTGCATTCGTGCGCTTTGTCGGGCCAAGAAGCTCGGTAGTGGCGGCTATCTGACATTCGAGCAGGTCGAGCAGATCGTGCCGAAGTCATACGCTAACACTACTCAACTCCAAGAAGTCGTCTACGAGCTGGCTAACGAGCTTGTGCGCGCTGGCTTGTGGAGCGTTGACGGCGACGGCTTCCATGTCGGCAACTGGTTGGGTAGCTGAAATGGCGAAAATCAGGACGATCAAACCGGAGTTTTTCGAGTCGAGGTCTCTCGCTAGCTGCTCAAGAGACGCTCGACTGGTCTTTGTTGGGTTATTCACGATTGCGGACGACAAAGGACGGCTCAAAGACCTTCCAAAGAAACTCGTTGGCGAACTCTTCCCTCACGACAACGTGACGGCACAAGAGATCGAAATATGGCTCGATGAACTTGAGCGCGAGGACTGCATCAGACGGTACACCGTAGGCGAAAACCCGTTCATCTACATTCCAAGTTGGGATCTGCATCAGAAGATTTCACACCCTACCGGAACCAGATTGCCGGATCCTCCGGAGTATTTCGCGAAAATTTCCGGAAAAACTCCGAGACACGACGGAAAATTTCCGGAAAATGGGGAAAATGAAGAAAATCTTGCGTCGTCTGACGAAATAGCAGGTCAGGATACTTCTCCGGAAAAACTCCGAGACACGACGGAAAAACTCCGAGACACGACGGAAAATTTCCGCACCGGAAGTGGAAATGGAAATGGAAATGGAAATGGAAAAGGAGTTAATGATTCTTTGCGGTCAAAAATCGAAAACGATTTTTTGCCCGCGGTGCGAACAGATTCCGATTTAGAAATCTCAAAAGATGAAACGACACCGGACACGCTTCCGACCAAGGCC
>JAJZCF010000214.1 GCA_021846265.1 Actinomycetes bacterium | reverse complement strand
ATAGCACATTCATTGTTAGTGAGCTTTAGATGAACAACGCATCAATTATGCAAATTGCTGGTCAGGCTATATTCCTTGTGATCAAACTGGCGGGGCCAATGCTTATCGTGGCTCTGGGGGTAGGGATACTGATTTCGCTTTTTCAGACAGTTACCCAGATTCAGGAGATGACCTTGACTTTTCTTCCAAAAGTACTGGCAGTCGGGATCGTCATATTTATCTCTGGGAACTGGATGATAGGTCAGCTGGAGGCTTTTACCTACTCCCTGTATAACCAGATCCCGACGCTAATAGCCGGCAGATAAATCGGATGCAAATCCAGCTGAGCGGCCTGGTAGCCTTTCTTTTGGCTTTAGCGCGCTCTACTGGATTTGTTATGATGGCGCTCCCTTTTGCTTCTCCGTTGGTGCCAAAGACGGTACAGGCCGGGATCGCCGCCGCTTTGGCCCTGGGAATGGTACACGTCGCCTCTTCAGTCCCACTGCCACTCGACTCCTCCGTGGCCTTCATAGGCGAACTGATTATCCAGGCATTGACCGGAGCTCTCCTTGGTTTCATGGTTACGGTCTTCGTCAATACCGCCCAGAGTGCAGGTTCGTTGCTTGGCCTATTCGGAGGCTTTTCACCACCGCCATCTATGGATCCGTTGGGTCTGAATCAAGTGACCTCATTCGGCCAGTTCTACGAACTGCTGGCCGTTACCTTGCTCTTTAGTTCTGGGGGAGATGCACTGGTGGTCGGTGGCCTTGTGCGATCGATGGGAACTAACGCAATCATGAATCCGAACCTAGGGCTAGACGTGGTGGTCAAGGGCGTGACGATATTTTTTGGGGCTGCATTTCAGATTGCGGTACCAGTTCTTGCCGTAATGTTTTTGTCTCAGATCGTCCTTGGCATAATGGTAAAAGTTGCTCCGCAGCTCAACGCAATGATGTTCGCATTTCCCTTGCAGATCCTTTTGTCCTTAATCCTCATTTTTCTTTCGTTGGCACTTCTTCCGGCGATCCTTTCCGAAGGCCTCCGTTATGCCTTCATCGCTGAAAGGGATCTGGTGGGGGGCTAGTAGATGTCGGAGAGGGACGGGCGCACCGAAAAACCAACCGCCAAGAAGAGAGGCGACGCCAAAAAAAAAGGACAGATAGCGAAGTCACAGGAGCTATCTCAATGGGCGCTTCTACTACTTGCTTCGTACCTGATACCGATGGTTTTTCAATCCGTTGCACCCAAGATCACCTCGCTTTTTGTCTCCGTGGGCCAGATAAATGCCGATTCTTTGACTTCCCGATACGCTTTGGGCCAGCTAGGAAAGGGATTTGGGGATTTCGCTGATGCGATAGGGATGTTCGGAGCTTTTGCAATCGTACTTGTGCTCGTCATCAACTTCGCTCAGATCGGATTTTCGCTTAACCTCAGCTTGCTGATGCCTAAGTTTTCCAAGCTCAAGCCGAACAATTACTTCAAAAAGGTCTTCTCTCCAACTGGAATGATGGAGACTGCTAAGTCTGTTCTGAAGATGATTGTGATCCTCTTTGTGGGATATTTAATCCTTGCTAGCAGAATCAAGGAGCTCGCATCTGGACAACTTTCACTTTACGACTCCGTGACCATGGTCACCTCCGGGGCGATGTCGCTGCTGAGGACGGTTGCACTATTCGGGCTTATTCTCGGGCTTGTAGATTTTGGCCGACAGAAGCGTATGCTAACCAAGCAGCTGATGATGTCCAAGCAAGAGATCAAGGACGAGTCGCGTCAATCAGAGGGTGACCCAACGGTAAAGGGTCGCATTAGATCGATGCAGCTCAAGCTAGCTAGGCGCAGGATGATGACTTCGGTCCAGAAGGCAGACGTTGTGGTTGTCAACCCGACTCACTACGCAGTTGCAATTTCCTACGATCCAAAGAGGTCGCCAGCCCCGATCATCGTCGCAAAAGGTGCAGGATTTGTTGCTTTGGCGATCAAAAAAGAGGCCGCAAAGTGGAGCGTACCAGTCGTTAGGGATCCGATTCTCGCAAGGGCCCTACATCGTTCGTGTGAACTCGGTACTCAGATTCCTCCGCAGTTTTTCCTGGCCGTCGCAAAGTTGCTTGCCTTTGTCTATTCGCTCGGTGGATCGGCGCGTTACTATGAGACGAGCCACTCCACCAAGAGGGATGACCTCGGTGATATCGCCGATGAAGTACTCCTTTAGTACGTCGGCTTGTTTTGAAATAGAGTTTGGCTTCCTTAGGCCACGACGGACTTCAGGGTGAATGTCTGTTAGCAATTTGAAAGGTCGCCATCTATTCACCAAGGGGAATTCATTTGGAAGTGACTAGCGATTTCAGTTAACTCTTCACTGGGCGGAGATGATGGACCAGCTTGCGGCGCATTGGACAGATAAGCATTACCGTCGAATGCGTTGAGGCAATAATCTAGTTACGTTGAAGGAAGTAACATGAGTGATCACTGAATTTCACTTGATGATGGCGGTTATTTCTCAACTGAAAGAGACAACGTAAATGAGGACAGAAGTGCGGTCCTTTAGTGCCGAGAGCACCACTGAAGCGATATCCCAAAGGACGCACGGTCCATGGGTCGACCTGCACGCTCACCCAGGAAGGTGTTTCCTTGCCGGCCTGGGTTCCGACCATCTACTGACGGAGCTGCTCGGAACGGACACCTGCTCAACATCGATCGCCACGATAAGGGCCACTGGCATTGCCGCCGTAAGCTTCGCCACCGTCTCCGATCTTCAGGTCCTCGGATTCAATGGTGACGGCGGCCTCCAGGCCAGCCGGCCGTTCCAGGACGGTGAGGCCTATGCCGATCATCGCCGCCAACTGACCGGACTAGGCAACATTGCCCGCTCTCACCAGCTCTCAATTGTGCGAAGCGCCGACGACATCGTTGAGGCTCATCGTGCCGGAACCTCGATACTCTTCTTCACCTGTGAAGGTGCCGATTTCGTTGAAGGCCAAATGGAGAGGCTTGAAGAGTGCCATGCCGCAGGCGTCCGTTCGATAACCCTGGTCCACTACCGACAGAACGCCTTTGGCGATCTCCAGACCGA
>JAJZCF010000038.1 GCA_021846265.1 Actinomycetes bacterium | reverse complement strand
ACTGGCGCCCTGTTTGTCTTGGAGGGCTGCGTCCCTTGGCCGTTCAAGAAGCTAGCAATTACTTGGCCGTCCTGAGGTTCGGTCGGGAAAACTACGTCGCCGTAGTTGGCACCCTTGTACACGTAGTTGTTTACCAACTCCACCGGGAGAGTCAAACTTGAAATGGCAGAGGGGTTGATGTGCCGAAACTTAGATGCGAGACTTAGCATGTCCGATATGGTAAAGCTGCTGTCGACCTGAAGGTAGGGAACTATAGCAGAAACTATCGAGTTGAGGGTGAAAGGATTGGAGATACCCTTCTGCTTGACCTCGGTCGCTAGCACCTTCAAGAATTCGTGGTCTCGCCTTATTCTACTTAGATCCCCAAGTGGGTCCTCTATCCAGACCCCATTTTGCTGGTAGTAGAGGTGTCTCGCCCTAACCACTTCAAGGGCTTGAAAACCGTTTAGCTGGAGGCATCCGGTAGTGGTGATGTTTAGACCTGAGTAAGCGTCTCTCACCGGCATCGGGAAGTACATTTTAATCCCTCCGAGTGCCTGGACCACCTGCTGGAAGGTGTCGAAGTTCAATTCGACGAAGTGCTGTATCGGGATGCCGAGGTCTTGCTCTACTGTTTTGACTAGTTGAGACGGGGAGACGTTCAGAGCGTCGTCAACTCGGTTAGAGCTGTGACTGTTGGGTATTGGGACGAAGAGATCCCTTGGGATGGAAAGAAGAGTCACTTTTTGTGTCTTTGGATCAAGGCGGGCGATCATGGTCACGTCACTCCGAGCGCCGCCAACTTGGGACTTGCTCCCAAAGTATTGGGCCTGCTTTCCGTTTAGTGCGGCTCGAGAGTTTGATCCAACGAGGAGGATGTTTATAGGTTGGAGGGAATTGGTGTTCGTGCTTAGGTTGGAAACGTTTAGTTTCTTGATCCGACCGTAGAGATTGAACCCGTAATATACGACTCCACCAGCTAACAAGATGATGACTAGGAAGACTACGAGCGCGGACCTTCTAGTCTTCTGGCCGAGCGTCAGCTTCGGCTTGCGGAGTCGATGTCGCCGACTTTTATGTCCCGTGGCCTCATTCTGGCTTGGAATCCTCTCATCCCCGATCATTTGATACGACAGTTCCCCTCAAATATGTGCGGTCGGTACTATTCGACAGTAATAGGATCTTCTATAGAAAACCGTGAAGTAGGTCCAGAGAGGTCTACACGGCACAAGGAGAATAGTTTGTCTGGCGAGTCGGCTCTGCCTTCTAGCGAAGTTGCATCGATATCTATGCGGCCTAAGGCCCAGGTGTTGACTAGAAGTGACATTGAGAGGGCGATTAAAAGGATCGCCCACGAGATAACGGAGCGAAACCGTGGTTCGAAAGAGGTAGTGCTCCTCGGCCTCGCAACCGGAGGAGTGTGGATCGCCGAGCTGATCTCTGCCCACCTACTCGAGATTGACGACTACTCGCCCCCATGTGCCGAACTTGATGTGAGCCTCTTTCGCGACGATAGACCACGTTTGGAATCGGGTGACGCTCCGAGCCTGGAGCTCGGAATCACTGACCGTGTCGTAGTGCTGGTAGATGACGTCCTCTACACCGGTCGTACCGTCAGGGCAGCCCTGGAGGCGTTGGGGGCGTTGGGAAGACCGAAGGCCATACAACTAGCCGTACTGGTCGATCGTGGGCACCGCGAGCTTCCGATTAGGCCGGATTTCGTCGGCAAGAACTTGCCAACTTCCAAGGCGGAATTTGTGGAGGTTGGTCCTAAAGGCGTACTGATCCTCGAAGAGGCTAGGGAGGGAATTTGACAGGATTGACTTCGAATCCCGTTCCGGGGCGACGATCATTGACTCAGATCTCCGATTTGAGCGACTCGGAAATCGTCGATCTCCTGGGACGGGCCGAGATTTATCGTAAGCAGGAGCTGGGGACGAGGCGCTTCAGCGACGAACTGAAAGACTCCGTGGTGGCGACCCTTTTCTTTGAAGGTTCCACCCGGACGCGACTTTCTTTTACCCTCGCAGCGGAGAGGCTGGGTGCAAGGGTTATCGATCTCGCAGTGTCTGCTTCTTCTGTCTCAAAGGGTGAATCTCTCAAGGACACCTGCGATACCGTTTCCGCCCTCGGAGCAGACGCAGTCGTGGTTCGACATCCTAATGAGGGGGCACCCCTCCAAATTGCGAGCTGGACCAGCCTAGCGGTTGTAAATGCGGGGGATGGGTGCCACGAGCACCCGACACAGGCACTCGGAGACCTATTCAGCCTTTCGTCCGCATTCGAGGGGGTTGGAAACCTGGCAGCCAAGAAGATAGCCATCGTCGGCGACATCTTGCATTCTCGAGTGGCTAGGTCACTTTCTGCCCTTTTAGGACGTTTTGGATCTAAAGTAGTTTTGGTGGGGCCACCCGACATGATGGTCGATCGACCCTCGGCTCTTGGCGCCGAATTCAGCTTTGACCTCGATGAAGTTGTCGGAGAAGTCGATGTCTTGTACCTCCTCAGGATTCAGCGTGAGCGGATCCAAGGAGGCTATCACTCCTCGATCGACTCCTATACCAGGCGATTTCAGCTCGATCAGAAGCGCTATCTGAGGATGGCGCCAAAGAGCATCGTGATGCATCCAGGGCCAGTAAATCGTGGCGTTGAATTAGCCGTCAAGCTGCCAGAGGAAAGAAGCCTGATCTCTGAACAGGTTAGAAATGGAGTGCTAATGAGGATGGCGGTCTTTTCCAAGATCCTTGCTACCGCTTCGGACGATCGGCGATCCCAAAGGGGAGTATTCGGTGACTGACGGCCTGAAAATAACAATTCTTATGGGTCAATCCGAAAGGGTGATCGGTAGATGAGCGAGCAGAAGGTAGTCGTCAAAGGCGGTCTTGTGCTAAAGCCAGATGGTCTCTTTGCTCTCGATGTAGCGATCGAAGGAGAGGTCATTACCGAAGTATCCGAAGGACTAGACACCTTTGGTAGCCGGGTCATCGACGCAACCGGTTGTGTCGTGTCCACGAGTTTTTATGACACCCACACCCACAGCAGGTACCCTGGGGACTCAGAAGCCGAGACGATAGAAACCCTTTCAGAACAGGGCCTACTTGGTGGTTATCAGTACCTTTTGGCTATGGCGAATACCGAACCTACGATAGATTCGGTATCGATCTGGAAAGCCGTAAGGGAGGAGCTACGCAAGGCCCCAATTGAGGTGGATCAGGCAGCGTCGATCACAATTGGACGAAAGGGAGAGAGGCTCGTCGACTTTGTTTCGCTTTCGGAAGCCGGGGTGACCTTTTTCACCGACGATGGTACCGGGGTTGGTTCTACCAAGTTGATGTACGAAGCGCTGAAGATGTCGGAGCTTCTCGGAGTCACCGTGGCCCAACACGCTCAAGACCCGTACCTTTTCGAAGGCGCTTCGATGAATCTTGGGGCGACCTCGGTGAGGCTAGGACTGATAGGCGAGCCTGAGGCATCCGAATCCACTATGGTAGCGAGGGATATTGAGCTGTTGAAGGCTACCGGAGGCAGGTTGCACGTGCTCCACGTCTCTGCCCGCGAGAGCATAAACCTCATCAGGATGGCGAGGAATGAAGGGCTTAGGATTTCAGCAGAAGTAACCCCTCACCATCTTCTGCTGGACGACTCGCTCCTATCCAACTTTGACACCAGTTTTAAGGTCAACCCGCCACTTAGGTCCAAGTCGACCCAGATGGCAATCGTGGCGTCTGCGATAAGGGGAGACTTCGATGCAATAGCCACTGATCATGCTCCCCACGCATACCATTCCAAGCAACGACCTTTTAGCCAGGCGTCTTTCGGCATGATCGGGCTCCAAAGCGCCTTCTCCGCCTGCTGGACAGCTTTCTCAGAGCCGCCGGCATCCCCGACGGCGATCGCTACCGACCATTGGAGTCACCGGGCGGCAAGTCGGATAGGTCTGGAACCTTACGAACTGCAAAGACTCCATCGGTTGCTCGAAATGATGGGACCAGGTGCAGCCAGGGTCGTCGGCAGGCGGATAGGGATAGAGCCCAATGCTCAAGCTTCGATCGTAATCTGCGACCCGACCGCTCGGTCGGTTGGGAAAATTGAAGACATCGCCTCTCATTCCACCAACTTTCCCTACGAGGGAAGGACGTTGAGAGGAAGTGTCGTGGGGGGTTTTATTCGAGGGAAAGAGATATTAAGAGAAGGGAAATTATGGTTCTAGATGCAAGTCTCGCTCGAATAGGAGCCGAACCGGGTTGGTTAGTTCTATCGGACGGCACATCCTTTAGGGCCTACCTGGTTCCCAACGGCGAGGAGATGCGGAAGGATCGATACGTAGCCGCTGAATTCGTATTCAACACCTCCCTCAGCGGCTACCAGGAGATCCTCACCGATCCGTCCTATTTTGGTCAGGCGATTGTGTTTACCTATCCTCATCTCGGAAACTATGGGGTTAACGAGCTCGATTGGGAGTCAAATAGGGTCTCTGCTAGGGCGGTGGTGGCGAGAAACTATACGCCTAGCCCCTCTAACTGGAGGGCATCGGCCCCGCTGCACCAGATCTTGGATCTCCAAGGGGTCCCTCTCGTCTTGGGCCTAGACACCAGACGGCTCACGAGACATCTTCGTTCATCCGGATCTCTTGCCGGAGTAGTTGGAACACTTCCTAAAGATGAACTTATGGAGCTGGCGAAAACTGCACCAACTACCGACGGCCTAGACCTAGTCAAAGAGGTGACCTCTAAAGGGGTGATTCACTATAAAGGTGATGGACCCAAAGTAGTCGCCTACGATTTTGGGATTAAAAGTTCTATGGTTCGCGAACTGTCTAGTAGATTTCAGCTCACCGTCGTACCAGCTCAAACCGATGCAAAAGATGTCCTTGCGATGGCGCCAGACGGGGTCTTTTTTTCTAACGGCCCAGGCGACCCGGCACCGGTCGAATACGCCACTAATGTCATTTCTGAGTTGATCGGGAGGATTCCCGCCTTTGGTATCTGTCTAGGCCACCAGTTGATGGCCAGGGCCCTCGGCGGGGCAACTTATAAGCTTAATTTTGGCCATCACGGGGCAAATCATCCTGTGTCGGATACCAGCACTAGCAAAGTCGAAGTTACATCGCAAAACCACAATTATGCGGTATTGGAGTCGAGCCTTTCCAAGATGTCCACCAAGGTCGAAGTTACCCACATCAACTTAAATGATGGAGTGATAGAGGGCTTGAGTTATCCAAGGCTAAAGGCTTTTTCGGTACAATACCACCCCGAAGCTGGCCCCGGCCCACACGACTCTTATTACCTGTTCGATCGTTTTAGCGAGGTTATGGAAGCGGGAACCGTCAGTGCCTAAACGTCAAGATATTTCTTCGGTCCTCGTTATTGGGTCGGGTCCGATCGTCATAGGGCAAGCCTGCGAGTTTGACTACTCGGGAGTACAGGCCTGCCGAGTACTAAAGGCGGAGGGCTATAGGGTCATCCTGGTTAACTCGAACCCAGCGACGATCATGACCGACCCCGAGTTCGCTGATGCCACCTACATCGAGCCACTCGATGCCAAGATAATCGCAAAGATCATTGAAAAGGAGAGGCCCGACGCACTCCTTCCGACCCTCGGCGGGCAAACCGCACTTAATCTCGCCATCGAGTTAGTTGAGGCGAAAGTCTTGGAGGAGTTCAGTGTAGAGCTGATCGGGGCTTCTGAGAAGGCGATCCATACCGCGGAGAACAGGGAGCTGTTCAAGATAGCGATGCAAGAGATTGGGCTTTCGACGCCTCAATCTGGTTTCGCTCACAGTCTCGACGAGGCAGTTGTCGTCGCAAAGGGTATCGGCTTTCCAGTTATGATTCGACCTAGCTTTATCCTCGGGGGAGCCGGAACCGGTATAGCCGCCGACCTGGATCAGTTCGTCGATTTGGCCGCCTCCGGACTCGACGCCTCGCCGATTTCTGAGATTCTCATCGAACGTTCCATCGCCGGATGGAAAGAGTATGAACTCGAGGTTATGAGGGATCACAAGGACAACGCAGTTGTTGTCTGTTCGATCGAAAACTTTGACGCTATGGGAGTCCACACTGGGGACTCGATCACCGTCGCCCCCGCTCAGACCTTATCTGATGTCGAGTACCAGCTGATGAGGGATGCTGCATTCAAGGTGATTAGGCGGATCGGTGTTGAGACAGGTGGTTCGAACATCCAGTTCGCTATTGACCCTTTTACGGGCGAGATGGTCGTGATCGAGATGAACCCGAGGGTTTCGAGGTCTTCGGCGCTTGCTTCGAAGGCTACGGGCTTTCCGATAGCCAAGATTGCCACGAAACTCGCCATCGGGTACACGCTCGATGAAGTTCAAAACGATATTACTAAATTGACCCCAGCGAGCTTTGAACCATCCATCGACTATGTCGTGACAAAGGTGCCGCGATGGGCATTCGAGAAGTTCCCGGGCGTCGAAGACGAGCTAGGGACTCGTATGCAGTCAGTCGGTGAAGCTATGGCTATCGGGCGGAGTTTCCCAGAGTCTCTGCAGAAGGCCCTTCGGTCAATCGAGCGCGGCAGACTCGGCCTCAACTGCGACCCCATCGAGGCTGGCTACGATTCGCTGGGTGACGACGAATTGATTAAGTCGCTTTCAAAGGCCACGTCAGATCGGATTTTTCTGATTGAGGCCGCAATTAGGCGAAAGATTTCCATCGAAACCATCCACGACTCCTGCAAGGTCGACCCGTGGTTTTTGGATCAGATCGCTCTGATAGTCGGTGCACGAGAGTCACTGCTGGCTGCTTACGATCCGTCGCAAGGTCTTTATGGGCTAGACCCGCATCTCCTCTTCGAAGCAAAGCAGCTCGGATTTTCTGACGGACAGCTCGCTTACCTCTTCGCCGTAGAAGAGATGGAGGTTAGTGCCTACCGGCGTTCTGTCGGAGTAAGGCCGAGTTATAAGGCGGTTGACACCTGTGCAGCCGAGTTCGAAGCCTACACACCATACTTCTATTCGAGCTATGACGAGGAGAGTGAGGTAGAAGTCGGCGATTCGCCCACGGTGGTAATCCTCGGCTCAGGTCCCAACCGGATAGGACAGGGAATTGAGTTCGACTACTGCTGCGTGCACGCCAGCTTTGCGCTCAGGGATGCCGGATACAAGACGATAATGATCAACTGCAATCCGGAGACGGTCTCTACCGACTACGACACTTCGGACCGGCTTTACATGGAGCCCTTGATGATCGAAGAGGTCATGGAGGTGCTGGATGTCGAGTCAAAGAATCCCAACTTCCTAGGAGTTATCGTCTCTTTAGGAGGACAGACCCCGCTGAAACTGGCTTCGTCGCTCCCGGCAGAGTGGGTTTTAGGTACATCTGCAAAGGCGATAGATTTTGCCGAAGACCGTAAGCAATGGTCCAACTTCTGCGACAGGGTTGGAATTGCCCAACCTCCCGGGGCCACTGTATTTAGCCTCAAAGAAGCCCTCGATGTGGTCCAGGGTATTGGTTATCCAGTACTTTTGAGACCTAGTTACGTTCTGGGTGGTCGGGCGATGGAGATCGTTTACGACGAGGACCAACTCACAAACGGTTTTTCCCGTCTCAAAGAGCTTGATGCGGAGGGTGGCCAGCCTTCGAGCAGGCCGATTTTGATAGACAAGTTCCTGGAGGACGCGATTGAAGTCGACGTAGACGCGGTCAGGGATAAGGCGGGAGAGACCTATATCGGCGGAATAATGGAGCACGTCGAAGAGGCGGGAGTGCATTCGGGTGATTCGGCTTGCGCTATTCCTCCGCAGACCCTCTCCGAAGCGGTGATCGAGCAGATTCGCGCCTATGCAATACTTATAGCCAACGAACTTGGAGTCATTGGCCTCATAAACGTGCAGTTTGCAGTACAGGCCGAACAGGTATATGTGATCGAGGCTAACCCCCGGGCATCAAGGACTGTTCCCTTTGTCGCCAAGTCGACCGGCGTGCCCCTAGCGAAGCTTGCCGCCCTGGTAATGGCGGGAAAGACCCTCGACGAGCTACGACAGGAAAAGGTATTTAACCCTCCTCGTTCGATTGACCACGTAACGGTCAAAGAGGCGGTGCTTCCCTTTTCCAGATTTCCGACCTCTGACACCCTGCTCGGCCCGGAGATGCGCTCAACTGGCGAGGTCATGGGGATCGATCGAAGCTTTCCGATGGCATTTTCAAAGAGCCAACTTGCAGCAGGATCGAGATTGGCCGACTCTGGTGTGGTGCTATTTTCGCTCTCGGATCGGGACAAGGATCACGGAGTTGAGGTGGCAAAGGCATTTCGAGACCTCGGATTCGAGTTGGCCGCCACCTTCGGGACTTCTAAGTCGCTCGAAGAACACGGGGTAGAAGTCGGAATTTTAGTTGCAAAGGTTACCGACGAAAAGCGCGCTATCGGCGAAGCCCGAAGTGATAGGCCGCTAGGACATTACGACGCAGTGGATCTGATATCTTCCGGACGGGTTGTGCTAGTTGTGAATACCCCTAGGGGTAATACACCTAGGGCGGACGGATATCGAATCAGGAGCGCAGCGCTAAAAAACCACGTCGCATGCCTGACGACCCTAGCCGCCGCAAAGGCAGCCGCTTCTGGAATTAGAGAGGGTAGGAAGTCGCCGTTCGATGTTCGATCGATCCAATCCTACCACCAGGTGCTATGAGAGTCCCGAGTCGAAAAAGTGGCCACTTTGACGTGGATCTTGAGACGAACCTAGGTTCGTTGAAGCTGGATAATCCGGTGATGACGGCCGCCGGAACCTCCGGACACGGGGCAGAGCTATCGGCATTCTTCGACCTCTCAAAGCTGGGGGCAGTTGTCGTAAAGAGTCTTGCTGCATATCCGTTTCCAGGAAATCCCGGGCCTCGGCTACTTCCTTTACCCGGCTCGATGCTGAATTCGGTGGGTTTGGCAGGACCCGGCGTTGTAGCGTGGGAGAAGGATTACCTCCCACGGCTTAGACAATCGGGCGCAAAGACGATCGTCAGCATCTGGGGCAAAACGGTCGAGGAGTACGCCGAGGCATCCGAGTTACTAAAAGGCCATCTAGATGGGATCGTGGCCATAGAGGTCAATATCTCATGCCCCAATTTAAAGGCGAAGTCGGAGATCTTTTCGCACTCCCCTCAGGCGACCCGTTCGGTAATAGAGGTTGTGAGATCGATAGGTATCCCGATCTTCGCCAAGCTGTCCCCAAATACCCACCTAATGGCCGAGGTCGCCGAAGCGGCCGTCGAGGCAGGGGCTTGTGGTGTAACGATGATAAATACCGTCCTAGGGATGAGCATCGACCCATTGACCGCCTCGTTGGAACTTGGTGGTGGCGGAGGCGGCCTTTCCGGCCCAGCGATTAGACCGATTGCGCTTCGGGCGGTGTACGAGTTAAAGAGGCGAATGCCTGAGATTGTAATTATCGGAGTGGGTGGCATTTCCTCTGGTCAGGATGCCCTGGCGATGATGTTGGCCGGGGCTTCGGCGGTACAGGTCGGAACTGCCACTTTTTCCGATCCCAAGGCTCCACTGCGAGTTCTCGGCGAGCTGGTCGAATTGTGTGCGAGACTAGGTATATCCAGACCTTCTGACGTGGTTGGATATGCCCCCAGGGGTATGAAGATCACTTCAGGTTTTGAAACTTTAAGCGATGCGAAGGCGGAAAATAGATGAAAGAGAGTGACGCAAAAGGCCACCTGGCGCTTGCGCTCGACTACGACGATCTGGTCATGGCTACCAGGATGGCGAGACACCTAGGAGATTATTTCGAATACGTCAAGGTTGGACTCGAGCTCTATCTCTCTACCGGTCCGGAGTCCGTCGGTGCCCTATGTGAGCTGGGATACAAGGTCTTTTTGGACCTGAAGCTCCATGACATACCTAATACGGTTCGCCGAAGCGCAAGGGTCGTTGGAGGGCTCGGAGCGAGCCTATTGACGATGCACGCATTCGGCGGGACCGATATGTTGAGGGCGGGAGTAGAGGGGCTTATGGAAGGAGCTTCCGAGATTGGCGGATCGATTCCGATGGCTCTTGGTGTTACCGTGCTTAGTTCGGACGGAGGAGCCCCTAAGCACGTCGTCCCGGCGAGAATCGAAGCTTCAGCATTAGGCGGTTGCAAAGGCTATGTCTGCGCCACCGAAGACGTAGCCGAGGGGAAGTTGCTTAGACCCGACATGTTCGCCGTTGTCGCTGGGATCAGACCCAAAGGCGTCGATAGGAACGATCAAGTCAGGGCCGCAACTCCGGAAGAAGCAATTAGGTCTGGTGCTGATCTACTGGTAATAGGTAGGGCGGTAACCCAGGCGGAAGACCCAATTTTGGCCGCTGAATCTATTTTAGAATCGGTAATGGAGGCGGGGTGAACCTCCGGAAAAGTAGTTGAAAATCGAATCTGTTGGTGCAAAATGGGTTCAAAACGGGTATTTTTTTGAAAAATTGGCCTACAAAAGCTAATTAACCGTGATTTTAAGCACCCAACTGCAAAATTTTCGGTTATCTTTCCAACTATGCCATTGCCTCCATCTCTAACACCTGAGCAGCGACAAGCCGCTCTTGAAAAGGCCGCACATGCACGACGTGCACGTGCTGAGCTTAAGGAACAGCTCAAGATGGGTTCAATTACCCTTGAGTCACTACTGGAGCGCTCCTCATCCGACGAATTGGTCGGCAAGATGAAGGTCGTTTCGGTACTCGAAAGTCTTCCTGGAATCGGAAAGGTCAAGGCCCGAAAGATTATGTCGGAAGTTGGCATTGCCGATACGAGACGACTGCAGGGTCTTGGAGCCAATCAGAGAGAACGCCTCATTAGGGACACAGCAAAACCCTGATTGTCGTAGTTTGTGGGCCTGGCGGGGTTGGTAAAGGTACCATAACCGCCGGACTTGTCCATGAGTTGGACTCGGTGAAGCTTTCGAGGTCGTGGACGACCCGTCCGCGCAGAGTCGGTGAATCGCATGATGCCTATGTGTTTGTAAGCCGATTGGAGTTTCTGCGCGCAATTGATGAGGGAAAGTTTCTTGAGTGGGCGGAGTATCTAGGAAATCTCTATGGGACCCCCGCCCCCGACCCGGCTGACCAAGATGATCTGATTCTTGAAATAGATCTTCAGGGTGCAAAGAGTATCAAGGAGAATTATCCCAGCTCGTTAGTGATAGCTATCGAGCCCCCATCTCTAAAAGAGCTCGAGTTGCGGATGCGGTCCCGTGGGGACAGTGATGATCACGTGTCTCATAGGCTTGCGATCGCTGAAGAAGAGATTGGCCTCGCTCGCCGCCTCGCCGACGAGGTTGTCGTGAACGATGACTGGCGTAGCGCAGTGGTTGCCATAGCGAAAATAATTACCCAGAAACGTGCCGCTCGACGGTAGTCGAGTGGGATCGGCCCTATTGGCGGTTTGTGCCTTGCGCCAGGAAAATCGCCATTTAGCGGCTATAGTGCCCAGGGCAACTAGGATTGATAGGTCCCGACGTTAATCACCACCGCTGGTCGATGCCGGGCTGAATTCCAAAAGCGGTCTTACGACCCCTATCGAGGAGATTGAATTGGCAGATACATTGGGCCGTTCTATGATGGTCCCGCCTGTGGAGAAGTTGCTAGAGGTCGCTGGTTCGAAGTTCTCCCTTGTCAGTTTGAGCGCTAAGAGGGCGCGGCAGATCAACTCCTATTACTCTCGCCTCGGCGAAGGACTCGGCTCAATCGTGCCACCGCAGATCGATTCGACCTCCACAAAGCCCCTTTCTATCGCCTTCGATGAGATTTCTGCGGGAAAGATCATTCCTCGTAAAGAGGAGGATGAAGTGAGCTTGGACCCCGATTCCTTGGACCTAGTCGTCGAGCAGCCTGAAGTCGAAGTAGAGTAGTCATACTCAAATGAGCATCAGGGGTACTCTGATGGCTGTTTTTAAGTAGTCTTTGGAGGTGACCGTGCAGACATCTGGATCGACTCGGAAGACGGTCGTGCTCTGCATATCGGGTGGGATTGCCGCATATAAGGCCGTCGAGGTAGCGAGACGCCTTTTTGACCTCGGCTACCATGTCGTACCGGTGATGACCGAAGACGCAAAGAGATTCGTCGGCGAGACTACCTTTTCAGCTCTATCCTCCGAGCCGGTGAGGAGTTCGCTATGGGACTCGAAGGATCCGGTCCCCCACACCACGCTATCTCGCCGAGCCGATCTCGTGCTAGTAGCTCCGGCGACGGCGAATATCATTTCAAAGTTTGCAAACGGGGCATCTGACGACCTGGTTTCTGCCGTTTTGATCGCAGCGACATCGAAGGTGCTCATTGCCCCGGCGATGCACAGCGAAATGTGGGATAACGCTGCGGTAAAGAGGAATGTCGAGTTTTTGGCCTCTACTGGCGTGGTCGTCGTCGAGCCAGGAGTTGGAAGGCTAGCCGGCGGAGACTTTGGGGCCGGGAGGATGGCTGAGCCGCATGAGATCGTCGCCAGAGCGGTAGGACTGCTTGAAGGGGTTAGTGACCTCGATCTTTCGGGTCTTGAGGTCGTCGTATCCGCCGGCGGAACTAGGGAAGCTATTGACCCGGTTAGGTTTATCGGCAACCGTTCAAGTGGCAGGCAGGGGTATGCGTTCGCCGAGGTCGCGCAGATGGCCGGTGCGAATGTGACTTTGGTTTCCACTGTTGAGAACCTCCCAGTTCCGAGCGGCGCAAAGATGGTAAAAGTCGAGTCGGCTTCGGATATGTCATCAGCGATGAAGGAGCTAGCGAAGACCGCAGACATCGTGATAATGGCGGCGGCGGTAGCTGACTTCAGGGTTGAGGAGCAAAGGTCCGAAAAGATCAAGAAAGCCGATGGGCCACCTGAAATCCGTCTGGTCCATACCGAAGACATCCTGGCATATCTAGGTCAGAATCGGAGCCACCGCCAGGTAGTCGTCGGCTTCGCAGCTGAGACGGGAGACCCCGAGGAGTACGCCCGAGCCAAGCTTGATCGAAAAGGTGCGGACATAATTGTCGGAAATGATGTCACTGCGCCCGGTGCCGGGTTTGGAACCGAAACCAACTCGGTACTGATCGTAGAACGAGATCGCGATGTCACCTTCTTAGAGCGAGTTTCTAAGAAAAAGGTGGCGGAAGCGGTCTTGGCTAGGGCCTTGGAGATACTTCGCTCCGGTCTAAGAATTTAGAAATTGCTACTATCCTCATTCCAGTAGCCCGGTGACGTTCGACGCTACCGTGGTCGATGCCAGGAGGATTTATAAGTGTCCCGTCGTTATACATTCACGTCTGAGTCTGTAACCGAAGGTCATCCAGACAAGATGGCCGATCAGATATCGGACGCAATTCTGGATGCAATTCTCACCGACGACCCCATGGGGAGGGTTGCGTGTGAAACCCTTTTGACAACGGGGCTTGTCGTAGTAGCTGGCGAAATCAGTACTACCAGCTATGTAGACATTCCCCACCTTGTCCGGAATACCATTTGCGATATCGGCTACGACCGGGAGAGTTATGGCTTTGACGGCAACACTTGCGGGGTGGTCGTAACAATTGACGAGCAGTCTCCAGATATAGCCCAAGGTGTGGATTCAGCGTTTGAGCAGCGGGTGGAGTCGACCAAGGACGAGCTCTCCTCGTTGGGTGCGGGAGATCAAGGCATGATGTTCGGCTTCGCATGCGACGAGACCCCCGATTTGATGCCCTTGCCGATCTGGCTCGCCCACAGGATGTCCCAACGTCTTGCTGAAGTCAGAAGGGCTGGCGTCCTTCCCTACCTGCGCCCCGACGGCAAGACACAAGTGAGCGTGGAGTACGAAGGATATCGGCCGATTCGGCTGAATACCGTGCTGATTTCAACTCAACATCAGCCGGGGATAGATCTCAAGACCCTACTGCTGCCCGACTTGACTGACTCGGTGATAAATCCGATGATTCCCTATGATCTGGATCGCACGCACGTGAATATCCTTGCCAACCCGACGGGTCGATTCGAGCTAGGCGGCCCCCACGCCGATACTGGACTCACCGGACGAAAGATCATCGTGGACACTTACGGTGGTGCGGCCAGGCACGGCGGTGGGGCATTCTCGGGTAAGGACCCGTCCAAAGTAGATAGATCCGCCGCTTACGCTGCGCGCTGGGTGGCAAAACACGTGGTAGCTTCGGGAGCCGCAAAGAGGTGTGAGATCCAAGTCGCCTACGCTATCGGAGTCGCCCATCCTGTTTCGCTGATGGTCGAGACATTCGGGACAGAGACGGTTTCTGTCGAGAGTATCGAAAAAGCGATAAAGGACCTGTTTGATCTTAGGCCGGCCGCAATCATTAGGGACCTCGACCTGAGGAGACCTATTTTCCGACGTACCGCCGCCTATGGACACTTCGGAAGGATGGAAAAGGGCTTCACCTGGGAGATCACCTCGAAATTGGATGACTTCAAGTCCGCAATTGGAATCTAGTTCACCAGGGGCTCAAGGGGGCCGTCACTTTGTGCGGGTCGCCGAGGTCGTAGTAGATGTAGCGGCTCTGCAGGCGCCCTTCTCCTATGCCATTCCCGATGCTTTACTCGGTTCGGTCGAGGTCGGCACGAAGGTCAAGGTTCCATTCGGTAAGCGAATCGACTACGGCTGGATCGTGGAGGTCAGAGAGTCGAACGATGAAGCTGATCTCAAATTGAAAGAGATCACGAAGTCGGTATCTAGCGGACCTTCTAGCGAGGTAGTCCAGCTGTGCATAGCAGCCTCGAAACTGTGGGGCTGCTCGGCTGCGCAATTTCTCAAGCTAGCCTCCCCCAAGGTCAGCATTCGGACAAGGCTTGAAAGAGACCCGGAGGGACTCGGTCAAGAGGGATTCCAACAGTACACCTACGGCGAGCGCGCAGGGGTGATATGGGAGACCCCGAACTTTGACGAAGCTAGCTGGGTGCACTCTTTGTTTGAGTTCCACAGATCAAGCGCTAGGTCAATTATCGTCGTTTTGCCCAACGAGTCGCGAGTCGATGGTCTTCATACTCGGCTACTCGATTTGGGTATCGAGGCGTTGAGATACCCCGAAGACTTTCAGAAGATGGATGGTAACCCTCGGGTGGTCCTAGGGTCGAGGAGCGCCATTGTCGCCTCGGTCGGCCACCTCGGCGCCATCTTGCTCGTCGACTCTTGCGATCCTTCTATGCGCGATCAACGCAGTCCCTATTGGGAAGCTTGGAGACTAGCGAAGCTTAGGTCGGATATTTCTGGTTGCGATCTGCTGTTATTAGGATCGGCTCCGCCGATTGAGGCGCTCAACAAGGAGCTACGCCAGCGAAGCCTAGAAAGGGATAGGTATACCGCTGGATGGAGTGCGAGCGTTTCATACTCCAAACTCACCGACCTAGAGGGGGACCAATTCAAAAAGATTGGAGAGTACCGCTCGATCGCCGCCGGAATTGCTAGGCGGTCGGGGTATCCACTCGATTTTGAGATGGCCGTAATACATAACCGGAAGGGTTTCACTTCCCAGCTCGTCTGTCAAACGTGCTCGTCGATTCAACTTTGCGAAGCCTGTGGGGCGGTCGTTCATGGGGTAGCTGAGGCCAGGATTGACCCGCTGCTCTCAAGGGTCGAGTCGCTTAGGTCAAAGGTCGTCGTTGATGAGTTGAGTTGCTCAAAATGCCATGCGACGAGACCAGTGGTCTGTATGAAGTGTGCATCGAGAAGAATTCGGCCAAGACGTTCGGGGATTGAGAGGCTTGGACCGACTTTAGAAGGGGTCCTCTCAGAACCGGTGGCAAGTATATCAAAAGAGACTAGGGATCATCCCCAATCGAAGGTGGTCGTTGGAACCGAAGCACTTTTATATCGGGACCTCTCGGCTGCCGTGGTGGTCTTTTTGGACTTTGACGACTTCAGTTTTTCTTTGACCATCGAAAGGGCTCCAAGGGCGGCCTATCTCTACTCAAGGGCATCGAGACTTGTTTCCCATTCAAAAGGGTTGGTGGTGATCCAACATTCAGGATCGGGTGATCAGATAAGAGAAGCGCTCGAAGCGAAAGATATTCGATCCATTTACCGTAGCGAGTTAATGAATCGAAAAGAGGTGGGGTTGGCCCCGTATCGCTCCTTTGCTAAAATCACCGGCAAAAAGGCCCAGTTATATGCGGATCAGCTCCGCTTACGATCCTTGGAGCAGAATGTAGATAACGAGGTCGTCGAAATGGGCAAGGACTATTTTTTGCTTACCGCCAAGGACGAGCAGGGAATGATAAGGTCGTTGCAGGCTGTGGTAAAACCGTCCACGGGAGTCCGGATCGAGATGAGCCCCAGGAGTCTCTAAAATGCTTGGACGCGGAGCAAAAATGATCTCGATCCTGCCTTAGGGCGGAGGCTCCGAGCAATATTTGACTAGGAGGAGTGGCGGTGTCGCAGTTGGACCCAAAAACGAGACTTCGGCGACACCCAGACCAGGGCTCGCATAGTCGTTCGGACTTAGATGCACTGTTGAGGCGGGCATTCGTCGGGCACTTAGGCGTCTTGGACAAAAATGGCCAACCATTTGTTGTTCCGACGGTCTACGGCATCGGACAGGACTGTATTTATCTTCATGGTTCGGTTGCTTCGGTTAGCTTACGGAAAGACTTCCAGCTAGAAGCCACTTTCGTCGTGACTGTGGTGGAGGGACTCGTCATCGCTCGAAGTGTCTTCAACCACTCGGTCAACTACCATAGCTGTGTAATATATGGCGAGCTCGAAGAGATATCTGATCCAGATCTCAAGCTCGAAGGGCTGAGGGCAATTTCGGAACATACGAGTCCCGGTCAGTGGGATTACGCAAGGAAGCCGAACTCGAAGGAGATCAGAAAGACTTCTCTCAAGCGGCTGGCATTGGATAAATTTTCCGTGAAGTCCAGCGAAGGACCTCCGTCAGACTCCATTGGAGAGGACTCACTGCTCGATGTATGGGCTGGCGTGATCCCTCTTTATCAGGTGAGAGGCGAATTAATAGCCGATCCAGCGCTAAGAGGTGGGATTTACCCCCCAAAGCACCTCTTGGAGCTGGTGCCAAAAGGCGTGGTCGGCAAGTAATTCGCATAGCTTGAGAGACCAGCTAGCCTATAGTTCATGTCTATCCAGCCCATTCGCACCTACGGGGACCCCGTACTCAAAACTCTGGCAACCGACGTAGTGGAGATCGACTCCAAAATAGCCAAGTTGGTCGCCGACATGATCGAAACGATGTACGAGGCACCCGGTGTCGGGTTGGCCGCTCCCCAAGTCGGAGTCGAAAAGAGGCTGTTCGTCTACGACATAGGCGATGGCCCGGAAACAATTCTCAACCCGCGGATCACCGAAACAGCCGGCGAGTGGGTCTACGAAGAAGGTTGCCTGTCGGTTCCGGGACTCTATTTCGAGATCGTCAGGCCGGCTCAAGTCCACCTTGAGGGAATCGACCTGGACGGAAACGCAGTCTCTATTGAAGCGTCCGAGCTTTTGGGCAGGGTATTTCAACATGAAGTCGATCATTTAGACGGGATTTTGCTGCTTGAGAGGCTTGATGACGCCCAACTCAAGATCGCCAAAAAGGAACTACGCAAGAGGGCAATGGAGGCCGGCAGCTAGTGCTTCGGTTCCTAAGAGGCCCAGTGTGAAGTGGTGTCGAAAGAGTTGAAGGTTGCCTTTTACGGAACTCCGGAACTCTCTGCGGTGTACCTGTCTGCTCTAATTGAAGCAGGTTATGACG
>JAJZCF010000213.1 GCA_021846265.1 Actinomycetes bacterium | reverse complement strand
AGAATGCAGGTTGAGCTTCTAAACCGGAAGAAGTGGATCACAATCGTCGAGCTCTCGATTGCCATGGCAGACTATATCTGTAATTTCTACAACGCCGAAAGACGACATAGTTCTCTCGGCTATCTCACGCCCAGAGAATTCGAGCTTATAGAATCTTCGAAGAACCCGTCCATACTCACATGATTGTGGTCCAGTAAACGGGGGCCATATCAGGTGACTTAGTTTTTTGGGAGCTCCTCAACTGCGTTGCTAGACCTCATTTTGTTTGACGCGTTGGGAATGTGCGGAAGGTTGCTACGACTGGTTCCCTAAATCCTCTCTAGAGATCTCTGCTGACCGCATTATTGCGACTAACGTCCCAGTCTTTAGTTCTTTGGAATGCATCGGGATCGGGACTACCTGCCGCATTTCCGGATTTTTCATAATGTAATGGCTTCCACGTATTCGATCAAGTTACCAACCTTTTTGCTGTAGGACTCTAATGAGTTGGTCTGGTCGGACAGCTGATAGCTTTTCGCTCATGAGGCACAGACAGTGACGTGCTCTCTTATCCCGCGTCGGACTGGGTATCCAAGGTCTGCGACTGATTCCAAGTAGCTCTCAATCGCTTCGCGGGCCATGTCAATGGCTTGTTCTCTGGTGTCGCCCTCAGTTGTGACGTCAGGGAGTTCGGGCACAGTCACAGTAAATCCACCTTCTGGTTGAGGTGTGAGTATGATTTCGAACTCTTCGAGCTTGCCCATCTTGTTCCTTCGAGTAGAACGTTTGTAAGAAGCTATCTTGTCCTAGGTCCAGCATATCTCAAATAAGAAGGCCCGAATAGTGGGCTGTCGATGGTGTCGTCATCCCTAATCTATCCCTACTATTGGGTGACGACTTGCTAAAACCCTTATCCTGCGCAAACTATAGATATCAGGTAAAGCCCCAGCTGAACGGCATAATCAGAGCGACGATGGGGGACGGTGTCAAGCCTCATAGACGGCAAAGACAGAATTCATAACTCGAAGGTCGCAGGTTCAAATCCTGCCCCCGCCACCAAGCACCGACGCGTTTCGCGCCTCTTCGTATATTTACAGTCCGCTGACCAGTATCTCTGGGTCGGCGGCCAGCAGAAACTGCCCGTAGTCGACCAGGAAGCCGACGTTCTCCGCGACAACCACAGTCAGTGGTGGTCGGAAAGGTTTCGGAGACGCCGAACGCTGGTTCAGCGTGCTTGGTTTGCACCAGGTTTGACGCGAAACGAGCGCTCGCCGATCGACGGGGTGTGCACACCCCCCCATCGTCACTTCGGGTACCGTTTTCCGGCATCGCCCCTACTTGCCCAGACGGCGCGCCGTCGGCGTTGTGCGCGATTGAGGCAGCTACTGCCGATTCTTTTGGGACTTGCGGGGATGGATGGATTCGCCGCGGGCGAGCATGTCGACGTACTGGACAAGCTTGCGGTTTCGGGTCGCAGTGCTCTTTACGGTGTTGAGCCGGTAGAAGATGGCGTAGCGATTGGCTGCGTCCAACTGGTTGAACGTCGTGGCTGCAGAGGGATTGGCTGCCAGCGCCTGGGCTAGATCGGGTGGTGTCTGCATGTTGGCCTGCCCAGGGTAGGCCGACTGCCACCGTCCTTGTGCCTTGGCCGCGTCGACGGCCGCCTTTCCGGCTGGCTGCATCCGCCCGGCCTCGGTTAGGCGGGCGACATGCTCGACGTTCCTGGCCGACCAGGGGCTGCCCGGCCGGCGTCGGGTGAAGCGCTGGCGATAACTGTCATCGTCACGTCGTGCGATCTGCCCGTCGATCCAGCCGAAGCAGAGCGCTTCGTCAAGCGCTTGCGCGTAGGTAAGGTCCGTCGTCTGACCACCTTTTTTGTGGAGCACCAGCCATACGCCCAGATGGTCGGCGTGATGGCTGTCCAGCCAAGAGCGCCACGCCTCGGCGTCCTCGACAAGCAATTCCGGAAGATCAAGCACCGGGCGGCGCTACGTCGTAGCCGAGGGAGTCCTCGATGTTAACTGTGTGGACGGGGGAAGTCAGGCAAAACGGTTGGCTGTCGGGATCGATCAGCACCCGCCAGCGCCCTGCTCCGGGTTGGAAGTCAGGTTGACTGGCTTCGATCACGCACAGGTTCTCGGTCGCCTCGTCGAGGTGGTTCACCTGCAGGTCGAAGTGGAAGCGTTTGACGCCAGCCTTGTCCGGCCACTGCGCTAACCGGAACCCCTCGATCTTGCCGAAACCGATCTTGATGCCGTTGCCTTTGACCATCCTGTAGCTGTCGTCGCTGTAAGTGACCTCCCAGCCGAGCGCGGCCGCGTAGAACTGCGCCAGCCTGGCTGGGTCCGCGCTGTCGATGTTCAGCATGGACAGCGTCGCCGGCGACTCGAGAGAACCTGACCGTTTCTGTGTGTGACTCACACATGTAGCCTAGGTCTGTGCCGCAGACAAGGTCAAGCCCCCAGCACGCAGCCAACGTCTTGGGCGCGTTTAGCCTCGTGGTCGCCGACCGGATGAACGCAGCCGCCGCCACACTGGCTGCGACGCACGAGTTCCTCGACGGGGGGTCGGTCACCCAGTTGAGTTCCGTTTTGGACCTGAGCCACTCAGGCACGGTCCGCCTCGTTGATCGCCTCGCAGTCGAAGGCCTCGTGGAGCGGATCAGAGCAAAGGACGGACGGGCCGTATCCGTCATGTTAACGTCGAGTGGTCGTCGCGTGGCCCTTCGGATACGCCAAGCGCGCTCGAAGACACTGACCAGCGCGCTGTCCGCATTGACCTCAAACGAGGTCGACAATCTTGCGGCAGCACTGGACATGACGCTGATCACAATCACCATCGTAAGAGCCGATGAGCGCTCCGCCCACAATCACGACCGTCCACAACCGTGGCTATGTCGCCTCTGCGACTTCGCAGCATGCGGTCGCAGCGAAGGCAACTGCCCAGTCAACAGCGCAGTTGCCGACAGCAATTAGAGTTAGCGCGACGTCTGAGTATTCCGAAACTCTTTACCACCGGATCCAGTAATTCTTTACCAGTCAATCCAGCTATTCTTTACCAGCCCACTCAATGTACCACATCTGACGGTTCGAGTCCGCTGTGATGCCCCGCCCCTG
>JAJZCF010000212.1 GCA_021846265.1 Actinomycetes bacterium | reverse complement strand
CCCCCGCCGTAAAGCTTAAAGGCCAGAGATTCCATTACGATCAATGTGATTCGCTACGTCGACGGAACGGAAGTTCCAAAAGTCCACCACTTTTTTTCTCTCGATAGGTACCGTAGCATCATCTTCCACATCATCAAGGTAGCCAAGTGCTCGTATGAGCGTTGCTACGGTTTGGTCGGGGACTGCCGCGTGATAACGATGGAGGAAAAGCTGAATGCCGAGCTCGATAGGGTAGCCCGTTTGCTGGTCTATCACCATCAGATCGAAATAGTCTCGCAGTTTTGCTCGACCCATCACTGCATTCAACTTCATTGCCAATATGTCGGGTATGGCGGCAACGTCGGCGGTGTCTATCCGAGACGTCGGACTGAGCTGTGTTTGTCCAGCTACTGAGAGAAACTGCACTAAAACCGAGTCGCATAATACATTTAAGGTTCCTTGGGACAGTTGAGTGACGGCAATCGACAGTGTGCTATTTTTTAGCTCTGTCACTATTTCTTGAAAATCAAAGTTGCCATGGACAAAAAAATCAAGATCAGTGCTCTTTCTGTGGTGCAAGTAAATAGCTAATCCAGTTCCTCCGGCGAGATAAAAACCTCGTTGTGAGGCAATTGTCGTGGTAATGTTCCAGGCTCGATGACTACCCGGCAACATGATGCCTTCTAGCGGATGAGGCATGCGATCTACTTCTTTCTGGCTATGTGAGAAGCAAGCACCGACATCTCTGGTGTAAATCCGCGACGGGGGAGTGAGGCGACAGCAAATGCTTCTGGATCAAGATTATGTATTGCCCAGGCGAGAGCGTGGGGATTGTCTTGTTCAAGAATGGCAATGGCAATGGCAGCACCATGGTCTCTAGTATTTAGCTCTGCGAGATCCACATTCCAGAACAGGTGTTTAAAGCGGTGTGGAACCTTAGTGTCTTTTCGCATAGGTCGAGTAGGGGCCGGTGGAATGGTGCTGCGTATATCTAAAGCAATCGTATCGTTCATCCAGAAGGGATCGACGCGGATGATCCACACGCTGATCTCTTTGACGATTCCTTCGGCCACAACTTCACGGCGGTATTCGACCATTCCTCGTCGTTCGAGGTTATTGAGTGCCTTCAGGGCAGTCGAAGGTGAGATGCCTGCATGACGGGCGACTAAGCGTCCCGAACGGAGCCCGAAAGGGCGCTTCTGTAAGACGCTGAGGACAAACAGCTCCTCTCTGCTGAATCCATCCACTCTTGGGGCCTTCCCTAAGTCCCCGAGCAGGACACGAGCATCGTTCTCGCTATAGCGCAAATGCCCCTTGGCTCCACGGCAAGGTTCTAACCCCAGCCTGATCGTCGCTCTGTGGATAGAAGGAAGGCTTACCCCGAGCCAATCGGCTACTTCTGATGTGGAGTAAACCTTGCAACTAATGTCCATATCGTTATTTTAGCACATTCTGACTCCAAAAAGGAGTATGCCTCTGGCATAGCCGACCTAGTGCAGGCGCTCTCTAACTGGTCCAGCTCTAAACACGTAAGACGAAAAGGCAGGAAGGTCGGCTTCCCTAGGTTTAAGTCAAAGAGAAAAGACCAGAACAGAGTACGTTTTACAACCGGCACTATGCGCTTTGAAGATGATCACAGAACAATCGTGCTGCCGACGATAGGCGCTCTACGCTCTAAGGAGAATACACGTAGAGTACAACGCCATATTGCCAAGAACAATGCTCGACTACTCAACTGCACTCTATCGGAGAGATGGGGTAGGTTGTTCATCTCTTGTCAGCTTGCCGTTAGGACCAACGTTGTCTCCAATCGAGCCCCATCAAAACCCGACGCTCAGGTGGGTGTCGATCTAGGACTGAGGTCGTTGGCGACTATTGCATTTATCGTTTCATCGCGAGCAGAAATAGTATTAATAATGCCTGTTATGCCACGTTACCAGGGCCGAGAGCGTCACTAATACTGGGCTACCATGTAGCTCATAAAAAGGAGGTCTACCCGTGGCTGCAAACACAGTTGTTCGTGCTCGGATTGACGAAGAAATCAAAGAAGAGGCCACGGTAGTTTTAGCGGCGATGGGATTGACCGTTTCGGATGCAGTTCGCCTCATGCTAACCCGTGTAGCTAGGGACAAGGCGTTGCCGTTCGATCCACTAATTCCTAATGCCGCCACGATTGCCGCAATGAGGGAGGCTCGTGTCGGGAATCTACCTCGGGTCAATAGTGGCAAAGATTTGATTACGGCTCTTCATGCGGGCGATTAAACTACGATATATTGCTTCCGCGCCTTCAGCGACCGGCTTTTCAACTTCGAACTCAGCTACGACAAGGAGCAATCGCTGCAAGTCAATCGTCGCGAGATGAATGCGGTCAGATAATATGGTAATGTGACGTCGGTAACCACCAAGAAGAAAGTGCGGCCATCGGAGCGCCTAGCCGGGAGCCGGGCGGAGGTGCTTGCCGTGCTTGCTCAATACGGGGCGACGAATATACGAGTCTTCGGCTCGGTCGCCAGGGGAGACGACGAAGAGGATTCTGACCTGGACCTGCTTGCTGATCTCCAGCCGAGGACAGGACTTTTCAAGCGGGGGCGACTTACTCAAGACTTAGAGGACATTCTTGGATGCAGGGTCGATCTGGTGCAATCCTGCGAGGTACACGAAAGATCGAAGGGTCGGGTCTTTGCGGAGGCGCGCCCGTTGTGACACCCACGGACGACGACCGTGTTGCACATATCCTCGATGCTATCGAGAGGATCAACCGCTGGACCGCAGAGCATCAACATGACGACATCTACCGCTCGGCGGTAATGCGCCAGATGGAGATTATTGGAGAGGCGGCAACGCGCCTGAGCGACACGTTCAAGTCCGTCCATCCCGCGGTCCCTTGGAGAGACATCGCCGGATTTCGCGTTCAGGTGTCACACCGATACTGGGACACCGAGTGGAGCACTGTCGAGCAGACAATCGTCGAGGATCTGCCAATACTTCGAGACGCCTTTACCAAAGGCGCCGGAAAGCTCCGTCTGTAAGGGCGGGGATGGATAGGTGCATAATCGCTCTGTATCAGTTAAGACTGTCCCACCCTAAGTCGATAATATAAGCATGAGCATTCGGGAGCGTCTA
>JAJZCF010000211.1 GCA_021846265.1 Actinomycetes bacterium | reverse complement strand
ACAACCAAGTGGGCCTCCCCAGTCGTCACAATCATAAAATTCAACATAACTTCCAAAACTCTTGGTACCTGATTGCCCACTGCGTGCCTAATGGTCTTGCGGCGGAAACTTTCAATCGCAAAAACAAGTGCGGCCTATTATCCGCCAGTTCTGTTCATCAACAAAAAGATCCCAAAATAGGTGAAAATGAATTACCGGGTTCTCTGAAACCGAATTAGCGGGATGGGTGATAACAAAATCCTGGAAGACTTTGACATGCCCCAAGGATTTAATGGAAACTCAGTATGCTGAAATGTTGCCATGACCAGTTGAACTCGCCCTAGTTTGTACTGTGTCCGTTTTCCGTTTCGACGAAATTCACTTCGCGGTTTGGCTCACTCCTGTCGATCCGTATGGGTCGACGACGGCAATTCGCCACGATGTTCCAGGTTGGGCAGTGACCGTCATTCGACTAGGCCATGCGAGCTTCGCGGGGCCAGAAATTGACCAGCCGCCGCCTGAAGCACGACACGAGGGAGAATCATTTTCACCACCAGGCTCTAACCTGATAACTACCGACCCGCTACCGGAGCAAACTGCCACAATCGCCAAGACACCCCCCGGGAGCACTGCGCCCCTTTTATGCACAGGAACGGCTAGCTGAATGACACGACTTCCGGTGCCGTTCCCGACGAACAGCACATCGCGATCACCAACCGAGGGCGACAGTTGCGGCAGCGAATTCGCCGTCGATGCGCCACAAGACGATAAGACAATAGCACAAATGGCTAAATACGTGCAGGCCAGCAAGGAGCGTCGCGACCACTTACCCATATTAAACTCCAGCAAACCGGTAGGTCGCCGAATCTCGGCGCTGTACCGTACTCGCTTGAGTACCCCAATTTCCGCAGCTGCCTTGAACCGTGCAGAGCCTGAATTGGTCGACAACATAGGGTTGCCAGAAATCTGACCCAACCTGAATTGGACCGTAGGCACCAGCCGGAACTGTGATCGCGCAGTTAGACCCGATCCCTTCTGAATAAGACCAGTTCACACTGAAGCCGAGCAACGCAGAGATCTCACCAAGTGGGATGCTGGAGACAAAACCGCCGACTCCAGCCGTGACAGTTACGTTTTCGCTGCAGCCATAAGTCTGTGGGTATCCTGCGACCTGAACGTAATTGCACTGCACCCAATCCCCCGCGAATTGACCTTGATAGGTATTTGTAGTGTTTCGGTATTGATAAACGTAATTTTCGTCCGGTGGAACTGGTGTTTGAATACCCGCAAAAGATCGTTGAGCCGATAAGCAGATCACCCCCCCAACGCTTAGAGCAATATGCGAACCGTACATATACTTCGTCGACTTCACAATAATCCCCCAGCATGTGCGACGATTACTATAGCGCGTAGCTCGGCACTTGCCAACCTGTAGGAGACAGAAGGTCTCCTTGGGGCGGAACCTCTGCCTATTCGGCTGTCTTGTTCTCGGCCGTCCCTTCGTAGGTTGTCATCTCGTCAGATGTGCATTCTCGCTCTTATTGATCACTTTGTTAGGGAGGGTATCCATCTTGTCACCCCTGACGCGCGTCACCCCAGTTAAGCGACTTTCCATAGTCGCCTGACCGGGGTTCGCACCAGGCTCTAAGGCTTCCCTCGGGCGGGCTTGGGCACCTCTTCTTCGCCGTTGGCTCACCGCTCACTCGTGGTGAGCCAACGGCGAGTTCTGTGAGGCGGAAGAAGGGTATCCCTCTTGAGTGAGAGTGTCTGCGGTTGAAGCTAAAGCGGAACTCGTTCAGGTAGGCAGTGACGTGGTCGGCCTCGATGCTCGTCTGGTGCGTGCCGAGTTGCCAGCGCTTGATGAGCGAGACGACCGGATGGACTCCGGGAAGAGTCTCGTGTGCCAGCTGATCCGAACCCTTCACGTTAATCGGTTCGTGCGTATATGTGGTGCCAACGGCAGTGGGATAGGACCTGAGCCCGTCGGTGATGAGGGTCGCACCCGGTTCCACGTTCTCCAACAAGAAGCGGGGGAATTCTGGCACCCAGGCATTCTCGACGACGCCTACCCGTGCACATCCGAGATTCGTTGTCCCAACGTGCTTGATTGCTATTGCTATCAGGACTTTCCCGGCGGCTCCTCGGTCACGCTTACCTGGCTGGGGTGCGCCCAAGAACGACTCGTCCATTTCCACGTAACCATGCAGTCTTTCACGACCTGGACGTACCAGGACCGAGCGGTAGCGATGCAACATCGCCCAGGCGGTTTGGTCCGAGCTAAACCCGAGCATCAGCTTCAACCGTTGCCTCTTACTCTTCCGAGGGTTCGCCCCTCCATCGGTATCAGCCGCCTCTTGACAGGCCTAGCAAAGATACGCGCAGGAATCTAGGACAGGCGACATGGAAGCCATTAAAAGTATCGCATTCTGTTTCGAAACGTCACCACCGCAAAAGAGAGCCTAAGTACTTAAAAGTAAATGATTGACTTCGCTTTATCTGTCACTTCATCGATGGGCGCTGTCCAAGCTTGTGTAGAGAGATATTTCCAGCCAGCATCACATACGACGCTAACAATTACTCCCTCGTCGATCGTCGACGCACACCTCGCTGCACCTGCCATAATGGCCCCAGAGGAAATTCCGGCGAACACCCCTACCTCTACCAATCGTCTGGTCCAGAGTATCGACTCTTTAGGGCCAACAACAATCTTTCTATCTAAAAGTTCAGAACCGTGATTGTCTGTAAAAACCGGTGGTATGTAGCCATCATCTAGGCTTCGAAGCCCGTCTACCATCTCTCCAGAGGGTGGCTCGATAGCCCAAAGCTGTATATTTGGGTTCCGCTCTTTTAAGTAGCGGCCAACACCCATCAACGTCCCAGCAGTCCCTAGACCAGCGATAAAGTGAGTTACTTCTGGCACATCACGATAAATCTCTGGCCCCGTTGACTCGTAGTGGGCCTCTGGGTTGGCTGGATTGGCATACTGATAAAGAAAAACCCAGCTCGCATTCTCTGATGCTAACTTCATTGCCAAGCGGACGGCTCCGTTGGAACCTTCGCTTCCAGGGGATTCGATAATCTCCGCTCCCCAAATCTGAAGCAACTGTTTCCTCTCGATCGAAACGTTCGAAGGCAACACGAT
>JAJZCF010000037.1 GCA_021846265.1 Actinomycetes bacterium | reverse complement strand
TTTCGTTCCATTTCTGAGCGCGATTGCGATCCATGGCGAAGCCGTAATTTAGGTCTGCTTTGTAATCTTTTGTATCCACCCACCCCTATGCCTAGCCACAGAGACCTCAAGCTAGCGATCAAGAAAGTCAAGGTTTCGTAGCGAATGCCAAATCCGCACTTGCACCGTTTGGCCAGCTTGAACCCAACCACGGATTAACTCGACTCAATCCCGAAACTGATGGGCAGCAAAGGGCAAATCCATAACTCAAAACGGATTAGTTCGAGACGATTCGCATGCCACGGCCCTAAAGAACAGCGCTGATATTGCTAAGCTACGAAGATAATCCACGGCTTCGGATTAGATACGATAAGTTCGTTGTTGAAACATGGGCAAGACATACCCCTTGCCAGAGGCAATGAAGGAGCAACTTTGAAACTATTTCCAAAGATCTTGGGGGCGATCGATTCGCTAAGCCGCCCATCAACAGTTCATGCACACTGCGACCTGCCGTGCGGCGTCTACGACCCGGCTCAAGCGCGAATAGAAGCAGAGTCGGTGAAAGCGATCATGGAGAAGTTCAACGCATCAGATGATCCCGTTTTCAAAGAAAGAGCAGTCTCGATCAAAGAGGAAAGAGCTGAGCTGGTAAAGCACCACCTTTGGGTACTTTGGACCGATTACTTCAAGCCCGCTCATCTAGAAGCTCATCCAGGCCTGCATGAACTTTTCTGGTCTGCGACAAAGACGGCTGGAGAATCCAAAAAGACTACCGATGTCCAAGTAGCGGACAAGCTGCTCACGCAAATCTCTGAAATTGACAAAATCTTCTGGGCCACTAAAAAGTAGCTGAACAACGCTCTCGGGACGATAAAAGTGTCAAATAGCTCGGACACTTTTATCGTCCATTGGCACGACCAAGAAGTACACCTATCACCTCCACTGCTTAGTTTTTAATCACCTTTTTGCCACAAGAGGTAAAGCCACACCGCTCACCTGCACCTCCGACCTCGACAAGATCTGGCGCTCAATTTAATCCACAATCCTAAAGTTGTCAGTTCCCGCCCGTGAGGTCGGGGACTTATCTTGGTAGACGTTTACGATGATGTCCCAAAAGGAAAGACGGCGATTTATGTGAGGAGCCCTCGAAAGTTGATCCAGCTGATTTGAACCTTGGATACTCAGGTATTTTACCAGAATTCACCCGCCGAAAGAAAGCTTAAAACGCTTCGTCGAGTCGCCTTACCACATCTTGCAAGACATATAAATGAACCCTGGGCTAGTACTGGAGCGTACTTCTTGAGCTCGCACGGGGTATTTGCCTGGACGTAGTCATTCAGCGTAATCTTGCCGTTTTCATAGGCGACACGCCGTTCGCCAAGCAGACGATTGTATAACAAGCGACTTCGTCCTCAGGTGGACCGGATCCGCTCTCCTTTCTTTTTCGTAAGTCACAAGTTTTCACTTGTACGCTTCTCGCATGGCCGGGCTCGCCTCGATTTCTGTTTTTCGATACACTTCTTGATCAAGCCCAGTTCAGCTGTACCTGCCGTAGCTACGAGATAGGAATTCGTCCACAGTGAAAACAAGCGACTCCTTGAGGATTTGAATTCAGCACGAAGAGCTTTGGAAGTGTGTCCCTTGAGTTCTCTAACGACTTTGTGAATACCGTATTGCGGATCGCAGTTAATCAAAAGATGGACACGATCAGCCATGATTTCGATTCCACGATTTGCACCAGAATGTCCGTTGCCTTTTCCGAAAGCATCACCTTAAACCTTGACTTGATGGGTTCAGCAAGAACTTTGCGGTGATGTTTCGGGCAAAGGACATTTTAAAATTTACATTCAAAGTTCAACTCAACGCCTCTACTCATGACCACTCCCATAACTGGAATACCACGCGAACTTAAACACAACAACGCTATCTGCCGTTTACAAGAGAAAGAGGGGATTCACTTGACGACGAGGGCCTTACATCCCCATAGTTAGAGCGAGGGGTTTTACGCCGCATTCGCCACCGCAGGGGCCTAGTGTAACCATCCGAATTTGAGGAGGGCCGGGCGAGAAGCTTAAAATCCTACTGGTCCTGCGGCTACGATATAGAATCTTGTCATCGGCTTACATTCGGATGGGGCGATTATTTTGGACCTCAATGCGGATCTCGGGGAAGGTTATGGGCCCTATCAAATATCTGACGATGAAGCCATTCTCCCTTACATAACCTCAGCCAATGTAGCCTGCGGTTTCCACGCTGGGGATCCGCAGATCATGTCGAGGACCGTCGAGAAACTCCAGACCCGTGGGATCAGGATTGGCGCCCAGGTTGGATATCGAGACTTATTCGGCTTTGGGCGAAGACGACTAGATATCTCCGCCGGTGACCTGGCCGACGACGTATCCTATCAAATAGGGGCACTTTACGCCATTTCGATGAAGCACGGCGCAAGGCTAAGCTACGTCAAACCTCACGGGGCCCTCTATAACAGATGCTTTTACGACCATGACCAGTCAAAAGCTATCGTCGACTCCATCTGCAGCTTTGATCCAGGCCTCTACATCCTCGCCCAACCAGGAAGTGCGTTGGCGCACCAAGCAAGTCAGCGCAACATAAAGGTTGCTTTCGAAGGATTCTGCGACAGGAGGTACCTGGCCGATGGAACGCTTGCTCCGAGGTCGGAAGTGAATTCGGTCATCACCGACTCTAAGCTGGCGTCCGACCAAGCCCAAGCTCTCGCTCAAGGTACGGCACTGCCCTATCCGTCCGACTGGACACCGAGCTTTCCCCTTGATTCACTTTGTGTCCACAGCGACACCGCGGGAGCGCCCGAAATACTGGCAAAGGTCAAGGAACGCCTTTTGTCCGTTGGCATCACGATAAAAGCTCCATAAATCACAATGGATATTCATTTAATTGGTCCCGACGCCTTCATTGTCGAATTTGCGACTTCAGAGCGGGCAATCTCAGGTTTTAACCATCTAAAAAAGGAGATCTCCCACCTGCTAGACGAAGTGATACTGGGTGCAAGTACCATCGTTGTAAAACCGGCGAGATACTCCGGGGTTACAAAAGAAGGTATTGCCGAAATTCTCAAGTCGGCGAAATTTGAGGAAGGCGGCCCAGAGCAAAAAGAGGTCGAAATCCCTACCGTCTATGACGGTCAAGATCTAAAAGATGTCGCATCCCATCTTCGACTGAGCGTGCGAGAAGTCATCGATATGCACTGCGCTGAGACTTACACCGTCTCTTTTATCGGGTTTGCCCCCGGTTTCGCATATCTAACCGGACTTAATCCTTACTTGAAGGTACCGAGATTGAGCTCTCCCAGAGCCCAAGTTCCAAAGGGGTCGGTGGCGATAGCCGAAAACTATAGCGCTGTCTATCCAAATTCATCACCCGGCGGCTGGAGGTTGATTGGAAGGACTGCGGTCGAACTTTGGGATATATCTGCAACGGAACCAGCCATACTGCACCCCGGTTATAAGGTCCGTTTTGTAGAGCGGCGATTCAAGTGAGCCTAGGTCAAAGCAACTACTTCGAAATTCTCAAGGCACCACCACAACTGCTCATTGAAGACCTCGGGCGCCCAGGACTTAGCTGTATGGGCGTTAGCCCATCTGGAGCTTGCGACTTAGCAAGTTTCAGACTTGCTAATCGATTGGTAGGAAACCCACCGCACCTCGCAGGACTCGAAATCCTCTACGGACCTTGCGAGATTCAATTTCACAGAAGTGCAATCATCGCCGTCACCGGCGCGACCCAAGAACTGGCCATCTCTGGCAGACCCCGCTCCTCAAACTGTCCCAACTTGGTCGGGCCAGGTGAGAAGGTTTCACTCGCTATCCCTGAATTCGGGCTCAGGAGCTACCTGGCGGTCAAGGGCGGGATCTACGGAGACGTTTATCTGGGTTCATCGTCGTCGGACACCCTTTCGGGGATAGGACCAGCACCTCTACTCGAAGGAGACCGAGTCGCGATCAAAACGACCGACCTCGGGGCCGAGCTGTCATTCGAGGTGGCGACCACAAATCGCCTTAGTAATCACTTCGAGTTATCCGGATGGTTGGGCCCAAGGAGCAGAAACTTCACACAAAGATCAATATCCAATTTGACGCATGCGGTACTAAGAGCGACCAAGGATGCAAGCAGAATCGGAGTCCGACTCGCTGGAGCGGAATTAATCGCCAACCCGCAACGTCGCGTCGAACCCGAGGGCATCCTGCGCGGCTTCCTCCAAGTGCCACCATCGGGGGAGATAGTCGTATTTCTGGCTGATCACCCGACTACGGGGGGATACCCGATCATTGGAGCGCTAGATGAACATTCAATCGATCTGGCATCACAGATTCGACCGGGCGATAGCGCGTCCCTCAAGCTAAAAGAAAACTGACGCCCAAAATAAGTAACACTTCAAGAAGGTCTAGTGGCATCAGACTTCTCGACAAAGTGTATCGAAATCCATGATCTGTCTTATTTATGCCCCGAAAAAGTGTAATACCTTATCAAATTGGTAGTCTTTATCTATCCCTAAATCCAGGGATTAGTTAGCCTTTCCCCCAAATCAAGGCAGGTAAAAACAGAGATGGCAAGGATACTCGTTACAGAAGAGATTGCAGATATCGGCCTCGACAAGCTCAGAGAAGCTGGTCACCAAGTGGACATAATGCTTGATCTCTCCCCAGAACAGCTTTTGGGCGAGATCAAGACGGCTGAAGGATTGATCATTAGATCCGCTACAAAAGTAACCAAGGAAGTTCTCGACGCCACCACTTCTCTTAAGGTGGTCGGCAGGGCAGGAATTGGTCTCGACAACGTGGACGTTCCATATGCCACCAAGCGCGGCGTAATGGTGGTGAACGCTCCCCAGTCCAACATACTTTCTGCGGCGGAGCATACCTTGGCGCTTCTACTATCGCAGGCGCGCAATATCCCACAAGCCCACACGGCCCTGGTGAACGGAAAGTGGGAAAGGTCTAAATGGGAGGGTGTCGAACTTTACGGAAAGGTCCTCGGCGTCGTCGGACTCGGAAAGATCGGTGCATTAGTAGCGCAGCGAGCACTCGCCTTTGGCATGCGCTTAGTGGCTTACGACCCCTACGTATCCCAGGAGAAGGCCAAGAAGATGGGGGTAGAGCTGATGGGGCTCGACGAACTCATTGCCGAGGCCGACTTCGTGACTATCCATCTTCCGAAGAATAAGGAAACTTCAGGTCTGATCAATAAGGACCTGCTTTCCAAGGCCAAGCCATCCTTACGTATCGTCAACGCAGCCCGGGGGGGGATAGTGGATGAAGCCGCACTCGCCGAAGCGATCCAGGACGGAACTATAGCTGGAGCCGCACTAGACGTATTCTCTTCCGAGCCGATGACTGAATCTCCTTTGTTCAAGATATCCTCGGTCGTTGTCACTCCTCACCTCGGTGCATCTACGACTGAGGCTCAGGACAAGGCCGGCGTGACCATTGCCGAACAGCTTCTCCTGGCCTTCGCTGGCGACTTTGTTCCATTTGCGGTCAACGTCGATGCGGCCGAAGCGTCGGAGTCTTCGAAACCATTTTTGTCCATCGCCGAATCTTTGGGGAGATTCTTAGCGTCGATGTCAGGTGGACTCCCATCGGTGTTGGAAATTGAGTATCAGGGACCTATCGCAGAAGACGACACCCGCCTGCTCACGCTCTCGGCTCTAAAGGGAGTCTTTTCCGAAGCGACCGACGACCCAGTATCCTTCGTCAATGCCCCACAACTCGCACAGGAGAGGGGTCTCGAAGTTCGAGAGACGACAAGCCCTACATCGAGAGATTTCGTGTCTCTAATGACCTTGAAGAGCAAGGAGCACGAGGTAGCTGGGACAATAACCGGGATAAAGGGCGAGCCCCGAATTGTGAGGGTCGATGGCCATCCCGTCGAAATTCCACCGGCAACATACATGCTGGTAGTCCGAAACGACGACAAGCCAGGCAAGATTGGTGTAGTTGGAACGATCATAGGCGAAGCCGGCATCTCGATCTCCTCGATGGCCGTAAGCCCTTCGAATGATGACGGTTCAGCTTTAATGGTTATCTCCTTAAATGAGGAAATTCCACAGCAATCGGTCCAGAAGATAGCCAATACGCCGGGAATTATCTATGCCAAAGCGGTCACCTGCAACCATCAGTCCTGAGCAACGCTCAGAATGCCATAAGAAACCTTGACCGTATCAGGTTCATGCCGTGTGCACTTCGTCGGGTTCGGATCAGTCCTTTAACAAGTCGTCGTAGATAGCCGAGAAGAGCCTGGTGCTGTGCACCAATGAAGATATTGGCGCCTGCCATCAAGGACGCAACTTAACCAACAATGGCCCGACCGCGCTTTGATCGGGTCATTGTTGCTATAGTCGAATCAATGATTAAGTCTTTGGCTTACACCCTTCTTCTTACCTAAGCGAGCGCCCAGCGACGCTCGCTCTACCTCCTGTGCCCTTGGCCAGGAGGTTTTTTATTGGTGTTTTGAAATGGTATGGGCCCTAGACACGTTCCAATTGGAGGATCTGATGGCCGAGAGGCTAGTAATCTTCGATACGACCTTGCGAGACGGGGAGCAGTCCCCTGGCATCTCTTTGGATGTGCACGAGAAGCTTGAAATTGCCGAGCAACTAGCACGACTCGGCGTCGACTATATAGAAGCGGGATTCCCTGTCTCTTCGCAAGGAGACTTTGAAGCCGTTCAGGCAATCGCAAGGAACGTGCATGGTCCTGCCATTGCCGGCCTGTCAAGGACCCACCTAGCAGACATAGATCGCTGCTGGGAAGCGGTCAAGGACGCTGATTTGTCCCGCATCCATATTTTCATATCTACGAGTCCTAGCCACATGGAACATATGTTGAAGATGGATAGAGCTCAAGTCCTCGAAGAGACCAGGTCAGCCGTGTCACGTGCTCGTCATCACACCGATGATGTAGAGTTCTCACCCCAAGATGCCACCAGAACACCGCTAGATTTCATGATAGAGGTGCTCCAAGCGGCGGTTGACTCCGGGGCGACGACCCTGAACATTCCTGACACCGTCGGATATGGCATCCCTTGGGAATTCGGCGATCTTATTCGCTATGTTGGCACCAACGTCAGAGGCAAATACATCATCTCTACGCATTGCCACAATGACCTTGGACTGGCCACGGCCAACAGTCTCGCCGGAATTCAAGCCGGGGCGCGCCAAGTAGAAGTATGCGTCAACGGACTTGGCGAGAGAGCAGGGAACGCCTCATTGGAAGAGGTTGTCATGGCGACAAAGATAAGGGCAGATCTCTTCGCTAACTTTACGAACGGCATAAATACCGAAGAGATAAACCGAACTTCGAGGCTCGTCTCACGGTTGACAGGCTATCCAATTCAGTACAACAAGGCAGTCGTCGGACGTAACGCATTCGCCCATGAATCAGGGATTCACCAGCATGGCGTCCTCTCTGATAGGTCAACCTACGAGATCATCGACGCCGCAACCGTCGGTCAAAAAGGTTCTCAAATTGTGCTAGGCAAGCACTCTGGCCGCCACGCCTTCGCCGATACATTGAAGAACCTAGGGTTAGAGGTCTCCGGCGAAGCTTTAAATGCGGCCTTCAATCGCTTCAAAGAGCTCGCAGATCGAAAAGTCGAAATCACCGATGCCGATTTAGAAGCGATAGTCGCTGAAGAACTAGGTACTGCAAATGTCGACTCTTTCATCCTCGACGAGCTCGAGGTGCGCGGTGGCACCTCCTCGACGCCAACGGCAAAAGTCATCATCTCGACCAGAGGCGTAAAGCTCGAATCTGAAGCCGAAGGAGACGGCATGATAGACGCTGCCTGCAAGGCTATTGCCAAGGCGACTTCATCAGACGCCAGGCTCGTAGGTTTCAATGTTTCCTCGGTGACCGGTGGAATCGATGCCCTAGGAGACGTCGTAATACAGCTGGAGCAGAATGGCTCTCGAGTTTCAGGACGCGGCGTATCCACAGATGTGGTAGAAGCCTCGGCTCGGGCTTACCTATCTGCAATCAATCGGCTCACAAGGGCAAAAGAACGCTCGACCTCGTCCGCGTCAGAGATTACTCCGTAGTTTCATCAATGAGTCAATGTATGCCCCCTTCGCCCCATTGGAGGGGGCATACAAGATAACAAAGGGTCTCGGAAATACGAATCGAACATTCCTCGGTGGTCAATCCGAGCCACCAAAACAGTTTTGCCGCTGGTGGACCCGAGAGAGCACCGCACGAAATGGCGAGCGGGAGTTAGCAATAGGTCATTAACCTGGGTTGAAGCTTGTCCAAAGTCCGCTGATACGTTTCGAATAGTCGGGAGATAATCCGCGCAACCTTTGAGTACTGCTGTCGGAGCTTCACACTGGGAGGTTGGGTCTGCTCGTGGCTAAGGCCAGAAACTTCTAGTCCCTCATTCAATTTCGGTGATTAAATGCCAAAAGCCCACAAGGGGCTTTTGGCACGTTATCCAGGGGAAAGTTGAATCCAGTTGGACCGACTAAACCTACAATCGGCCCAACTGAATGATTACATTGAAAATTGCAATTAGTAGGTAGACGCCACCTGAGCAGCCGTCACCGTGTCGATTGTGTGCATATTGCCACTCGTGTCGAACTGGACAACCGTGAAATCAGAGAAGACGTTGTGATACTTATTGAAGTTCTCGTTACCAGACGCTCCCTGGTAGTTGATCGACTTGCCGGCGTTTAGCTCCTTTACTCCCTGTGCATATGTGTACACAGGAATACCAGGACCGTTAGCGACCTTCTTGATAAATGGTCGCCACACGACTGGATTAGTCGAATGCGCAGCAGTCATTGCTAATGCCGAAATAATTACTCCGTCATACATAGCTGGTGACGCTGGCAATGGCTTGTTAGTATGCCAAACTGCCTCGTAAGCCTTCAAAAATGCGGCCTGGGATTGCGGATATGCGGCCGGAGCACCCATTCCCACCATATACTTGGACGCATCAGAAAGGCCAAAGGCTTGAGCTAGCTGTAATGAAGCTCCAGTATCGCCAGTGATGAATTTTACATTCATATGTCCCAGCTGGCGGACGTTGGCAAATTCGGTCGCCGCCGTCTGAGGATCAGCATGGAAAAATACGCACTGAGGGTTTTGGGCGAAAGCCTTCGTAACCTCAGTCAAATACGATGACTGTCCAGCTGTTATCTGCTCATTGGCGAGGATCGTACCGCCTAATGCCTTGAACGCCCTAATGACCGCCGGAACTTCCGCTTGTGCATTAGCATCCGCCGTATAGAGCAATGAAGCTCGCGTACAGTGGTCCTGCTTCACCGCATAGTATGCTTCGGCTGCAAGCAGCGCCGAGTCTGAAGGGAACACCCTATAGACGTACGAGTATTGCATCTTGTCGAGTTGTGTTGTGCCACCCTCCATCATGTCCACGACCTTCGCGTTCTGGAAGTCATTTATGACACCCATGATCTCCAAAGATGATGGTCCCATAACAAATGCTGGCTTTTGCAACTGCAACGTATGCCAAGCGGTAACTGCATCCACGGGATCGCCAGCTGTGTCCTCAAGGACCGGCACCAACTTGGCGCCCATCACTCCTCCAGAGGAATTAACCGCTTGAATCCCAGCTTTAACCCCATGATCGAACCACTGTCCGACGAAAGCCTCAGCACCCGACATGGGCAAAAGCTCTCCGACAGTAATAGTCTTTGGCACCGCTGTGGTCGTTGACCCAGATGATGAAGAACTAGAGGATCCCCCACAAGCTGCCAACACCATAGAGAGAGCCCCGACTGCACCTAGCCAACGGCTAAATGGCTTTAATCGCCCCAAAATAGGTCCTCCTAATCTTTTTATACATTTACCGTCCCTGGAACTAGACCCTGAAAACGGCGCCTCCAGGCTCGCCATCTTCATCTCCCCCCCCTGGCATCCCGACAGGAATGGATAAAGACAAGCTCAATTTTTCTGGAGCAAGCCCTCTTCTTCATTCGCTGCCTGAACTGCCCCCAGGAAGATCTCTCCGAGCTCAAGCTCGGCTACTGCGGCGGCTGGACCGTCGACCCTGTTGCGGCCGGCGACCAATACGTAAACCCAATCGGACGAACTAATCGCTCTATCAACGTTCTGTTCTACAACCACGACAGATGTGCCTGATTCGGCGATCCTTTTGACTTGCTGCCAAACGACGTCAACATAGATCGGTGAGAGGCCAGCCGTCGGTTCGTCGAGGAGTATTACTTTGGGTTCAGCCATTAACGCCCTCGCCATTCCCAGCATGTTTCTCTGCCCGCCCGAAAGGTCTCCACCCCTCTTATTTCGAGCAACCTGAAGGTCCGGAAAAATTTCAAGGACATCTGAAATTCTCCGCTTCAATTCCGCCTTCTTCATCATTCCGCCAAGCTCCAGGTTCTCCTCCACCGACATGGTTGCGAAGACATTTTGGACCTGAGGAACATAGGCAAGGCCCGATCTGGCTAGTAAGTAAGAGGCGCGCCCGGTGACGTCAGTCTCGTCGAGCCGGATATTACCCGAATCGATACGCACCATCGAGAAAATGGCCTTCAGAAGCGTCGACTTCCCGGCGCCATTAGGTCCAACGATCCCTACTACTTGTCCGACCTTCGCTTGGAGATTGATATCCCAAACGATCGGATTCTTACCATAACCCGCTGTGAGGCGATCAACTACCAACACGCTCACGAACGTCACCCCCTAAGTACGCTTCCACGACGGCCTGATTCTTCCTAAGTTCAGCCATCGTTCCAACGGCTAAGGTCGCTCCAAGAGCTACCACTATGACTTTCGAGCAGATCTTCTCGACTATTTCCAAGTTGTGTTCCACGAGCACAAAGGTCGTCCCGAGTTCTTTGTTCAGCCCTACGATATGTTCGCCAAGTTTCTCAATAAGCGCCGGGTTCACTCCTGCCATCGGCTCATCGAGCAGCAGAACCTTTGGATCGGCCATTACCGCCCTCGATAACTCCAAAAGTCGCTTCTGTCCACCTGATAGGTTGCGGGCGTACTCGTTGCGCAACGGGTAGAGGCCAAAAGTTACCAAGGTATGAAGGGCCCGCTCCACGAGTTCACGATCTCTTTTTTTACCGACAGACGGCCTGAAGCAGACATTGATCAATCTTTCACCCTGGTTGGCGGCAGAGACAATAAGGTTCTCCATGACCGTCATGTCTGGGTATTCCCTCGATATCTGGAAGGTCCTGATCAGGCCTCTGGCTCCGATCTGATGTGGTTCTAGCCCGCCAATCTCGTGCCCATCCAATCGAATATGGCCGGAATCTGGCTTGAGCGCTCCCGAGATCAGGTTGACCATCGTCGACTTTCCGGCGCCATTAGGTCCAATTAAGCCGGTGATCGTACCCTTCTCCACCGAGAAGCTGACACCATCTACCGCAGCCACGCCACCAAAGCTCTTCTTGAGTGACTCGACCTCTAAAGCCACATTCACCTGAGTCGATGGGTCATTTGAAATCGTCGCCATTATTGCTCTCCAACCTTGGACAGGCCACCAGCGAGGTGCTCCTCTATCGTCTTCGAATTGTCGCCTAGCGGCACCTCAAAGAAGGTGTTCTTCTTTTCCGGGAACACTCCCTGCGGCCTGAAGTAAACCGAGAGGATCACCGCGAGACCGATCAGGACATAACGGATATCTGGAATCAGATTGGGATGTGCGGGTATTTGGGGAAGATACCTAGTCGCCTCGTTGAACACGACCGCGACCAAGAAGGACCCCACGATCGCCCCGAAGTTATTCCCTCGGCCACCGACAAGAAGTGCAGCCCAGACTACAAAGGTTTCACCTGTGGTCCATCCAGCTGGGGAAAGAGCGGTTATATATGCGATGGTTAGGACTCCACCGACACCGACGTACATCGACCCAAGAACCATCGCCGTCATTCTGATTTTGAAAGTGTTTTTGCCGAATGCTTCGACAACGTCTTGGTCATCACGGACAGCTCGCATGACACGGCCTAGCGGAGACTTGTAGATTCGATTAGCAAAGAGCCAGAGGAAAACGAAGATTACGGCGGTCACAATGGTGAAGAAGATTGAATAGCCAAGCGGTGTCCAGGTCCTAAAGCCGGCGAAGGGCTGAGGCACGTTGAACAGGCCCTGCCATCCGTCAAAGATCGATGTCCCATTACCAATCAGACCGTAGAGCAAGGTTCCAGTTGCCAATGTGACGATGGCAAGGTAGTCGCTCCTTAGCCTCTTGAGGGCTATCTGACCAATCAGGTACCCGAGGAGGCCTGCGGCCAAGACTCCCCCAAGGGCCGCAATCGGCCAAGGAAGATTGAGCCCGAGTATGTAGTAGATCCCGCTTCCAGCCGGAGCCTTCGGCATCGCTAGTACTGCTGCAACATAACCACCGATCGCCATAAAGGTGATTACCGTGAAGTTCAAGATACCCGTGTAGCCAAACTGAATATTAAGGCCGAGGGTAAAGATGTTGTAAGTAAAGAAGAAGACCAGTATGGTCGTCACATAACCGAGTATTATATCCAATTTTCACTTCCCCCAAAGTATTCAAAAGTCTCGTATCTGCCACTCATTACGGCCTCCTTACGCTTTGCCCTGGGAAGCTATAATCCCCTGAGGCCTAACCAGCAGCATGATCACGAGTATCAAAAAGGCCACGTCGGTCTTGTAGGCTGAAGAAACCCAAACCGCTGACACCTCGGTGACTACTCCGATCACCAACGCACCGAGCATCGCACCGTAGGTCTGTCCAATTCCACCGAGAATGACTGCGGCAAATATTACGAAAAGTAAGCTATCGCCCGTAGTTGTCTCGAAATAGACAGTATTTAGAGCCAGCACTACTCCTCCCAGGCCAGCGAGTGCTCCGGAAATAGCCCACGTCGCCCTAGTGACCGACTTGGTATCAATCCCGGAAATTTTCGCCAGGTCAGGATTGTCTGACATGGCGCGCATCTTCTTGCCAAGAGAGGTCCTGGTCAATAAGAGATGGATCACAACCATCGATACAACCGCGACCAAAATGATCAAAAGCTGGACGCCTGTGAAGTCGAACGGCCCGATCTTGATCGCTGCGCTCTGCTTGATTGGGAACTTGTCAAAGCCCACGCCGTAGAAGATCTGAAGAATCGAGTCAAGCAACAGCGACAGGCCAAAGGTGACAATGAGCATATAGAAGATACTCTTGCGCCTCTTTGCAAAGGGCTCGAAGACGACTTCGTTGACTATCAAAGCCAAGATCGCCGTAAGTATGACCCCGCACACCGTCGCCAACACGAACGGAAAATGCAACTTGGCCGAAAACGTCCAAGTAAACAACATTCCGGCGGACAGATAAGAGCCATAAGCGAAGTTAACGAAGTTAGTAACTCCAAACTGCAGACTTAATCCCACGGATAAAAGCGAAAGAACCGACGCTGTCACCAGCCCGAATCCCAACGTCAAAAAAAATAGACTCATGCCCCCAAGTCTCCAAGTCCTTCGACTAGCGCCAGCTTTACGAGGTGATTTGGCTTAAGTTCCAACTCCCTCGACACAAATTGACTCTCCAACAAAAATTGCATAAGTAATTACTACTAGATGACTAAAAGGTAGAGAGCTTGTGACCAATTTCACTAACTTTTTCCCATTCATTCACTTAATCCCATTAATCCCTGCTCGTCCTCCGAACGAGAAAAACTCGCAAAAGGTTAAGAACTTGCTAGCCTTTTGTCTTGGGGGAGCAGGTGAACAGCCAAAACGAGATAAAAAAGGACTCGAGAAACCTAAGGCTGAGGCTGGGAATTACCATCGCAGCGTTGGCGGTCATCGCAGTGAGTATTTCGATAGTGATGGTCGCATCGGTCGCATCGTCTCGCTTGGCCCAGAAGACCCAACGCCAGCTCTACACCGCCTATGCCCTTGCAAGTCCGAAAATCGGTCCAATTGGAACCGATCCAAAAAGCAATCGGACTAAGCCTCCCCAGCTGGGGTCCAACACTGTCGATTCATTGGGCCTACTCTGCCGAGATCTTCACCTGAACCTTGGTTATCTTCCGGACTTCGAAGTTTCAAGGATCCTGCCGCCCACCGCCGGTTCAATATCTCTAGGCGGTACCGATAGCTCTGCTGCTCAGAGCGCAAAATACTCCTTTGGCTATCAAAGCGGTACTCCGGTCAACCAGCTTGCCACGGACCCTAACGTCTCGTCCATTTGTCAAGGATCTAAGTCACAAGACAATATCGCTTTCATTGGCAAGCTCGAGTCTTTGGGCAAACTGCCAGGGTACGACCTCGTAGTCTCCACCTCCAGCGAAAGTCTCTACCAGATTCTCGCTGGATCTGGTTGGAAGCTGTGGGTAGCAATTCTGGCGACCCTTGCGCTTACTGGAGTTGGCATGTCCATTGCAGGCAGGCAACTGAGAGAAGCCACACTCGGAATGTCCCCGACTCAACTTGCCTCAGTCATTGAGGAACAACAAGCGCTACTTGAAGGGATCTACGAAGGGGTCATTGGTCTCGACAGTGAAGGCAGGATCAGGTTTTTCAACAATGAAGCGCAGCGCCTGCTAAACCTCCCTAAACACTCCACCGGACGCCCTCTTTCGGTATTAGTGAGGGGGTCTCGGCTCAAAGCGGTCCTGGCTCAGCAAATTACCGGGTCCGATCTGCCGATCGTTGTCGGAGATTCCGTTTTGATTATCAACAACATCGAAGTAAAGCAGGAGGGGCGGAGTCTCGGCTACGTAATTACAATCCGGGATCAAACCGAGCAAGAAGGACTCCTGAAAGAGCTCGATTCACTTGTCGGGATGACCGAGACCCTTAGGGCCCAAGCGCACGAGTTCTCAAACAAGCTTCACACTATTATCGGACTCATAGAGATTGGAGAGGCGCATGAAGCGGTCGCATTCGCCCGTGACGTCTCGTTGATTCAGGACACAATCTCCTCGAGACTTGCCGATCAGGTGAAGGACCCTATGGTAACGGCACTGATATTTGCCAAAGGCGCAGCTGCGGCAGAAAGGTCCGTGAAGTTAATAGTCGACGAGACGACGCACTTGGACGCCAAAATAGTCAATCCAGCGGAAATACTTTCCGTGCTCGGGAACTTGATAGACAATGCAATTGACGCTGCGGCGCTTCCAGCTCTGCAGGTCGGATGGAACAGTAGTGATCCTGGTTGGGTCCGTGTCAAGCTTACGAACCTCGAGCAGGACCTGGTGATAGAGGTCGAGGATTCAGGCCCCGGAATTCCCGCCGAACTTCGCGAGGACGTGTTCGTCGACGGATTTTCGACGAAACAGTCCCGCCATGGAGCAAGGCGGGGATTAGGTCTCGCACTGATTAAACAGGTCGTGTCGAAGTCATCAGGGAGTATCGAGGTTTCAAACACCCCGGGTGCCTATTTCAGGATCGTCATGCCCTTCTCTGTGGGTCCGGCCAAACCTAAGAGGGCGATGGCTACCAAGAAAGCGTCAGTTGGTAGACCACAAGAGCAGAACGAATCAGCCGACATCAAAATAGATCAGGACTCTAGCTATGGGCCTTAGAGTTAAACCATGGTTCCCACAACCAAAGTAAAAGACAATTCGAGCGACATAAATGTGCTCGTCGTCGAGGACGATTATCGCGTCAACCAGATCCACTCTACTTTCGTGGAACGGGTAGTCGGATTTAGGGTACAAGGGCATGCCTTTTCAGGTGCGCAGGCACTTAACCTCATCGCTCAAAACCATCCAGACCTCGTACTTTTGGACCTATACTTGCCCGACATAACTGGCCTGGAAGTGCTGTCAAGGCTTAATCAGATGGAGCCCCCCAGACCAGACGTTATCGTTGTTAGCGCGGCAAAAGACACCGCAAGCGTTCGAACGGCCATGCAAGCTGGTGCGATCCACTTCATCACGAAGCCCTTTGACTCGGCTAGCCTCACGGAAAGACTTCATTCATACCGAATCTTTAGGCAGGAAGTCGACTCCGTAGAAGAAGTTGACCAGGCCATGATTGACAAACTCTGGCTCTCCATCCGATCTACCCCCGAGGACCCGAGGCCAAAGGGCCATTCGGCGCACACCACAGAAATAGTGGTCGAGACCCTACGTCAAACGAAAGAAGACCTCACTGCGGAAGAGGTGTCTAAGCGAAGCGGCCTCTCAAGGACATCTACCCAGCGATACCTCTCATACCTCGCTCGGCTAGGCAAGGTCGATATTACCCTCAAATACGGAGCTACTGGAAGGCCAGAGCACCTCTACCGGTGGAAATAAGCAGACTTTGATCCCGTCGGCCTAGCCTAAGACCAGCTCCGCCATGGTACGGATCAGGTTGAGGTCTCCACCGATGACCAGTGTCGTAATTACCGTCTCCTCCCACCGCTCAAGATCGTTCTTGATCTTCTCCTTTGGACCTACGAGAGCAACATCTTCAACCATCCTCAGCGGGATTAGCGAGTTTGCCCCTGCCTTATCTCCAGCCAAAAAGGCCTCTTGGATCCTGTGGCACTCATCCTCATAGCCCATCCGCACAAAAACATCGGCGTGGAAATTTGCCGACTTTGACCCCATTCCCCCGACATAGAGGGCGATAAGAGGCCGAATCTTGTCCGCCGCCGCCTCGACGTCATCATCGATAGCGACCATAGTCGGGCAGGCCACTTCGAATTTCTCGGCCTTATTCGCTACCGCCTGGGCGAAAAATCCTTCGGCGAGGGCTTTGCGGTAGAAGGCGTCGGAACTTGGTGAAAACCAAAAGGGAAACCAACCGTCCGCAACCTCTGCAGCCAAAGCGACATTCTTTGGGCCCTCGGCGGCCATAAATATTGGAAGATCCGCTCTCAGAGGATGAACCGTAGATTTCAGGGGCTTACCCAAATTAGACCCGCCTTGAAGTGGAAGGTTATAGAACTCGCCACTGTGGACTACTGGGCCTTCCCTCCTCAGCGTCGAACGAACTACTTCTATGTATTCTCTTGTCCTAAGCAATGGTTTCGGGTAGGGCTGACCATACCAGCCTTCAACGACCTGAGGGCCCGAAGCGCCAATTCCCATTATGAATCGCCCGCTGCTCAGGTGGTCCATCGTCAGCGCAGCCATTGCGGCAGCGGTTGGTGTCCTCGCCGATAGTTGCATGATCGCAGTTCCCAATTTAATCCTTGTAGTCTGCGATCCCCACCATGCCAATGGGGTCAGAGCGTCGGACCCATAAGCCTCTGCGGTCCACGCCGAATCAAAACCAAGATCCTCGGCGGCCAAAATTAGCTCTACCGCACCCACCGGAGGTCCGGACGACCAGTATCCGAGCTGCAAACCGAGTTTCACGCCTCTTCTCCTAGCTATAGCAAAAACAACCTTGCAGAATCTAACACTTCTTTGACCCCCAGTCTGGTCGACCCGCTCACCTTTAGCCTTTAGTAGCCTTTTAGTCTAAAAATTGGCTAAATATCGTCAATTGCACATCCGGAGTGATGAATTATTCGATATTCTGAAAACAGAGACTTTGAGGGGAAAAATGGCTACGAAATTAACCGATGCAGATATTGAGCTGCTAAAAGAGGTCCAAATCGCGATAGTAACCACCATTAATCCCGACGGCACGCTGCACTCTACACCCACTTGGGTAGATACTGATGGAGAAGCTGTCATTGTCAATACTTCTGTGGGTAGAAAAAAGCATCGCAACATTGAGCAATTTAAGTACGTCTCGATTTGCGTTGTTGATTCCAAGCAACCCTACCGGTGGGTCTCTGTGACCGGCGAGGGAGAATTCGATACAACTGATGCTGATGCACATATCGACGCAATGGCGAAGAAGTATCTTGGGCAGGATTCATATCCTTTTCGCACCGAGGGTGAAGTGCGGATCAAAATCCGGGTAGTTCC
>JAJZCF010000036.1:6113-17868 GCA_021846265.1 Actinomycetes bacterium | reverse complement strand
TATGCGATGCTCCAGAGGAGACCGGTGGCGGGCAGGGACTACTCAGGCTCGTACGTCGACCTGCTGCGCCGGTTCTCCAACGACATCGCTTGCCTCTGCTGGCTCCGTTGGTCTGAGGGCTTGCACTGTCCGCGTTGCGCGTCTACGATACGCTGGCGACTCACCGACGGGCGGTGGTCTCGCGTCGGCTGTGCTCTTTGAGGCTCAGTCACCTCGGGCACGATTCCTTGCATGCAACGCGCACTCCGCTCACCTTCCTGGTTCGTGAGTATTCCGAGCGCACGTTGGCGACGGCGACGGTGATAGGTCCGTTTGATCCAGGTGACGATCGCTAGCTACAACTCCTCTCTCGTTTCTCAGGGTCGACTGTCGAGCAAGTTGTTCTGTAACAGCGATTTAAACGACTCCTTCGCAGCGTCGTCGCCGGCTGAAGCGACTTGTTCCTTCGAACCGACGAGGCCGCATTTGCGCAGCGCGCGGACGAAGGCCTTGGACCTAGGAAGCCAATTAAGCGATCACAAGGTGAAAGAGCTGTGTGACAAGGCAAAGATCATCCGTTCAATGGGTGAGACCGGCTCGTGCTTTGACCATGCCACCGCTGAGACGTTCTGGTCGATATTCAAGAACGAGTACTTCTACCGACACGTCTTTTCAAACATGGAAGAACTCCGCACGGGGATTGAGTGGTATGTGAATTGGTACAACACCACTCGCAGGTGTGAGAAGAACAAAAACACAAGTCCCATTGACTTCGCACAAGCATTGCAGGAAGTGGCACGGGCGGCATAACAGGTGTTTACTTTTGCTGGGTAACCTCAATGCGGCAACAGATGCAGCCTTCATACGGGCAACCGTGCTCCGGTGGCTATGCCGTAAAGCTAGGGAGCCAGGCGCTTGAACGTTGGGTGACTGCGCAGGTAGGTGCCTTTAAATTCTTCAATGGATGCCTGACTATCGTCGGCAATTCTCACTCTGGCGTCAGCCTTGCGCATTAGTACGACCTTGGTGGACTCCGCTCTTATTTTGGAAGGGCCAACTTTCAGGAGTTTGCCTGCTACCACGGGAGCGCGATGATTCCCGCTCGGCCATACAAGTCTCGGGATGGATAGGCCAAGTTAGGGGCTGTTTGACGGTTTGTGTCTCATTTTTTGGACACCTTTGTTTGCCAATTGCAACTGGCGCGATCGGACAGTTGACCCAAAGCATTGCTGAGCGTGGGGAAATTTTTGATTTTGTGGCGGCGAGACCACAAAATGTCGTGAAAATTGTGGCATGGTGGGTTAAAAGGGGTTACTGTGGATGAAAGTGGAGATCAAGAGCCCTTCGGAGTCCAGCTGGAAATGGACGGATTGGGCTTTACGACAAGTTTGGTGGCGGATCTTAAAGGGGCGAGTGGGCAAAGTTGTGGTCTAGGCAGGAATTCGAAGCGAGGTTTTTTGGTGCTTTCGAGCACAGCCTCGACGTGAAGGGGAGAATCACCCTTCCGGCGAAATTCCGTGCGTATTTTGAAGACCGCTGTTTCGTGGCTCAATCTCAATTCGGAGATCCCTGCTTGGCGGTGTGGCTTCCAGAGGACTTTTTTGGATTCGCATCAAATATTAACAATGACCAGTGGGCGGATGACGAGACTAGGCGTTTCGTGCGCTCGTGGGCCAGAGAAGCATTTGAGTGTGAGATTGACAAGCTGGGTCGCGTTGCAATACCTGCAAATCTGAGGCGATACGCGTCGCTGAACAAGGAAGTTTCCGTGCATGGCGCCGTTGGGACGGTAGAGCTTTGGGATCCCGAGGTCTGGTCGCATTATAAGACAGGGGGGCGTTGATGGAAACACCAGAAGACGAACGCCTAGATGTGACCAAGGAGCCGGTGGGTCTTTCATTCACCCATTCGCCAGTGATGGTCGAAGAGGTGCTTAGCTACATTTCTAGCGCACCTTTAGGCCTGGTAGTCGATGTCACGGTTGGACTTGGTGGACATTCGTCGGCGATATTGGAGTCGATTGAAGGGTCTCAGATACTTGGCATGGATCGTGACTTAAGAGCCCTCGAAATTGCCGAAGGACGACTTGCACGATTTGCTGGACGATATCGGCTGGCGTTGTCTAGGTTTTCTGGCCTTAGTGCTGAGATTGCCAAGCTTGAAGGAGAAGGTTTTTCAGCTGCGGAGGCGGGAGTGTCGGCAGTATTTGCCGATCTAGGTGTCTCCTCCATGCAGTTCGACGATCCCACAAGGGGATTTTCGATTCGGGCAGATGGACCATTGGATATGAGAATGGGGCCCTCGGGATCAAGCCTTACCGCAAGTGAGATTGTAAACGGCGCTTCCTTCGATGAACTGGTAGAGCTGTTCTACTCTCAAGATGAGCCGCATGCCAAGCGGATTTCCGAGGCGATTGTCAGAAATAGACCTATTGACACGACCGCCCAGCTCGCAGGATTAGTGGAAAAGGCCGTTCCATTTCATTTTCGAAAGGGCCATATCCACCCTGCGACGAGGATCTTTCAAGCACTTCGAATAGTTGTGAATGACGAGGAAAAAGAACTCGATTCGCTACTTTCGCAGGCCCTGGACCTAGTCATGCCGGGTGGCGTAATTGTCGTCCTCTCCTATCACTCAGGAGAGGACAGGGTTGTTAAAGACCGTTTTTTGGAAGCATCTACAGGTGGGTGCCGCTGTCCAAAGGTGCTCGGCTGCGTCTGCGGGGCGATATCTAGGGGCGTGGTGCTGACCAGAGGGGCAAAGCTTCCAAAAAAGAGTGAGGCGGAGACGAATATTCGATCGAGGAGCGCTCGACTGAGGGCTTTTCAGATCACCGGAGGTGAATAGTGGCATACGCTCCTTGGAACGCCCTTAGAGAGGCTAGTTACGATCCGGAGTATGAAAGGGCTTACCCCTTCGTTCCGCCTAGAGAGGCTGCAAAAAAACCTGATCTTAAAGTTCTTGTTACATCGAAGCACTCGATCTCGATTCCTAGGCGTATTTTGCCCGCTCTTTTTTTGGTGCTCATAGGTGGTGGACTCTTAGCCACTGTGTGGGCTCGTTCGCAGATGGCGACATATCAGATGCAATTGATCGCTACGGAACAGGCGACAGCGACCGCCCAGAGCACTCACGAACAGCTACTCCTTGAGTCTTCGAGTCTTGAGTCTCCGAGCCGAATTGTTAGCTACGCTTCATCAAAGCTCAACATGGTCTTCCCAAGCACTGTCAAGGTGCAGGCCAGTTCTAATGTGGCTCCTGCAACGAAGGTATTAATCCTTCCTGCTCCGGTCGCCGAAACCCAGCTTCCGTTGCCAATGGGATCGGATACAACTCAACTGCCTCCTAGCGCTAGTCCTAGCCATGGCTGAGGGGCGAGGGTATTCAAGGGGTAAACGGCACTGGACTTTACCAAAAGCAAGATTGAATGGTTTTGTAGCTGTCTTTATTCTGATATCGGCACTATTGACCGCGAGGCTCTATGAGATCGTGCTAAGTCCGTCGGTGCACTACTCCAACATGGCTCAATCCGAAAGCTATGCTTCATTCGCCATCCCGGCAGCAAGGGGAACCATTACCGATTCCAGTGGAGATCCTTTGGCCTTGAGTGTTCCCAGAAAAAGCGTGGTTGCAGACCCACTCTTAGTAACCGACCCGGTGGCTGAGGCCAGCCTGCTAGCCGCGGATCTTGGAATTTCTGACCTCTCGATACGGACCTCGCTGCTTCAACCGACGCAGTTCGCCTACTTAGCGAGATTGATACCAAACAGCGAGGCTTCGCTAGTTCAAAGCCAGATCAATTCGGGGAAGCTGAATGGGGTGTCGTTAATTTCCGAAATGAAACGGGTATATCCCGCTGGTCCACTTCTTTCACCAGTCATTGGGCAGACGAACTCCTTCGGTTTGGGAATTTCTGGCCTTGAATACCAATACAACTCAATCTTGGCGGGGAAGTCCGGATCTGAAGCGATGAAAGTTTCGGTCGCCGGACTCCCGCTACCGGATGGGGTTACTCAATACAAAGCCCCGAGGGCCGGAGACAGCATACAGTTGACTATCGACTCGAGCCTACAATACGTGGCAGAGCATGCACTTGCTGCGCAGATCCAGGCTACTAAGGCGATATCGGGAACCGCAGTAGTGATGAATGTGAAGACGGGCGACATTTTGGCTATGGCGAACATAGCGGCGCCATCGCCTAAGGGTCAGAGCACCCAGGCGAACGTCGCAATTCCAGTCGGCTCAACGAGGGCACTACCTGAGGAAGCACCATCCAACCTGGCGGTTACGACCGTTTATGAACCAGGGTCTGTAGCGAAGTTGGCAACCTTTACCGCTGCGCTTGAGAAAAAGGTAATCACGCCATCGTCGGTTTTGACGGTCCCGGATCATATGTTGATCGACGGATCGCTCTTTCATGACGCCGAGGTCCATCCGACGGAGCAGCTTACGCCGGGACAGATTCTTGGGCAGAGTTCCAATATCGGCACCATAGAAATAGCGAAAATGCTCGGGAAGCGGATCATTACGGCTTCGATGCAACGATTTGGCTGGGGTTTGCCGACAGGACTTAACTTTCCCGGTGAGTCGCAGGGGTTTCTTGACCCGCTAAGCAGGTGGTCGGGCACGGCTATCGGCTCGGTGCCGATCGGGCAGGATGAGGCCCTCACCCCGCTCCAGATTCTGGACGCTTACAACTCGGTTGCCAACGGAGGGGTCATGACTTCGCCCAAGTTGGTGAAGGCCATTACTACCCCTTCTGGGCGGACTATCAAGCCCGGCTATCCCCAGTCAAAGAGGATCGTTTCTGCGCCTATCGCTAAGACCATGAGAAGTCTTCTTGAGAATGCTGTGAGCGCGATGGGTACGGCGCCAGCCGCTGCGATCCCGGGTTATAAGGTTGCTGGAAAAACCGGCACTTCCCAGAAGCCCTACCCGAATAAACGTGGATATCAACCGGGAGCTTTTTGGGCCACTTTCGTAGGTTTTGCCCCGGCTTCGCACCCAGTTCTTTCGGCAATAGTGATGCTCGACCAGCCGACACAGATATATGGTGGAGAGGTAGCGGCCCCAGTGTTTTCGCAGATAATGTCCTACGCCTTAGCCAAGTACCATGTGACTCCTAGCGGAGAGGTATTGTCGCCGACGCAGGTAGCGGCCCAAAGTGCTGCAAAGACGCTAAAGGCTACATTGAAGGTGACTTCGAACGTGGTGACTCAGCCGTCTAAGTCACCGATGCCACAGACTTTTGTTTTGAGCTCCTCAAGGGGTGCCAAGTCGCCCGGGAATACCTCGCCAAGCTCATCCCCAACTACGATCTCTATGACTAGGGCAACTCGGCTCAAGGCTCGGATCGGTAGGTGAAGCTTGATCAGCTGCACCCATCCTGTAATGAGCCCAATTCGAGCAGCCGGATGTCGGCGGAATAGCTTAAGGGCCAATTGCAATCGTTGGGGTAGGCATTTGAGGTTAACTGAACTCATAACGGCGCTTGAGGAATACGTCTTGGTAGACCCGAACGGTTCGATCGAAAATACCGAGGTCGATTCCTTGGTGATGGACCACCGGGAGACTGATCAGCAGAGCGCATTTTTTGCATTGGCGGGCAGCCATTTTGATGGCCACGACTACGTCAAAGACGCCTACGATCGAGGCGCTCCGGTAGCGTTCGTCCAACATCATGTCGAGTCCGAGATTCCGCAGGTGATTCTTTCAAGTGGTAATCCTCGGGCCCAGCTTGCATTGCTTTCTGCGACCCTTTGGAGGAAGCCATCGGAGGAGTTGACGGTGCTCGGAGTTACCGGGACCAACGGAAAGACGACGAGCGTCCATATGCTGAGCTCCATTTTGCGGTCACTTGGGGTCAAAACTGACGCCCTTGGGACGCTATGGGGAAGACTGACAACCCCGGAGGCACCAGAACTGCAGCGCAAGCTAAGGGAGTTCAAAGACGCCGGGGCCGATGCCGTAGCGATGGAAGTCTCTTCGCACTCGTTGGTAATGCACCGGGTCGACGGGGTCTCCTTTCAAGCGGCGCTTTTCACGAACTTAAGCCAGGACCACTTGGATTTCCACCACGATATGGAGACCTATTTCAGGGCCAAGGCAATGCTCTTTGATCCGGTTAGATCCGAAATGGGAATAGTCAACCAGGACGACCCCTATGGTCAGGTGCTTTTGGACAAGCGGAGTGATTTGATTCCATATTCAATTAGGGATACCAAGAATCTCGAGCTAGATAGGTCTGGGATCAGATTTAGTTGGAGGGGCCACCTCATATCTTCGCCGCTAAATGGGGTACACAACGTCTACAACATCCTGGGAGTTTTGACGACCTTGGTGGCGCTGGAATGTGATGAGTCTGCATTGTCAGAAGCGGTCCCACTTGTAGGTACTCCAAATGGTCGTATGGAGTTGATAGCGAACGATCTGCCGATATCAGTCTTTGTCGATTATGCCCATACGCCAGCGGCATTGGAAGCGGCATTGCTGGCTTGTAGAACTTTGAGTCCCAAGAGAGTCTTGGTGGTGTTTGGGTGCGGTGGTGAGCGCGACAAGCAGAAGAGACCAAAAATGGGTTCCGTCGCTTCAGCCCTAGCCGACGCGACCGTAGTTACTTCGGACAATTCGCGCAACGAAGACCCGGCGGAGATCGCGAGAGAAGTTCTTAGTGGTATTGCCGCCGGCTCCGAGGTGATACTGGAGCTCGATCGGCAGCGCGCAATAGAGCTAGCTATCAACATGGCCGAGGAAGGTGACCTTGTTTTGATCGCAGGCAAAGGACACGAGACAACTCAGAGGAGTCAAGGTAAGGAGGCTCACTTCGATGACCATGAGGTGGCTCGGCAGATTCTAAAATCCAAGTTCGGTTGGTCTCTTAGTTGATAGCTATTCTGATTTCGTCGATTTTTGCCATTATTGTCTCTGGCGCGCTGACTTCGATGTTGGTGGTTCGGCTTTCCAGGCGCGGCATTGGTCAACAAATTAGGGAAGAAGGTCCGAAGAGGCACATCGTTAAAGCTGGTACTCCCACCATGGGCGGTATCGCTATCATCTCGGCGGTACTGCTCGGTTATGTAGTTGCTCATGCCAACCTAGGCGTAAGCTTTACGCGCCAAGGGATCCTCGTAATAGCGGTAATATTTGGAACAGGACTCGTTGGATTCTGGGACGACTATTCAAAGGTCAAGATGAACCGGAATCTCGGACTTTCTAAGTCAAAGAAGATCTCTGGTCAATTTGCAGTCGCCCTAGTCTTCGCTCTACTTGCTAGGTTTTGGGCCGGTCACGGTTCTGAAGTCAGCCTGGTCAGAATGGGAAGTGCTACTCTCCATCTAGGTTCAGTAGGTTGGATCGTCTTTGCGGTGCTAGTTGTGGTCGGCTCGTCAAATGCGGTTAACCTCACCGACGGACTCGACGGACTCGCCACCGGTTCTTCTATCTTCACCTTCGGGGTACTTGGACTCATTGCCTATTGGCAGTTCCGGCATGCGAGTCTTTATGGCATTAAAGACTCGCTTGATTTTGCCGTAATAGCGGCGTCGATGACGGGTGCATTGACGGCATTTCTTTGGTTCAATGCTCCACCCGCAAAGATCTTTATGGGAGACGTTGGGTCTTTGGGTATAGGAGCGGGACTCGGAGCGCTATGTGTGCTAATGAACTTGGATTTCCTCCTGCTTATCCTTGGTGGTCTTTTTGTTATTGAGACGATGTCGGTGATTCTTCAGGTCTTTAGCTTTAGAGTCTTCCACCGAAGAATCTTTAAGATGGCACCAATTCATCATCACTTTGAACTGCTTGGTTGGCCCGAGACTACGGTGATAATTCGCTTCTGGATACTCGCCGGGATCTTCACCGCATTGGGCGTCGGCGTTTTCTACGCTGACTTTGTCTCGTTGGGTACGGTTGTCAAGTGAGGGGCTCGCCACTCGATCTTTCTAAAGTGGTGATCGTTGGCTACGGCGTGTCGGGCCAGGCGGCACACCAGGTGCTCGAGGACCTCGGGTCGGAAGTAATAATCGTCGAAGATTCTGGCGATTCGACCCTAAGGGAGTTGGCGATAAGTCGCTTTGCAGTGGGTGTGTTTCGAAGCGAAGAGATCCCCCAAGTTATAGACGCTGACTGGCCCGGCGTAGTTGTAGTTTCGCCTGGAGTACGACCAAGCCATATCGCATTTCGATATTTCAATGCCCCAGTTATCTCAGAGCTAGAACTTGGATGGAGGTTGACCGATCTGAGTGTCGTCGCCATAACGGGGACCAATGGCAAAACAACCGTCACGACCCTCGTCTCCTCGATGCTTAATCAGAGTTCGCTTAACTCAATACCATGCGGAAACTATGGAACCCCACTGGTGTCGCTAGCTGGCGCTCAGGGTTGGGCGGTGGTCGAAGCCAGTTCGTTTCAATTGAGTACCATAAGTGAATTTGCTCCTGACGTGGCGGCGATCGTAAATGTGACCCCTGACCATCTCGATTGGCATGGTGGATTTGAAAATTATCTTCAAGCCAAGCTTCGCATCCTCGAAAACCTTGGCTCCGACTCTTTTGGGATTATCCCTATCGATTTTGCTTGGAGACCTACACCTGAAAGCTTCCATTCCTTTACTTTCGGGAACATGGAGGGCGACTTTTTTGCCTCCGAGACTGAGCTGATTTCGCCTATTGGAGTGATTGCTGCGAAGTCTGACCTGAAGAAGGCCTTGCCGCATGACATCTTGAACTTTTTAGCCGCTTCGGCATGTGCCGTTTCGTCCGGAGCCTCCCTGGATGCCATTGGGTACGCTTGTTGCGAGTTTGGAGGACTAGAGCACAGGATGGAGGTAGTCGCTGAATTTCAAGGAATGAGATTCATCAACGATTCTAAGGCGACCACACCCGCTTCGGTTGTAGCTGGGCTTTCGGGTTTGGGTCGATGCGTGTTGATTGCTGGTGGGCGGAACAAGGGGCTTGATTTTGAGCCACTTCTGAGCCTAGGAGAGAAACTGGCGGGAATTGTTGTCATTGGAGAGTCGGCTGACGATTTGGTGGGACTTTTTGCCGGGGTGCTTGAGTCTTCGAGGATCATTCGGGCTGAATCCATGGCAGAAGCTGTTCGTGCCGGGTATGGGTTGAGCGACAATGAGTGTGATGTGATTTTATCCCCTGGGGCGACGTCCTTTGATTGGTATTCGGGGTATGAGCAAAGGGGTCTTGATTTTAAGGATTGCGTTAGTGGGCTGGTCAATTCACTGAGGGGTGACGCATGGAACTAATGAGGAAGTATTTTGGCAAAAATGCAGACGCTGAAGATCTTTATCGATCATTGTTCTGGCAAATAGCATTTCTCAGCCTATTTGGGGCGATAATGCTCTTTTCTACGACATACACGACGAGCCTGCTTCTGCACTCCTCTCCACTTTCCCTTTTTATCAAGGGGATGATCTGGATCGCGCTAGGGTGGGTCGCCTTTAGCGTTGCGTCGAGGTTAATACCGTCCCAGATCGGAAACTGGACGGTTCCTATTCTTCTAGTTTCAATCTTGGCACTTATGGTAGTCCTACTTCCTGGCCTCGGGCGTTCCGTGCTTGGTGCTCGACGCTGGATCCCTATTGGTCCATTTCAGTTCCAACCTTCAGAATTCGTCAAGTTGGCGCTTGCCCTCTTCGTGGCGAAGGTCCTCTCCTCAAAGCGAAGAAGTTTTAATTTTAGAGAATCAACCCTGCCGGTGATGATCATCCTCGCGGTCATTGGCCTTTTGGTCATGGCGGAACCCGACATGGGAACGACAATGGTGGTGGCGGTGATTGCCTTTGGGTCTTTGGCGCTCGCAGGCATACCTAAGAAACAGCTGGTCCTGATTGCGGCGCTAGGGTCAGTGCTAGGTGTCTATTTCGCTTTTGGGCAGTCGTATCGTGCTCAGAGATTGATGTCCTTCTTGCATCCTTGGGCGCAAAGGACCGGAGCTAGCTATCAAGAAGTGCAATCTCTGGCGGCTTTTGCATCAGGACATATCTTTGGTACCGGGCTAGGAGCAGGCCAGGCAATTTGGGGATACCTTCCGAATGCGAGCTCAGACTTTATATTTGCCGTTGTTGCCCAGCAACTTGGGTTAATTGGATCATTCGTACTGGTTCTACAGATGGTACTGCTGGTCGTCACGCTCTTGCGGATCGCATCTCGAGCCGCAGTGAGCTTCGATGGAATTTTCGTCGGCTCGGTGGCATGCTGGATAGGTGGTCAGGCGATATTGAATATTGGAGCCGTGGAAGGAATCCTTCCCGTTACGGGGGTTCCGTTGCCTTTGATCTCCTCGGGGGGTTCATCGACCATAGTTGTGATGTGTGCCCTGGGGCTAGCTCGGGCCACTTTGCGCAACTCGAAGGTTGAATTTGCTGTTTTGAATTCGGACTCGAACGTCGGTAATTACCGGATGTCGAGCCGAAGATCCCGTTCGGTTGGCCCATTCGACCATCTGATAGCTAGGGTCATTTCGTCGCTGAAGGATCGCAAGGCAAAGTCGGCTTTTGCTTCGGGTCGTTCCGGTCGAAGTGAGAGATTGGGCAAGGGTGGTCGTGGTTCGGGATCTCTTAGAGTTGAAGGTGGAGATAGATTTAGCGGAAGGAGGAATCGTTTGCGAGAAGTTTCCTACTCTCCGGAGGGTACTCGAACTGGGAGCCGTAGGTGAGCCAAGCTGATGTGGTGATCGCCGCTGGTGGCACCGCTGGACATATGCTGCCTGCTATTGCACTTGCAGACGAGCTGTCAAGTAGGGGTGTCGCTAAGTCAGCGATAGCGTTTGTTGGTTCTGGACGAGGACTTGAGGATTCGATTTTTCGTGGGAGTGGGTACCGGATAATAAAGTTCAAGGGCCGGGGTATCCCAAGGAAGAGTCCATGGGGAATTGTAAGGTCGATCTGGTCCAATCTGATAGCAACGATCGAGATATTGCCTGCCTTGATGGCCCTGAGACCCAAGGTGGTGATATCATTTGGGGGCTATTATTCGGTGCTTCCAGCACTACTTGGTCGATTTGAAGGCGCTCAAGTGGTGACCATTGAACAAAATGCCGTGCTCGGAATGGCAAATAGAGTTGTCGCCAACTTTTCTCAGGCACTCTGCGTACCACCTTTTTTTGTGAATGAGAACGGATCCAATAAGCCGGTAGTAATCGGCAATCCCCTGCGCAAGCAGGCCGCGGAGATATCTATGAGCCAGACACCTCCCAGGTTGGAGGTGAGGGCCACTTTGGGATTCGACGCCGAGGACTTTGTAGTTCTATGTTTTGGCGGTTCACTCGGCGCAACTTTTCTGAATGAGTTGATGGTTTCCCTCGTGCCCATGCTTAAAAAGGGCATATCCGTCGTACATATTTCGGGCGAGCGAGACTTCGACAAGTCACATTTAGCCGCAGAGGGGGCAGATCTTTTTGGACCTGGATATCAGCTTCGAGCTTACGACCCCGATCTTTACTGGCTGATCTACGCCGCCGATCTCGTTATCTGCCGCTCCGGCGCCTCGACTATTGCAGAGCTAGCTGCATTCAAAACCCCGGCCATCTTTGTCCCGCTTCCAAATGCGCCAGATGACCATCAGAACGAAAATGCTAAGGCTATAGCACAGACAGGCGGGGCTCTTGTGATTGACCAGTTGGAGCTAGATCCGGCCAAATTGGCTGAGACGATAAATGAGTTGGCTGATGATCCAAAGACCTTGTCGAAGATGGCAGAGGCAATTTCTGGTTTCGCTGTTTTGGACGCTACTGAGCGAACGGCAGACGTCATCACGCCGTTTCT
>JAJZCF010000036.1:3052-6013 GCA_021846265.1 Actinomycetes bacterium | reverse complement strand
GCGGACGACGGGGGAGCGATGAGGGTCGCGACGGGTTCGCCGTTTTTTAGCTATGGCTATTCCCCGAAAGCGGACTTCAGGATCGACGAACTCGAGCTTTTTGATGATGGGTCGAGATTTTCCCTATTCAGGGCCGGACAGCGGCTTGTACAACTCAGATTGGCCATTCCTGGTAGACATAACGTACTCAATGCTTCTGGAGTTCTCGCTGCGGCGAGCCTTCTCGGCGTATCCTTGGATGCCGTAGCGGTTGCCCTTTCGCGTTTTACCGGTGTGGCGAGGCGCTTTCAGCCCAAAGGAAGCTTCAATTCAGCCCCATTTTACGACGATTACGCTCACCTTCCTTCGGAGATCTCTGTAACGCTCCAGTCCGCTAGGCAGGTTGGAGGTGGGAGACGGGTGGTCGCAGTATTTCAGCCGCACCGCTACTCGCGGACCAAGGAGCTCGCATTTCAGCTCGGAAAGGCTTTAGCGGGTAGCGATTTTGCAATTGTTACCGACGTCTACTCGGCGGGGGAGACGGCAATTCCTGGCATCTCCGGCCTAGCCGTGGCGGAGGCCGCCAAGGAGTTTTTGGGAGATGACCGAGTACTATACCAGCCATCTCGCTCCGAGTTGGCGAACAGCGTCGCCAAGGTTGTGCGTCCCAATGATCTAGTGGTTACCCTTGGTGCTGGCGATATTACGACGCTTTACTGGGAAATTAAAGAGCATCAAAGTGCCAAAGAGTGACGACTGGACGAAGAATCTCAAGGCCCTACTAGGACCAAATCTACTACTTGATGCCCCTCTTGGTTCTCTCACCACCTACCGCAGTGGAGGTCCGGCGAGGGCTTTTTTGACTCTAAATTCGATGGCTGAGATTGAAGAACTGGCTTTGGCATTAACAAAGGTCGCCATACCAGAACTGCTAATTCTTGGAAACGGGTCAAACCTTCTGGTGTCGGACAATGGTTTTAATGGTCTCGTCGTCAAGCTCTCTAACAGTTTTGGTGAATTTGAGGCCAGCGAAGGGCTTTGCTCAATTCCTGGAGGGATGGACCTCCCAGTAGCCTCAAGGCGATTGGCGGCCTTGGGTCTCTCGGGTTTTGAGTGGGCGGTAGGTGTCCCAGGGACTATGGGCGGTGCCGTCAAGATGAATGCTGGCGGCCATGGGTCTAGCGTAGAGAAGACGATAAATGAAGTGAGCGTATTTGATCTGCGCAGTCTCGAACTGAGGGGGTTAGGGCCTTCTGAACTGGACTTTAGTTACCGACACTCCGGCCTCACGAGGTTCCAGATAGTGCTAGCTGCTAAGGTTTCAGTATTTCAAAGCGACCCTAAGATCTGCAAAGAAAGGCTATCGGAGATAGTGGCTTGGCGACGGGCAAACCAGCCCGGTGGACAGAATTCGGGATCGGTCTTCAAAAATCCCGCATCTGTGCCAGCGGCGGTGCTAATAGAAAGTGCCGGGCTAAAGGGCTTGAGGGTCGGTAAGGCGGAAGTATCCACTAGACATTCCAACTTTATACAGTTAGAGAAGGGTGGATTGTCGAAGGATGTTTTGGCGGTGATGGCGAGCGTCAAGACAAGGGTCCTAGAAACGACGGGAGAGGTGTTGCGCCCTGAGGTGATTCTCGTTGGTTTCAACCTCGAAGAGTATGCGGTGTTTCTTTGATAAGCCAGCGTCACCTTAGTTTTTCTGCACGGAGAAAAAAATTTGCTGATTAGATCGACTTGCTTATAGCCGACAGGAAAGCTTTTGGGCAATTTAATTGGAATCCCATTTCTGTCATTTATGCTTCCCGCCGAGATATTGCCTCTGAATTGAAATAGGTTTTGATTTCGGGCACCAAGTATGCGAATCCGGGGTCGTCACCTGAGTAGTATCTACAAGACACCGAACGTGTGACCCATCGAGACCGGCGGAGGCGCTCGGGTTCGACGCATAGTTTAACGGATTTGGAGGCGCTGGGGCCATGGCGAGCGATGCTCAGAACTACATCGCAGTGATAAAGGTCATTGGTATAGGAGGTGGCGGAGGCAACGCCATCAACCGAATGATAGAGGCAGGACTCAAGGGGGTTGAGTTCATCGCCGTCAATACCGATGCCCAAGCACTGCTGATGAGTGAGGCGGATGTCAGGCTTGACATTGGCCGTCAACTCACAAAAGGTTTAGGTGCGGGAAGTGCACCCTTGGTTGGCAAGCAAGCCGCTGAAGACCATGCTGGAGAGATTGAAGAGGCTATCCGAGGTGCGGATATGGTCTTTATTACTGCAGGCGAAGGTGGAGGCACTGGAACCGGAGGTGCTCCGGTTATCGCTGAGATTGCGCGAGCTCTAGGGGCTCTGACCATTGGAGTAGTAACTAGACCATTTGACTTTGAAGGCAAGAGAAGGTCGGTCCAAGCGCAAGAGGGCATTCAACTGTTGAAGGAGAAGGTTGACACGCTGATCGTTATTCCAAACGAGCGTCTCCTTTCAGTTTCCACCGAAAAGACTTCGATGCTGCAAGCATTCAAGCTTGCCGATGACGTACTTTTGCAAGGGGTGCAGGGGATCACCGAACTTATCACGACGCCGGGACTGATAAATACAGACTTTGCCGACGTGAGGACGGTTATGGCCGGTGCTGGCTCGGCGATTATGGGCATCGGGCGGGCTTCTGGAGAAGCCAGGGCGCTCAATGCGGCCAGGGCAGCCATTACCTCGCCCCTTTTGGAGGCTTCTATTGAGGGCGCACGGGGAGTGCTTCTGAATATCGCTGGTGGTCCTGACATCGGTTTGTATGAAGTGAATGAGGCCGCAAGCATCATCCACGATGCCGCTGACGTGGACGCCAATATTATTTTTGGTTCAGTTATCGACGAGACCCTAGGCGACGACGTGAAGGTTACCGTTATTGCCGCCGGATTCGAAGAGTGGAAAGATCTGGAGATCGCTGGACTAAATAACGGAGCATCCAAAGACGCCCATCGGC
>JAJZCF010000036.1:0-2952 GCA_021846265.1 Actinomycetes bacterium | reverse complement strand
GGTTCAGTTATCGACGAGACCCTAGGCGACGACGTGAAGGTTACCGTTATTGCCGCCGGATTCGAAGAGTGGAAAGATCTGGAGATCGCTGGACTAAATAACGGAGCATCCAAAGACGCCCATCGGCCGAAGTTCCAGCACAAGGCTTCGTCGGCTCCTTCGCCCTCGCAAACTTTGCGCCCTGAGAAGAAGGTTGACCAGAGTCCGACGCCGATAAATGTTGCTGACACTGACCCCGATGACGATGACGACGTGCCTTCGTTTTTGAGGTAGCTCGGCGAAAGTGGCATGGCGTTACGATTTCTCTAACCAGCAGGCGTCGGTATTTTTCTTGGACAACTCGACGCCCGCCCCAAAAAGAGAGCTTTGGCCGGCGGGATTGTGTTTCGACGATGAGCTGATAACTCAAGTTACCGGAATCGGCGGCGGAATCGAAGCACTGGCGCGGGCCTACCAGCACCACTCCAATCAAGTACGAATAGTGGAACGGGATCGAATCGTTGGTCCGGTTGAAGCCGATGGCTTGGTAACCGGGCTGGACAGTTTTGCCCTTGCCGTACTGACTGCGGACTGTGTGCCGGTTGCATTTTCGACGAAAGGGGCAGTAGGAATTGCCCATTGCGGCTGGAAGGGCATAGTCGGTGGCATCCTGGCAGAGTCGGTGAAGGCGATAAGAGAGCTAGTGGGTGATCCATCGGCCAATGTTGAAGCCGCTGTTGGACCCCACATTTGCGTTGAATGCTATGAATTTGAGGGTCCGTCGAAAGCTGAGGTCAAAAAGAAGTATGGTGACTCGGCTTTCAGGACCGTTTTGGCGAGCTCTCATCTTGATTTAGGGGCGCTAATCTCTTACGAACTGAGCGAACTCGGTGTAAGCGCTGATTTTACTAATGATCAATGCACGAATCAGACCGACACTCTGAACTCGTATCGCGGGGATGGGTCGGAATTAAGACAGACAAGCTTCGTAGTCAAAGGCCCGTGGCTAGGTAGCCTGATGGTAGATGGATAAGTCTGACGGTCTAAAGCACAACAACCTTAGCCCTTTGTCTCGCGATGGAGTTGACCCCGAACTTGAGGGCGTGATAAGGGAGCGACTGGGCTACTTGAGGGAGAAGATTGACTCCCTTTCGGCGCCTGGAAAAGTGAAAATCGTCAGTGTTACGAAGGGCTTTCCAGTGGAAGTGACGAGAGCCGCCTATTTTGCTGGAGTACGAGATATAGGTGAGAATTACGTCCAGGAACTCGTTGACAAGTACCGTCTAAGCTCGGATTTGCTAGGTTTGACCAGGCACTTTATCGGCCACATTCAGTCGAACAAGCTGAGGGCAATTTCCGAGGTATCTGACGTAATTGAGACCATAAGCAGGCCTTCGGAACTGGAGAGGTTAAACAGACTAGCTTTTAGAGGATCAGTTTTAATACAGGTGAAGTTCGATTCAGATCCGGCCCGATCGGGTGTACCCTCGGACAAGGTCCTTGAGTTAGTCGAATTGGGACGAAATTTGCAATTAAATATTGAAGGTCTGATGACTATTGCTCCGATTGTCGATCCCAAAGCCAGGGGTGAAGTCTTTAGACTGTTGAGGGTGCTGTGTGACAATCTTGATCTGCCCGAGTGCTCGATGGGCATGAGTGATGATTTCGAGATTGCTGTATCCGAAGGAGCAACTATGGTTCGCCTTGGGAGCGCAATTTTTGGCCAGAGGTCGACAAAAAATTAGTTTGTTTGGGGCTTGTAGTTATTAGGGGTTTTCTGGGCGGATAGTTCCGGGGTGAGACGTCGGACTTGGTCAAGGAGTGAGCTAGGGATAATGGGAACATTTATGCATAGGGCTATGGTCCTTCTCGGCTTCAGCGATGAAGAAGAGGAGATGGATATTCCCGTATCTTATGGTGCTGGAGCGAGACGAATGGAACGCGACGGCTATCCATATGGTTACGACTCGCGTCGCGACGTAGATGCTGGCTATATTGAGACGGAACAGCGAAGAGATCCGGAGCCCCCCTCTAGGAGGGTAGAGCCGGAGAGGAGGTCCTACGAGCCGCCTCGGAGGCCCCAGTATCGAACCGAACAGCGCTTTGATATCTCTGAGCCGGAGTTGGACCAAGAGCCGCCAAGGCCGCCGTCTACGGTGCAGGTCTTTCCAGTGCAAGAGGCACCAAATCGCCCAACCGTACCGAAGTCCTTGGATACGAGGGGTGATTCGAGTCCGCTGGATAGGACGGGGGTGATTCGTCCAATCGGCCAAAGGGACCAGCCAAAGATGCATATAGCCCACCCGACGCGCTTTAGTGACGTCCAGGACATTGGGGATCGCATCAAGGTTTCCCAGCCGGTGATTGTGAATCTCGAAGGAGTAGAAAAAGAGCTCTACCGACGGGTCGTGGACTTTTGCTCTGGAGTGACGTATGCCCTCGATGGAAAGATGAAAAAAGTTGGAGAGCAGGTTTTCCTTCTCACCCCTTCGAACGTTGATGTAGCTCAAGAGGAAGTCGATGGTTTGACCAAAAGGTCAACTTTTAGGCGGAATCAACCATGAGCCCCGTCCAGTCCTTCTTGGTTTTTCTACTCAAGCTCTATGGCATAGTGATTCTCGTTCAGGTCTTGCTTAGCTGGGTGCCACCCGGGCCGAACAGTTCTATCGCAAAAGTTAAGTACTACCTTTCGCGTCTTACTGAACCCGTTTTGGCTCCTGTAAGGAAATTAATGCCTAGGATGGGCGCCGGTGGCCTGCAGCTAGACCTGTCGCCGCTTATAGTACTGGTTGTGATCAACTTTCTGTTAATCCCCCTGGTTTCCAGGTAGGGGCGTGGGTCTGGAGGGCAGATGACCGAGGGAGGCAAAGAGTTGGAGATCGGCTCGAAGGTGGTGCGCGAGGTCGAATTTCGCGAGAGGATTCGCGGATACCATCAGGACGACGTCGATGAGTTTCTGGAAAAGGTCGCTTT
>JAJZCF010000210.1 GCA_021846265.1 Actinomycetes bacterium | reverse complement strand
TCGCGGTGGCCAGCTTTGGCTAGAAAGTAGGCCACTGCACATCCAATTGCGCCCCCGCCGATAATGGTTATCGATGCGTCGCGTACTTCTGACAAGGTAGTCCCGTACCTCCGCTCTGGAGAGTCGCTCAACCGCGAGAACTGACCAAGGTCGATGGGTCAGTCGCCGTTTCGTTGGCCACTCGTCCCGAATGATGCCCAGACCTTATCACCTACCGATGGGGCAAAGGTTGAGATTTATCTCAATTTTCTTTGCTCAATAAGACTTTTTGTGTCCTGACTACTCCGTCAACGGCCGAGGTTTTGTTTATGCAGTGAAACCGCCGTCACTTGGATATTCAAATGAAAAAACGCCCGCTCTCAAGTTGGGTGAGCGCAAGCTAGTCAAATTCGCTTGAATACCTCGGGTAACAAGTATCGGATTTGCCGGGCAGTGTTGTAGTCAATGGGTAGATGGACATTCTTGAGGAGTGGGCGGCCTATTATCTTCGACCTAACTCAACCTGCATCGGTTGGTAGCCGCAGTGCCTTTACTGAAGCGAGGAAGTCGAATATCTCGTCGATAGACGGCGAACTTGCAACTGGACCAATCAGCGCAACCTGACTTAAATTGAGTAGTGGGTTCTACTGAACATCTTCGAAGACGGCCGCTTTGAGTATAAGAAGGGACATCTTCTTCGAAGCGATCAGCTCTTCAAGCACAAGTGACAAGCCGGGAGAGTTTTCTTGACGGCTAGAGCGGAAGGCGGCAAGGACCTCATTGATTTGAAAGACCCGGGACGCGACGACAATTTTGAAAGTAACTGGGTCAGCTTCTTTTGATCCTTGTCAGTTTGCGAACTTAAAGAAAATCATCACCTTTCCCGCAGCATCAACCCTCGCTTCGTACTAGTCCGGCTCGACTTTGCGCCTGCGAAGTGAATGATAGTTTTTTTCTTTAGAAAACAAATGGATTTGAGTTGCGTATTTAGTTCTTTGAATGAGGGATGTCCACCATTTTCAACTTTGGGTATTGACCATTTAGGACGTTATGTCCCGGCATAGGCATCTTTCGCAAGATAGGCGTGTTTGTGCGTAACCACATGCCGTCTCAAAAAGAGACTGCGTGGTGGCTTTTTGTCCGCTGAGCATAATATCAATTTGGCATGGTGGACCAAGGCGTCTTAATGCCATCTAAATGCCTTCAAAAGGCGGTCTGACTGCGTGGCAGGGCAATAGCGGTCCAACTCTTAAATTGGCCTTTTGGCATCGTCATAGAGAAGTGAATAGCGCCCATTCATGGTGATCGCATCGATCGGCTATTTTTGGCTGAATTTTATATTTTATGAATTTTGGCTCTCCAAGTTAGACAAGTATTGTTTGAGTCCAAATGAATTGTTATTAATAAAAACTGACATGTACGCATTCCAGCATGGTGATTAGGTTGAATGTCTAGCTTTGCTGTTAATTTGATTGTGGGTTGTATTTAAAGACGGAACTATCCGAAGGGTGGGGGTCTTCTATATTTGGCAGTTTAAATTCAAAATTGCAGCGAGGGCTTGCGGATAGGCCATCTGAACAGGGAATATGGCAGAATTGGCGTAGTCTTCACAGTCAAGTTCGGCTTTGCATACCGTAGAGCCATCCGATTTCTCTAGTAGATCTTGCAACGGGTAGTAGAAATGTGAGGAGACAAAAGCTTCCCATTCTGCCTACCGGAAGGTTGATGAATTGGGTGATGTGCTCAATATGGAAGTAATAGAGAATTATTAAGAGCGTAAATACATTATTGTTATTTTTACCAGGTGTTGCCGGTTTAGGGGTCAACTGTGAGCTGGAACGTTTAAAGGTCGGTTAGAGGGCGTTAAAAGCAATTTGGAAGGAGATCGACTGTGGCAGGAAGGAGACCAGCTGGCCCCACTTCAAATAAGAGACGAGTGCTGGAGGAGATTCTGGCGGCTCATGAGCCACTCACTATAGCCGAGATGGCCGAGACATTGGGTCTCCATCACAACGCAATACGGCACCATTTAGAGTCGCTATTGGAGGCGGGGCTAGTAGCGGAGAACATCGAGAAGCGGTCGTCGCGTGGCCGACCGCGATACATATATAGCCCTACGCCAGACGCCAGAGAACGTGCTGTGTCCTCTTTTGAAAGGGTGTCTGCGATGCTACTGGAGGTTATAGCCGAAGGTTCTAGCCCTGCTGAAGTCGGCGAGAGGGTCGGGACCAAACTGCTTGAATCTGTGTCTCTGTCGCATTCAGGCGATCACGAGAGGGCAATAAGAGTGCTCCAGTCAGAGATGAAGGATTGGGGATTCGCTCCAAAGACCGAATGGAGCGGAACGACTTGCAAATTTACTCTGACAAAATGTCCAATTAGACACATGACGGCGATGGATCGTGACGTTCTTTGCTCTCTCCATGTTGGAGTGGTCTCCGGTGCGGCAAAAAAGGCTGGTATGGAGGTCAAGAAGGTCGACATTTGCGGTGATCCTTTTACCGGATGTACTGCGACGCTAAGTATATCAATATTGTAAGTTAGCTTGGCAAGGACCTAGCTGATCACGCTTCGGTTTCAACAATTGGTGAATCTGGATTTATATTGGCGTGTTTTAGACCGATAGGTATTTAGGCACCTGTCTAATTGGGGAGTGATCAGTTGGGTACCACCAAAATAAAGTGGGATCGAATACGGTATGGTGGCGACTCTTCCCAGTTTGTTGATCTTTACAGCCCGGTGAGGTCGCGTGAAACAGAAGTGATGGACTTGGCGCAGCCGATCAGTCCGCAGATCTTTCAGGCTGGAGAAGTGTCGGTTCTTTCAGTCGAACGGTCGGCGGATTTCAAGAGAACAAGGACTGCCGTCTGTTTTATCCATGGCGGATACTGGCATGGCGAATCCGACCTGTCGGAGATGGAGCCTCTGGTGGATGATCTCGTATCCGCCGGAATAGAAGTAGCCAATATTGAATATCGCATGATGGGTGTGGGCGGGGGCTGGCCCAGTAGTTTTTTTGATTTGGCGGCCTCGATGGACGCCCTATATCTCTCTGGGATAAGTAGAGTCGTACTGGTCGGACATTCATTGGGTGGGCAGTTAGCCTTGTGGCTAGCTTCCGTATCGGCCCGATTCAATAGCAACTCCGGGAATCTCCGAGACGGCGGGTCGGTAGTTATTGCTG
>JAJZCF010000035.1 GCA_021846265.1 Actinomycetes bacterium | reverse complement strand
ACGAACTTGGCCCCAAAGTGAGGGTCAACTCGATTTCACCGGGAGTTGTGAGGACCGACTTCGCTAGGGCTCTTTGGGAGCCAAATGAGGAGCGGTTAGCTGCAAAACTGCCCCTTGGTCGCATAGGCGAGCCCGAAGATGTCGCTAATGCGGCACTATTTCTCGCTAGCGACCTTTCAAGCTGGGTCACCGGTCAGAATTTGGTTGTGGATGGCGGTACATTAGTCTCTAGTTGAACTTGCCGTTGAGGCTCCGGTTCAGATTGGGCAAAAATATAAAGCTGCTTTGCGGCCGAGTGTCTTTATTTGTCCGTGGCCGGAAGCCTTTAGGAGTCAACAAAGGTAAAGACGATTTAACCTGCTAGATCCGTGGATTACGGGAAACGATGCCTCGGAGTTAGTAGGAAAATAACCCAGCACTTGTTGTTAAAAAACTGACTTTATCTGGGAATACGGAAAGTCACTAGTACTTTTTAATTCTGAGATATACACCCACACTCACTGGTTCGGGTGAACTAGTTCGAGAGGTGTCGCAGCAAGTGGGATATGGTGCTTAGAGCCACAATCCAAGTGACAGTCTCGGCAGTCCACCGGGTTTGGTGTCGGCGGTTCGGGGAGGTCGCCAAAAGCAAAGTGCCCACACTGCAATGTGGAAGCGGAGCTTCGGGCATTAGGGTCGATCAAGGGCGGCACTGAGGGTTTTTGCCTAGTTGCTGGCTAGGAGATAAGAACTACCCCTCGGGGTTGGTCCACGGCCAGTCGTTACTCGAATTGGTTTTGTCACGTCGAGGGCATAGAGGCGAATTGTTCGCAACAGGGAGCAACGCTCTAGATATCTTCCGCCAGATTATTTCCGGAAATCTAGGCCACGAGATATGATTTCTTTTGCTAGGAGTCGCCTTTGTGGCTTGCCCAGCGGTGTTCTAGGGATCGACTCGACAAATGTGAGTCCTTTTGGGCTGCACCAAGGGGGTAATTCAGCCCTGACTATTTCGGAAATTTCTTCGAGTGTAGGAAGGTCGTGGCGATCTCTTGGAACCAAAACTGCAGCGACGCTTTCGCCCCATTTTTGATCAGGTAAAGCGATTACAGCGCAGTCTGTCACCTTTTGAGACTTTAGGATTTCTGACTCCACCTCAAAGGGAAATACTTTTTCGCCACCGGTATTAATGATTTCGGTGATTCGGCCGCGCACTTCCAGCGACCCGTTGGAACTAATTGTAGCGAAGTCATCAGTGTGCAGCCAGCCATCATTGTCCAGTATCGGGCGCCCGTCTCGATAAGTGGTGGCGAGCATCGGACCCTTGATGAGGACTTCGCCCGCATCGGTCAGCTTAAACTCGACACCATCGAGGGGGCGTCCATCATAAAAGACTCCACTTCCGGTTTCGGTCATTCCATAGGTAGTGACTACGTTCGCGGCGAGGCCGGAAGGTGGATTCTGAGCGCCGAGCAGTACCGTTTTGAATTGAGACAGATCGATTCTGTCCATCATTGCCAAGACTATGGAGATGAGGTTCCCTCCGGCCGCTGCTGCCTCGGCGATCGACTGTGGTGTCGGTTTCTCTAGGACCGTTACGGAGGTATTGGTTAGAAGCGAGCGGGTGATTACCGACATTCCACCTATGTGGGAGATCGGCAGAGAACAGATCCAGTGGTCGCTAGTGGTCGTAGATAGTCGGCTACTGATGGCGAGTGCCGAGGAACAAAGATTTTCCATCGTATGCACCACCGCCTTGGGATCAGAAGTAGTTCCCGAGGTGGCAATCACTAGGGCGGATCCCGGTTTCAATTTTGAGCTGAAGCCGGTCTTGGTTATATTGCCGCCTTCGTCGTAGACGTAGTCGGGCTGGATGGCTTGGATCTGTCTTTCTTGGAGTTTTTGGTCTAGTCGCTGGTCAATTACCGAGACGGCATCACCAGATCCCCAGACTTTGCTGACCAACGATGGGATATGAGGTCCCTGATCTACTCTGAGCGCGACTAACTTTGCCATTGGAACAGATTATTTGCCCAGAGGTAAGTTTGGGTTTGAGGAGTACAAGTGGCGAATGGTTGGCATAATGGGGAGTCCTGCACTGATAGCAATTACGAGAGCTCTAGCAGGATAGCCAATGTCACAGTCAACCGACCCGGGGCGAAGGAAATGTTTGCCCCAGGGGCACTGTTTGAGCTTGATGATGCTGGGCAGAATCGAAAAGGTCCTAGGGCCGGAGTAGCCCCCTCGGTCGACGAGGGCCATGTGACCTGTTGCTGCGACTTAATTGACTGGGCCAAAAGTGCCTTTTTTGGTCCGACCATTTCAAGATTGGGAGGTTGTGGCGACCGACATGCTGCTAGCCTGCCATTGCGCAACGTCGAAATGGCAATGGCGGAACCGAACCGGTTTTTCGCTAGGCGGCGAGACCTGAAAGCGGCCTTTTCCGAAAACCTCTGCACTACTTTTATGCCTATTGAAATGTTGGAGATCGAGGCCGCCGAATGGCCAGCCGAGATTGCAGAGTGGTCGGCATTGGCCCCTCGGATTCCAAATGCGCCCTTCAATGCCGACGGCGATGGGTTGAAACGGTTGCGACAATTCGTAGCGGATGAGACGTTTTTGTTCTATTGGTTCGACGAGGCGCAAGAGAGTTCGGATGGCTGCACCGAAAAGCGCAATCCCGACTTCAGTGAGTTTTCGGGGTGTTTTTAGAAATGGCGACTATCAACCAGTGGTATCTGGGAGCGCGACCTAAGACATTGCCCGCAGCATTAGCCCCGGTCATCGCAGCATGCGGGTTAGCGATTGGGGACCGCGAGTTCGCTTTCTCAAGGGCGGTTTTGGCGCTTGGCGTAGCACTCGCCTTGCAGGTCGGAACTAACTACGCCAACGACTATTCGGATGGGGTGAAGGGGACCGACTCCGAACGAGTCGGCCCAATGAGGCTCGTAGCGTCTGGAGCGGCCGAAGCTAAATCGGTCAAGATTGCGGCCTATTTATCATTTTTGTTAGCGGCGCTATTGGGGCTGATACTTGCATTGCTTACTACTCCCTGGCTCCTTGCACTCGGTGCTGCGTCGATACTTGCTGGCTGGTTCTATACCGGCGGTCCGAAGCCCTACGGTTACTACGGTTTTGGCGAGCTCTTTGTTTTTGTCTTTTTTGGACTCGTTGCAACTATGGGAACCTACTACGTCCAAGCCGGCGATGTCACCCTCGATTCGTTGCTTTTGGCATGTGAGATGGGCCTGATGTCCGTGGCAATCCTTGTTGTCAATAATCTTCGTGACATCGATGGGGATAGATTGGCCAACAAGAAGACTCTCGCCGTCAGACTAGGTGATGGCCCTACGAGGCGGTTATATCAATCCTGTTTGGCTCTCTCACTTTTGCTGATGCTCGCCTTGGGTGCTCGTTTCCATCTCGTGCTTCTGGGCTGGATCCTTATCGTTCCGCTCGCAGTATCTCTGATAACCAGGATCAACAAGGGGGGAGCGGGTCGAGAACTCCTACCTCTTTTGGCTCAGACCTCACGACTTCTGCTGATCCAAGGTATCGTCGTAGCAGTCTGCCTCGGCATTGGCGCGGTGAGTTAGTTTTCGATACCGTAGCCGAGTAGTTTCTTTCAGTCCTCGGTGGAAATTGCGACGATCTTGCCGCCGGGTCCTCCAGTTAAGGAGAGCTTCGCCAACTTTATGTCCACCAGCTGTTTGCCGACTAGTTCGTAGCGCCAACCAGAAGCAAGACGTGACTCTTTGTCCCCAGCTAGAAGTTGTGCGACGTCTTCGCGAGTTCCAACTATTGTCGAATCAAATCTCTCGTCAGTACACTTCTGGCTAAGCCAAGACAAACATAGCGAGACAATAGCTCCTGCGCCTCTGAAGCCGTCGTCGTTTTGGTGCGGTATCTCCGGAACTTTTTCCAACAAAAGCCCTTCTTTCACCGCTTGCAGGATAGTAACGTCAGCCCCATTGGTGATCTGTCGTGGGTCTATACCGCGAACCTTAAGCAGCTCCTGTTTTGACTTAGGGGCCAGCTGGGCTACCGCTGCGACAGTTAGGTCGCTTAGTAGGTACCTGGGCGGAATATCCAGTTCGATGGCCCTTTCTTCTCTCCATTGCGCAACCGACTTTGCCACTTTGCGGGCGCTGCCCTTGAGACTCCTGCATTCCTTGATCTTTTGCCAGGCCAAGGCTGGATCGGTAGGTTCTTTTCTTCTCGTGGAGACGTGTTCAAATTCGTCGAGTGCCCAGGTCAGCCTTCCGGCGGACTCGAGTTCCTGAGAGATTTTCGCTTTCATTACGAGCAGGTGAGCGACATCGGAAGCCGCATAGCTTTTTTGTGCTTCAGTTAGTGGCCGCTGGGTCCAGTCTGAGAGCCTGTCTGCCTTTGGAAGCTCTATACCAAGGAGCCGGTCGGCTAAGTGAGCTAGCGATGGGCGCGAAAGGCCGATAAAGCCTGCGGCTATTTGAGTGTCGAAAAATTTCTTTGCTCTGACGCCACAGGCTCGCTCGAGAATGTCCAGGTCCTGTTCCAAAGCGTGGAAAACGAATTCGATCTCGCTCTCGAATAGTGGGGCTAGCAGGGTCATTTCGACTCGGAATGGGTCCACCAAGAAGGCGAGCCCGGCGACGCCGAGTTGGAGAAGTGCCAACCTGGGGTAGTAGGTCTTCTCGCGGTGAAATTCAGTGTCAACCGCTATCTCGGAGAAGTCGAGGAGAATCTTTACCATCTCGACACAAGCGGCGTCCGAGTCAACCCAGATTATTTTGGTATCTTCTTCGGGTGAAATGTGGTTTTTAGCTAGGGCCATTTAAACCTATACCCTAGCGTAAAAAGCCAGCTGATGTTGTTATGGGCTGATCGCGTGCCCCTAGGCGAACCCAGAAGTGCAGGTTAACCAGTTCGGTGCGCCTGGACCTTTTCGGAAGTGTACTTTTGCTACCGGCCATACTGGATTTTGATGGAGTAGCCTTTTGGCGTGAAAGATTGTGTTTTCTGTTCGGTGATTTCAAAAGAGACCCCTGCTCACCTGGTCTTTGAAGACGAAACGACCGTTGCCTTTCTTGATAGGTCACCTGTCTTTTTGGGCCATACCCTCGTCGTTCCTAAGCATCACACCAAGTTGTTGTGGGAGCTGGGTGATGAGGAGCTTGCGAATCTCACCAAAAAGGTCAAGGTCGTATCGCTAGCGATCCAGGAGTCTTTGGAGTGCGACGGCGTATTCGTAGCGAACAATAACAACGTCAGCCAATCTGTTCCGCATGTCCACTTTCACGTAATACCTCGGAGTTTTGGTGACGGGTTGAAGGGGTTTTTTTGGCCCAGAAGAAGGTACGGTCTCGGCGAAGCGGTGTCTTACGCTTTGCTCATTAGTCGAGGTATCGATGAAATCGCAAATGCCTAAGCCAAATCCGCCTTTGCGAAAGTTAACCCGAGGAACCTTTGTGTCTAGGTCAATTCGACCAGGCAGTAGTCCTTCTTGCCCCGTCGAAGCAGGATAACCGATCCGCCGAGTGAGCGGCTGGCATCGACCACCTCCCCGACATTGGCCCGTTCCTCATTGATATAGACACCGCCCTGTGAGACCACCCTGCGGGCTTCGCTTTTGGACCCCACGAGGGGCGAGCGAGCAAGCAACTCTTCGATACTCAGTCCGGGATCGAGATCTTTGGTTGGTAGCTTCAACGAAGGAGCTTCAGATAGCGCCATTCTGATCACCTCGGGGTCTTTCCCAATAAGGGACCCGGAGTAAAGTGCTTCTGAGGCTTCCAGCGCCCGGTTGGCCTCTTTTAGCCCATGGACATAGCTAGTCATCTCAAAGGCGAGGCGCTTTTGCATCAGTCTGTCTTGGGGATTTATGCGACCCTCCTCCTCGAGCTCCTTGATCTCCGCCAGATCGACGAAGCTAAAGATTTTCAGGTAGCTTGCGACCATCTCATCCTCGGCCCGGATAAAGAATTGGTAGAGCGAATATGGGCTGGTCTTCTCCGGGTCTAGCCAAATTGCCCCGGATTCGGATTTACCAAATTTAGTTCCATCCGCTTTGGTGACAAGTGGCAGGGTGAGTCCGTAGGCGAGCTTCTGCCTCATCCTTCTGATGAGGTCTATTCCGGAGGTAATGTTTCCCCATTGATCTGACCCGCCTAGCTGGAGTTCGCATTCATAATTGTCGAAGAGGTGCAAGAAATCGTAGGATTGAAGGAGCATGTAGGAAAATTCGGTGTATGAAATGCCTTGCTCCCTCTCTTCTAGTCGAGAGCGGATCGAGTCCTTCTGAATCATCTGATTAACGCTGAAGTGTTTCCCTACCTCCCTCAGGAAGTCGATCAGTGACACCTTTCCTAGCCACTCGCGATTGTCTAAAACCAGTGCCCCGTTATCGCCCTTAGATAGATCGAGGAAGTTGCCAAGCTGAGACTTTATCCGTGCGAGATTGTTGTCGAGAGCCTCTTCGCTCAGAAGTTGCCTTTCGTCGGATTTACCGGAAGGGTCGCCAATCATTCCGGTGCCCCCGCCGGCGAGCAGTATCGGGCGGTGGCCGGCCAATTGGAGGCGCCTGAGCATTACTATCTGGAGGAGATTGCCTAGGTGAAGCGACTCTGCCGTGGGGTCAAACCCTATATAACATACGACCCTTTGGCCGTTTAATCTCTCCAAAAGGGCATCGGCACTGTATTGGTAGATGAGCCCGCGCTCTTTTAGCTCCGAAACTACCGACACTGAACCTCCTAGGTGCACTTCAAATAGAGACAGATGGTGCCACAGTAGCTTAGGGGAAATATCGTCCCAATGGAGGCTTTTGCCTGTCTAAGGCTTTTCTAAGGCGGCGCTGACGGCATCTTGTAGTCCCTGATGGAACGAGAGGTTCGAGTCGCGGTCACTCTTGAAAATCGCCACTGAAAGTCCGGCCGACTTTCTCGCCAATTTGATAACACCTACGAGATCGTCCGCATCTTCGACTCGGTAAGTCGAAATCCCAATACCGCGAAGAAGTTTTTCGATGTCCGATTCGTGGGGAGTGCCGAAAAGGGTCTCAAATCTCGACACTTCGAGATCGGATTTTTGAGCCAGAAACGAGAAAATTGCCCCTCCATTGTTATCTGATACGACTAGCAGGCCCTTCGGGTGCGATTTTGTTTGCCAGATTAGCGATCCAAAGTCGTGCAGAAGAGTCAAGTCCCCGAGCAGTCCGACAGAAAGAGAGTCTGGGTGTCGATTGACGCTTGCTATACCCAAAAAAGTCGACACTAGACCGTCTATACCATTTACCCCCCGGTTAGATAGAACCCGAGGCAGGTCATTTTTTTTGGGAGTGAACCACTCCAAATCACGTATTGGCATCGAAGACGCGACCAATACGGTGTCCTCACCTGAGAGACATTCCATAAGTGCCCGCGAAAGCCCCGGTTCGCTCATCGGTCCCTTCGAAGGGCCGATACCATCGGGATCCCATCCGAGTACCTGGTCAACAATCGACGATGTGATATTGTCCACATCCGCCCAGTGCTTCAGCCACTGGTTGTCACGGGCTTGCCTATTTTTCGATATACCCTCACGGAGCAGGATATCGACGGCTCTTTTGATCGTCCCTAAGACATCTAATAGATAGCCGGCTCGGTTGGTTCTTGTCTCGTCGACCAAGGTCTCTCGATTCGAGAGGGAGACGATCAAAGCATCATTTTTTCGGGCGCAACTTGCCAAGAAGTTGGAGAGGACTTTCGACGACCAACTTTCTCCCAGCCTTATGATCGTATCTGGAATGAGCTTGGCTGTTGTCTCACCAGAGCGCAGAAATGAGTCTGGATATCGCATGCAGTTGGGGTGATTTGATATCAGCCCCGACCTCGGATCTGCTAGAACTGGCCAGCCCAGAACCTCCGCCAATTCGTACAGGGAAGAGTCGACACCACTTTCGGCGCCAACGACGAAGATTCCCTTCTTTTTTGGATCGAACAACTTGCGGATCTCTTCGTCTTCGGCCACTCCAAGGTGGACTTTTGCGCTAAACCAAGCCCCGCCATCTGCCCTGGGAGCGGTGGGCTCTAATTCACCGTCGATAAGCGGTTCAGCAAAGGCTAAATTTACCTGGACCGGACCTGGCCTTAGTCCAAGACTCCGAGAGTAAACCAAAGAGGCAAGCGATCTCCAAGACCAGCTTGCAGCGTTGCGAGGGGCACCGGGTTCGAACACTTCCTTCACGAAGTGGTCGAAGGGTCCAATCTGCTTCAATGTTTGGGGGGCACCAATTCCGTGGAGTTCAGGTGGGCGATCCGCAGTGCAAATGATCAATGGAATTAGGGAGTAGTAGGCCTCAGCGGCTGCGGGAATTAGCTCCGTTACAGCGGTACCTGAAGTGGCAAGTATTATCACTGGTTCTTTATTAAATTTTGCCATGCCAAGTGCAAAGAATGCGCCTGACCTTTCGTCTAGGCGAACGTGGGTGGTTATTTCAGGTCTTGCCGAGATCGCAAGCGCCATCGGGGTCGAACGCGACCCGGGGCTAATTACTGCATTGCGCACTCCGCATCTGATCCACTCGTCTACGATCGTAGCTGAGAAGCTGAGGTTCGCTCCGTCTAGGCTTGCGCCTAAGGCCATGGATAATTCCCTTCCTAGATCCCAACAACACCCTACATCTGGCGGAGCCCCCGCCTATCTCGAGGTCGCCCTGGATGGGTCGTTGGAAGAAAAAGTAGTCTTGATCCACGGTTTTACCCAGGCCAAGTGGATGTGGCAAGGCCTCCTTGACCCACTTGCCCTTCGCACAAAGATGCGTATCTGTGCAGTGGATGCGCCAGGCCATCTCGACTCGTCCGAACTTAGATATGACTTAGCTCAACTATCCGACACTTTGGCTAACAGCTTTCAAGCGGCACATTATGTGGGGTATTCAATGGGAGCAAGGATAGCGATGACCCTCGCTGCGAGGCATCCTGAAGTGGTGAAGTCGCTCGTCGTCGTATCGGGTAACCCAGGCATTAGGAGCAGATCACAGCGTCTAGCCAGGATTGCCTCCGATGAAAGGTTGGCCCAAGATCTTGAGCTGCTGGATGACGACCCCGAAGGTTTCGCTTCATTTTTGCGCCGATGGATCTCGCAGCCGCTATTTGGACCACTGGGCGATCAAGGTGCGAACTTGCGTCAAAGAGCCTTAAATACTCCTTCGGCATTAGCTTCGTCTTTGCGACTTATCGGGGCCGGAACGCAGGTACCGATATGGGACGAAATTATTCATTTAGGGGTCCCTTTTAGGTTCATAGTCGGCGAGCGGGACGAGAAGTTCCGGGCAATCGCTGAAGAGTTGATCGCAAAGCGGGGACGCCAAGGAGAGCTGATCGTCGCAAAGGATTGCTATCACCAAGTTGTCTCGTCAGCGCCACAACTGGTATTACAGAGTCTTCTTGAGTTCTATGGAGCATCACCTGATCGGGGCACGCGCAGTGGCGGGGCGAGTCATCAGGATCTAGGTAGCTAACCCTCTTCTTTGGCTAGCTCTATTTCCAAAATGAGCTTCGTACCCTCTAGTTTCGCAGTTGCATCACCGATTATGGCAAAGTCCATAAAGTCGGTCTGCGCTTGGAGGATAAAGGCTTTGCGCTCCGCCCCCTCAACCGGAGGAAGGCCCCTGCGTTTCACCGCAGCGGCCCTTTCTCGGTACCGGGCGACCATTTCATTTGGATCGAAATTTTCACTCACTAATGGAAAAGTTAGCCTGTTTCACCGGTGGAGCATGCAAACTGATAGTCAGGAATTCTGAAATCTCAAATCTGGTTTATCATTTGGACAGTTAGAGTGGACTGATTCATAGTCGATAAAGTTTCGCGCCGCTAGAGGACTAGAATTTGTCTTGAAGGTACAAGCCACCAGGAGTCGCCCGTGAAAAAGGGTCGCCATCGCAGGTATGAAGAAGTTCGCAAAGCCAAGCGCGGGTTAGTTATGCCTAAGCAGCGTTGTGAAGAGTGTGGGGGCGACGAGGAGCGCGGTCACGCTTCGTGGTGCTTGGCAGCCGCCGAAGATCTCGAGTTTGAAGAGGTTGGAGACGAGGAGTCGTAACTGCTTAGCGGGCAATTCATCCTTGTTTGGGATATTATTACTAGCCTCGTCGAAGTCGAGGGTTCAGTTTTTGAGCTAATTTAACCCGTGCCAACTATTATGAACCTTCCTTCTAATTAGCTCGAGGTCTAAGTAATTTGCTCCGTGGTTTTTCATCCGGCAGGATCTTTGGTGACTTTGTACCCGGTGATAGTGGGTTAGTCGTTTGTATGCACGGGTGGGCGAGGACAAAGGAAGACTTTTTGCCCTTTATCTCTGAACTACAAACAGGGTGCGATCGCCTTGCAATTTCGAGGCCTACTATTTTGAACCTCGACCTTCCTGGATTTGGGTCTTCTCCACCCCCAGAAGCTGCAGTTGGAACGACTTGGTACGCTGAGATGCTGGAAGAGGCGCTGGTATCTCTCGATTTAGAGTTAAATTCACCTGACACCGTCCTTCTCGGACACTCCTTTGGCGGGAGGGTGGCGGTTTCACATTCTGCGATTGCCAAGAGGCCTCCCTGCGCCATGGTCCTCGCCGGAGTACCGCTGATTAGGATTAAGCCAAAAGCTCGGCCTAGCATGAAGTTTCAGTTTGCGCGTAAGCTCCGGTCCTTAGGTTTGTTGAGCGAAGGCTCCATGGATAAGATCAGGGATCAGCTCGGCTCGAGCGACTATCGTGCCACCCAAGGGGTGATGAGACAGGTATTCGTCAAGACGGTAAATGAGGACTATCAATCCCTAATTTCGGCGATTGAATCGAAGGTCTATTTGGTTTCAGGTGAGCTAGATGACCAGGTGCCGCCCGAAGTAGCAAAAGAGGTGAACGCAATTTCTAGAAATGCAACTTCAGAGGTATTGGAGGGGATCGGGCACTTTATCCCGACACAAGCGCCGGCAAAGTTAGCAGAAGTACTCCTTGGTGCTCTAATGGGTTGTGATCGATGAAGTTAATTGAGTCAATTCTGGTCTTGGCGGTTCCGCTAGTTGCGATGGCTTTGTCCTCCGTGAGATGGCTAAGGGTAGCGCAGCGGGAACACTATGTCACCCCGATGACCACAAGATTTGCGATGCGCTGGTGGGGTCTTAGGGATAAACCGATAAATTCGGTAGCTTTCGTGGTAGCTGTTCTGGCCGCTGAATTAACAATCAGGCCCGAGTTTTCGGATCTATATAAACTTGGCCTAGTTTTCGTTTTGAGCCTGATTATCGTGATCTTTCCCTTAGGGCTTGGACTGAAGGGTAGGACATCCAAGCTCGAATGGACAAAACGATTAAAGAGATTGGCGGTGCTCAGCTATCTGCTGGCTGTGGTTGTCGGAATTCTAGGGCTTGCGCTAAATGTCGCGGCGCTAGCGGTCTCGATCGCCGCCCTTTGCTACCCGATTTTGCTTGACTTAGCCTCTTGGATGCTTGCACCCTACGAGGACCGTTCTGCTAAACGTTTTGTGCAGGCTGCGGCGGCGAAGTTGGCAAAGGTATCTCCTAGGGTTGTCGCAGTTACGGGGTCGTTCGGCAAGACCACGACCAAAGGATACATAGCGGCCCTTTGTTCGCAGAGTATGATGACCGTGGCCTCACCAGCTTCTTACAACAATCGCGCAGGACTTTCTAAGTCGATAAACGAAAATCTTGTGGCTTCGACCGAACTTTTTGTCGCCGAAATGGGGGCTTATCGACTCGGAGAGATTGCCGCATTAGTCGACTGGATCAAACCTGAAATCTCTGTAATCACTGCTATTGGACCCGTTCACCTCGAGAGGTTCGGTTCTGAAGAGAAGATACTTTTGGCAAAGTCGGAGATTCTGACCGGCGCGAAGGTTGTCGTCCTTTGCGTCGATTATCCGAAGCTAGCATTTCTGGCCAACGAACTCGAAACGGCAGGCACGAGGGTTTGGCGATGCTCCGATGGTGACTTCAGGGCGGAAATATGTGTGAAAGCCGATGAAGAGGGTGGACTAGTAGTCTTTCGGGATCAGCGAAAAATAGGGTATCTTCCGAGTGGAGAGCTCTCCGCAGGTAATGTCGCTTGCGCAGTTGCGGTAGCTCTGGAGCTTGGCGTTGCGGAAGAGGTATTGGCTAAGCAGCTCTTCGAGCTCAAGCCTCCGCCACATAGGTTGACCGCTACGGTTGTCGACTCGTCTGGACTTGTCGTCCTAGATGACACTTACAACTCCAACCCAACGGGAGCTCGCCACGCAATGACGAGCTTGGCAAAACGTAGAGCCCCGGGCGTGCGGACAGTTGTGGTTACGCCAGGGATGGTGGAGCTCGGAAATAGGCAGTTCATCGAGAACTTTAAGTTGGCAAAATACGCCGCCGAAGTTGCGAGCGATTTAGTTATCGTGGGAAAGACCAACAAGAGGGCACTAACTAAGGGAGCCCTGGACCGCTCGCAATCGCCAGGAGCGATATTGAAGAAGGTCATCGACGTAGCGACTAGGGATGACGCAGTCAGATGGGTTCGTGAGAATCTCAAGGCTGGGGACGTCGTGCTGTACGAAAATGACCTTCCTGACCACTTTCCATAAAGGTGCTTTTTTTGTTCCGTGATCGCCAATACGTCACTTTGTCCTAAGCTATGGGGTCGGTCAGCAGTTATTTTCCCTTGGCCAATAGGTCTGGTTTGGTTAGGTGGTTTCTAAAGCATGAGGCAGTTTGGTGTTATTTTCGGTGGCCCATCTCCTGAGCACGATATAAGTATTCTGACGGGCCTCCAGGTGGCGAGGGCCCTCCACAAGTCTGGGGCAAAGGTTACCGGACTTTTCTGGAACAAGTTGGGCGAGTGGTATCAGGTGGATCCACTAGCCGAAGCCTCTGCTTTTGCATCCTCTCAGCCCAATGGCGCCCAGCCGCTGTACCTTCGGCTTGGTTCAGAACCGGGATTTTACCCCCCGGCGGGTCGACTTTCAAAGGGGAAGGCGCTTGAGTTGGAAGCGGTGGTGAACTGTTGCCATGGTGGAGCTGGTGAGGACGGCTCATTACAGGCGATACTTGATCTAATGGGCGTGTCTTACACCGGACCAAATGCCAGAACCGCACTGATTGGGATGGACAAGCTGGCCTTTTACGCATTAATGACCCAGAATTCGATCAACGCATTGCAGCGTGAGCCCCTTTTTAAGTCGACGGATTCTCTTGCCTTCGAGGGTCCTTATATAGTCAAGCCTCGCTTCGGGGGCTCTTCGATCGGCATAGAAGTGGTTGCCGATTTGGAGACTGCGAAGATGCGGCTGGACGCTAACATACATTTGCGCGCCGGAGCAGTGGTAGAGCCGTATCGACCAGACCTCTTCGACATCCAGGTTGCCGCACGCTCCTTTCCTGCTTTTGAGCTTTCTGCCATAGAACGTCCATTGAAAAAGGGTGCTCTTGGTGAGATCCTTAGCTATACGGACAAGTACATAGCCGGCGAAGGCATGGCTACCGCACCTAGGGAACTTCCAGCCGAGCTCGATCCGGAAATTGAAGGGCAGATTCGAACTACCGCCGCTAAGGTTTGCGAACTAGTGGGCCTCAGAGGGGTTATGAGGGTCGACTTCTTAATGGCTGACGACGGTACTTTATATATCAACGAGGTCAATACCATCCCGGGATCGCTCTCACATTACCTTTGGATCGAGCCAAAGATACCTTTTGAGAAATTGATCAGCCAAATGCTGGAGGAGGCGATCTCTAACCCGACCTACGTCGCAGTAGTGGCTGGTGCGGACGGTTCGGTCTTGCGCACAGCTTCATCAATAGCGGCCAAGTTGGCCTGAGCACCTTTCCGATGGAGCGATTTATCGACAAAATCGTCTCTCCGAATGAGACCCTTCTAGAAGAGGTGCGTGAGCATTGGATCGAGATGGCAGCGCCGGCGGGGGTTCTTGTAGTTCTCGTACTAGCGGCCCTTCTGTTAGAGATCACCCAACTACTTGCTGGAGCTTGGGGATTTGTCATTTTTGTTTTGTTAGTCCTGGTAGGGGTTGGTTACTTCGCCTACAACTACATAAGGTGGAGCTCTAAGTATCTTCTGCTGACCAATAGACGGGTTGTCGTTGTGAGCGGAATCCTCAGTCGGAAAACCAACGAGATACCAATTTCGAGAATCACCGATATCAGATGCGACCAGGGACTTTTTGGTCGCATACTTAATTTTGGCTCGCTTGACATCCAAAGTGCAGGCAATGATGCCTCAGAAGCGATGGGGAATATCTCTCGCCCCTTTGATATTCGAAACAAAATAGACGCCTTGGCGAGTTCTCCGGTGTCCTATGACCCACCTGTTGGCGAAGTCAAGGGCCGCAGTGATCAGGCGGTGTCGACAATTGAGCGACTGTCCAAGCTGTACCGGGATGGCTTTATAGACGAAGTCGAATTCAAGCGATTGAAGGCCAAAGTCTTTGAGGATCAAGAGGGTGGCTCTTAGTTCGGCTTGCTCTCGGGCTGAGGGGTCCAGGTATACGAACTTTAGAAATGGATTGGTGATGTCAAAGCCTTTGGCTGGTATCAAGGTCATTGAGATGGCGGGGCTCGGGCCGTGCCCTTTTGCCGGAATGCTCCTCGCAGATTTGGGTGCAAGGGTCGTGAGGGTCGATCGGCCCCGGTTCAATACCCCGCTTGGCGCTTGTGAGGCCGAAAGGAAGGAAGTTCTTGGCAGAGGTAAAGAGTCGATCTCTGTCGATTTGAAGAATCCCAAGTCACTCCAAATGATCAGGAAGTTGATAATTGGCTCTGACGTGCTGATCGAGGGGTTCCGGCCCAAAGTAATGGAGAGGCTCGGACTTGGGCCAGAGATTCTTTTGAAGGAGAATCCTTCCCTCATCTACGGGCGTATGACGGGCTTCGGTCAGAGCGGTCCGTATTCCACTCGAGCGGGTCACGATATAAACTACATTTCACTTTCTGGCGCATTGGCGGCGATTGGTGAGAAGGACGGCCCCCCGACAATCCCACTCAACCTCCTAGGAGATTTTGGCGGGGGTGGGATGCTCCTCGTTGTTGGGGTCTTGGCGGCACTCCTAAAGGCCAAGACAACATCTCAAGGTGAGGTAGTCGACGCGGCAATGGTGGACGGCTCGGCGTTAATGGCCTCGATGATCTATGGATTCTTGGGCCAGGGCCTTTGGGAGGACAAAAGGGGAGTCAATTTACTAGATGGGGGTGCCCCTTTTTACTCGACATACAAAACCAAAGACGACAAATATATTGCCGTAGGTGCACTGGAGCCTAACTTCTACCGAGATCTTCTCGTTGTTTTGGGCCTTTCTGAGGATGAAGATTGGCAATCGCAGTACGATCGGAGCAGATGGCCGGTAATGCGGGCGAAGATAGCGAAGGCCGTCGGGGAGAAGACGCGCGATGAGTGGGAGATCATAAGCGAGGGGACAGATAGTTGCATGACCCCCGTTTTGAGCTTGAGGGAGGCCCCGGTTCACCATAGTGCGATAAATAGGGAGGGATTCGTCGAGATTGCTGGGATAACACAACCGGCCATGGCCCCGAGATTTTCTGGAGACCCCGATCGAGGTGCTCCCCACACTGCCCCAATGATCGGCGAAAACACGGAGCAGATAATTAAGGAACTAGGCTACGCTGAGGACGATATCGATAGTTTTCTATCCGAAAAGGTGGCTTACCGACCCGGAGATTAATCATTGATATTCCTTGGTGACGCAAACGGGAGACCGGCATTTACAGCCAGAGAGTCTCATCTACTGGTTCTGGGTCCGCCAAGGTCGGGTAAGACCACCTCGGTCATCGTTCCAAATCTGACTCTGCACAGGGGTCCCGCCGTGGTGACCTCGACAAAAAACGACATCCTGGCTGCTACTCAAGGTAAAAGGTCGGAATTAGGACCCGTTTTCATCTTCGATCCATCTGGGCGGATCAAGGCGCCCAAGGGGGTTACGGAGGTTCGCTGGTCTCCCGTTGAAGCCTCGGGGACTCTCGACGCTGCAGTAAGGACCGCCGACTTGCTAGTAGATGTTGGACTAGAGAGACCATATGGCGAAGGGTCACATTGGGCGGAGCGTGCGAAGGCACTGATAGCTCCGATCCTATTGTCGACAAAACTCGCTGGCGGAACTATGGCCGATGTCGTTGGTGGCATTGACGAGCGTGACATCGTCCGATTCGCTCCGGTGCTGGAGGCTAATGACCAGATGCGTGCTCTGCAAATCCTGTTGGGACTTGCCCAAACCGACGGCAGGGAGCTATCTGGGATATTTTCTACTGCCTCTGGATCGCTCGGCGCCTACAGATCAGAGGCGGCCCTTAAAGCGACCGAGAATCCCAACTTCGACCCCCAGAAGTTCGTTAGCAGTCGCGGGACCCTTTTTGTCATCTCCTCATCTACCGAGCAGAAAATTGCGGCTCCGGTGATTGTCGCACTATTGGATCAGATAAGATCGGCGGCCTATGAGAGGTCCCCTCGGGGAGCGTTGCCATCAGAACAGGTGTTGATGTGCCTAGATGAACTGGCAAATGTCGCACCTCTGCCGAATCTCGCATCAATTCTCTCGGAAGGTGCCAGTCAAGGGGTGACGGTAGTCGGGTGCTTGCAGGATCTCTCGCAGGCACGCCAGCGATGGGGAAGATCGGCGGCCGGCTTCCTGACCCTTTTCGGTACTACGCTTCTGCTTCCTGGCATTGCAGATGCTGGGACGCTCTCGGCTATTTCGGAGGTTTCAGGAACGAGGTTTCGTCAGGAGTCACAGGTGAGTTTTGCAGGGCCGTCGATCCTCAAGCGAAGATCTCAACTTTCGATGAGGTCCGTTGAAACCAAATTTGTTGCCCCGGGGGAGCTCGCGCAGATACCAAGGGGAGCCGCCATGGTGTTCGACTGGAAACAACCTCCTGGGATTGTCAAGCTCAAGCCGATTTTTGCCAGGCGTTCAGTTGCCATCGGCGATATCTCGAGATCCGTGAAATAGCTTGCATAAGTCGAAAAGAACTTCTGGTTTTCCGCTATCGGAGAAGCAGATCGCAATATGGCTGGATATGACAAAACGAAGGCAACGGGCGACCGGGGCTGGTTTTTTGATTACGACATCTCGAACTTACGTCTGGAACTACGGCTGCCCCTCAAATGTTTTTGCCCTACTAACCAGACCCCGAGTTAGTTTTTTGTTTCGGACTGTTTTTCTATCTAACAATTTTTTGATCCTATTTATCGGCCACATTTATCGGCCATATCTGCGACGAACAAGCCGCTAAGAGTGCCTGGGCGACACGTGGAGCGCACCTCGAACAACTCCGCTTTTACTGACCTATCGGCGCGTCTGGGCGGCACTTGGAGCAGACTCACCTAGGCAACTATAGGATTATTTACCTTTTATGCCAGCTCAATCACTTTGTTTTGACGTGAATAAGCCATTTTTTCAAGTTGTTACAAATGCACACAGTGTCCGCTCCCTGTTTGCTCCAGACGGTCAGCGTAAGCGAAGATGCCCGGTTTGCCGTTCTTCTTCATCTGGCTAAAGACTCGTTCGGCATAATCGATAGCTATTAGAGGGGGCTCCATAAGACCTGCCTCATCACATGGCCAAAGAACTTGCGGCAACGGACCTTCGAAATGTTCAAAGTGGCGTCTGCGAAAGCGTGAGATGGAGTGGTGATTAGGAGGGATATTAGCGCATCACCAGATAAATGCCAGTTCTGTAAAATAGCGTGTTTCTATCCGTTGCATCCGAATGATCAATAGTGAGTCTATTCACCAGATGCACCTTTTACAAGGTTCTTCCTTCGGGCTTTATTCTCACTAGCCCGAGGGTCGTTCTTGCCTCTCCGAGTACGGCCAGTATTGCTACCGGTCTTACATACTCTCTCCAGGTGATGAGTCGTCCCATCATCTGAACTGCCGCCTGTACCAAATGGCCCGGGAACGGACAGGGCAGTGGACTCAACTAGCCCACAACTGGTAACCGACCAGTCACGGATATTTAGCGCAGCATTATCGTCGCGGTCCACCTCAACGAGGCAGGTATCACAGGTGAGTCTCTTGGCGAGCTTTGCACCTGTTAATCTGCCTCCGCAGTTGTGGTGAAT
>JAJZCF010000034.1 GCA_021846265.1 Actinomycetes bacterium | reverse complement strand
ATTCGCTACAGCTTCAAGCGAGTGGATATACGGGTACTCCGAGCGGTTCACAGCCAATTCTTTGGAATCTAACCAGCGTATCGCCGGCCGTTCAAGGTGTAGGAATCTCTTCGTCGGGCGTATTAACGCTACCCCAGCTCGATAATTCATTGGCGAACCAAACCCTTGCCATTCAAGCGACGGCGGTTGATCCTTTAGGTAATACCACAACCCAAACGTTCGATATCGACGTTTTGCCAGGGCCTAAGCAGCTCAATTTTGAGCTACCACAAGCAGAGGTTGGGTTGGAGTATTATTATGCCGTTCCCGTCTATCTCAGTGGAAGCGCCTCCTCATATACCTGCAGCGGTCCAAATGGACCGGCGTTTGATCTCGGAGTTGGACTTAATATCAACTCCGATTGCTCAATTACCGGAACCCCATCGAGTGATGCTTATGATTCCGTCTATTCAACGGGAGTCGTACAATCGATGAATGTTACGGACCCAAATGGTGGTCTGGCTAACGACACACTTACGATGGGTCCGGTATTTTCGGCCACAGTGCTATATCCAATTGGTGGAGACCAATCCAACCCTATTACGGGCGAGGTGGGGGTACCATTCTCGTTCACCGCACAAGCAGCTTTGGGCGACCCACCTTACGACTACGACATGGGGACCTGCAATCCTTTTAGTCTGTCGACGAACGTGCCACCGGGGTTGACCTGGAACTCAGCAACTGCGCAGTTGACCGGCATTCCGACAACTTGGGGACAGTTCCAGGTGCCGATCATGGTTCGGGACAATCTCGAAGCCTGTTACTCCTACGTGGCCTACATAACTATCTCTTCTGGCCCAGCGCTAACTAATAATTATCTTCCTTCGGGCGACGCGGGAAACTATTTACAGGGTCAGCTCTTCGCAACTGGTGGGCATGGCCCTTATCAGTACACCGTCACTTCGGTTCAACAAACGAGTGCCAACAACGATCTTTCCTGTGTCGATTCCAACAACCAACCTTGTCAAAGCGCCCTTCCCCAAGGCTTGACCCTCGATCCCAACAGCGGAATCCTTAGCGGGGTGCCCACTGCAGGGGATGAAGGCACTTATTCACTGACCATAAAGGCGACCGATTCTCTGGGCTCATCGGTGTCGAAGGTTCTATCACTGAGCCTGTACCCCAAGCTCTCTATCACTACGCCTATGAATCTTCCACCTGCACCGTTCGGACAATATTACAAAGAACCATTACAAGCGAGTGGCGGCGTGGGTAATTACAGCTGGTTCCTAGGTTCCCTCCAGTCTCCCGGCGCCAATTTGCCGGCTGGCTTATTCTTCGATGCAAGCGGGGCCATAACGCGTAGCGCAGCGACCTTCTACGGCACGCCCGCTCCATGGGCAACTACCAGCTTCTTTCAAGTGACACTCCACGATCAGAGCACGAATGGTTACGCAACAAGCTGGGTACTTCTTCCCGTCGGCATTACGATAGTAACAAGCTCGGTTCCTGTTGCCGAGGTAAATTCTCCATATGCTACCGAAATCCGTGCCACTGGTGGCGTCGGAACCTACAGATGGTCGGCGTTTGATCTTCCCGCTGGAATTTCAATCAAACAGCTTGATGCTACCGACGCTGGTCTGATCGGAACACCGACTAGAGCAGGCAACTATCTGATCAAAGTGAGAGCAACGGATGCCAACGGATCTTGGATTAGTATGTACCGACTCAAGGTAACCCTGCCTCCCCACCCCGGCGGTACATTGCTCGGCGCTGATTCAGGAATTCCTTACCAATCCAATGCACCCTTGGTCTATGGTGTCGGTCCGTTCCATTGGGCTTTAGTGCAAGGTTATGCTTTGCCAGCGGGCCTCAATCTATCTGGCGCTGGAGAGATAACTGGAACCACCTCCCAGATAGGGGAGTCAGTTGTGAAACTTGTAGTCACCGATAACTACCACGTCAGTGCTATCGGTATCTATGACCTAACCGTCTCGGCGGCACCACAGGTGACCAGCACTATCCTTCCGTCCGCCACGGTCGGAAAATACTATCAATACACCCTCGGCGAAAGCGGCGGGACTCCACTTGACACTGGAAAGTATTTCTGGACTATAGCCCAACAAAATGGTCAGTACACCGAGCTGCCACAGGGTCTAAGTCTCGATTCAACCGGCGCGGTCACTGGCACACCTGGAACCATCTACGGATATCCGACGGAGACTTCTGTCCAAGCCGACCAGCCTCCTAAGACGCCTGGACTGAATTTTTATCGAAATATCTGTGGATATTCGATAAAGGGTCTAACTCAGTGTGTTCAGTCGTTCAGCGTCCAAGTCCAGGACTATTACCAGATCTCTGCACCTCAATCTCTTTCCATCACCGTCGTGTCTCCGCTTAGTTTCAATACGACGTCTCTTGAAACGGGCGAGGTTGGAGTGGGATACGCTTCAGAACTCAACATAACCGGCGGTCAAGCTCCATACAAGGTTGAAGCAACTGGCCTTCCATCGGGACTTGGAGTATCCCAAGATGCTTCGGGCAATTGGTGGATTACGGGTACCCCAACCACAAGCTTTTCGAGCACCGATCCGCTCTCTGTTTGTGCCACTGATCAAGCCCAGAACAGCTCCTGCAACCCTGGTAGCCTCGGACTGACCATCTACCCTGCGATGGTGATATCCTCAGCAAAACTCCCAGTAGAACAACGAGACCAAAGTTATTTGGCCCAGCTAAAAGTGTCTGGTGGAAGCGGTAATTACCGATGGAGCCAGTATTACGGTAGTCCAATTCCTGGATGGCTGATCCTGTCGCCCGGTGGACTCCTCTCATCTCGGGGGTTAATGAGGCCCCCCGCCTATAGAAACAGCTGGACCTTCCCGATAACTGTCCGCGATGGTTTGGCGACAAAGGTGATCGATTTTACTCTCGACGTAGCTGGGAGCGCTGCCGTACCACCACCTCCAACCAGCTTGACCATAACTCCAACCGGCTTGACCATCACTCCAACCAGCTTGGCAAATGCGATGACCAACAAACCATACCAAGTGCAATTCTCTGCATCTGGTGGAGTGTCTCCAGAGCAATGGTCGGCGACTGGCCTACCAGGTTGGCTCACTATGTCGAGCACTGGTCTGCTAAGCGGAACGCCCACGATGGTACCGGATCAGCAGCCCAGTTTTTCGGTGACCGTTTCGGACTCATCTGCACCTGCACTAACTGCTACCGAAACAATCGGACTTAGTGTTGTCCGACCGATCAGGATAGTGACCAGCTCCCCGATAACGAACGCTTCGGTAGGGAGCTTTTACCAAGATCAGTTAGTTGCGAACGGCGGACTAACTCCGTACAGCTGGTCGGCCACGGGACTGCCGAGTTGGCTTAAACTGAGCTCAACGGGAATGCTGTCGGGCACTGCGATACAGAGTGGCTCTGTGTCCTTCAATGTTGCACTTTCTGATTCTGGAAACCCCACCCAGTCGGCATCGGAGCAACTCAGCCTGACGGTTCAACCAGCGGCGCTCGCCATTACAACCACTTCGCCGCTCCCCAATGCGACTACTTTAGGATCATACTCCGATCAGCTAACCGCAAGCGGTGGAACCGCTCCATACTCCTGGTCTGGTAGCGGATTACCAAGCTGGCTCTCTTTGAGCAGTGGCGGAAGCCTGTCAGGGACGGTTCCGTCTACGGGTGCCACATATACCTTCGCTGTTACAGTCACTGATTCTGCCATCCCAGCGCAGTCAGTTAGTGCAAACCTCAGTCTCACTTCAGCAGCGCCTAGTTCGTCGTATACCTGGAATGCGGTAACGGCCGTCGAAGATTCTAATGGCACTCTAACCGACGCTTTGGCGGTTGGCAAGGGCGGAGCGATCGAGAGGTATAGCTCTTCGTCAAGCAGCTGGACCTCGATTGCATCCGGAACTTCCAATGATCTGTTTGCGGTAACTTCCAGCGGAAATGACGTATGGGCTGTCGGAGATGGAGGGACGATTCTGAACTCAACCGATAGCGGCAAGACATGGTCGTCACAGTCAGTCTCATCTCAGATTTCGCAGATTTGCAACCCCTATCCCACCTGCAACTACCTTCAGGGAGTCGCCTTCTCGAATCAGAACAATGGCATCATTGTCGGGACAAACGAGACGATCTTGACCACCTCCGATGGCGGTGCGACCTGGAACTATGTGCAAGGCCAAGAGCCTTTTGTTGCTATTACGGGCGCAATTTACAGCCTAAATGGAGTCGTCTTTGACTCAAATGGAAATGCATATGCCGTCGGTACGAACTCGGGAACAGGAACCGACGCGACAATCCTCTATCGACCATCTGGAAGTACATCTTGGACCACTCAGACCAGCAACGTTGGCTCAGGATACGGTTTGAGAACCGTAGGTTATGCAGCACCATATGTCATTGCGGCAGGTCAGGGCGGAACGATTGATGTATTAGATACATCTTCTACCAGCCCGACCTGGACGGTTCAAAGTGATCCTATCTCAAATTCGTCATCGATAACCCTAAGCGGGATCGGTATTGGGGGGTACTGCTTAGATGGTGGAATTGGCCAATGCGTAGCAATCGCTGGGAGTGGCGGAAATCTTTTAGGACTGGGCTCTACTGGCTCGAACGGATCTTTGAACTTTGTCTCACTTACCTCTGGAACTTCGAATGACCTGGGTAGCACAGCGGTTATTGGGGCAGGAACTTATCGTTACGTAGCAGTCGGATCTAACGATACGAAGGTATTCGTAGCTGCCTACTGAGGCGAGCTTTGAAAAAGATAAGTTCGAACCAGATAATGAGTTGGTAAAGCAGGCTTCTTCTATCTGTGTGCGAATCGTAATACTTCCTTGGAGGTCCTACGTGCCGCCATTCCGACTCGACAGAAAGTCGCGTGATGGCTCGAACTCGACGGTTGGTCGAAATACGAGTTTTGCTCAGCACGGCTCGAGGACGAGATCAGGAGACCTGCAATGCTTGACGATATTCCCCCGAACGACCGCTTACCAAAACCCACAATTTTGCAAACATTGGAAAGATATATTTCTGATAGGCTAGCGATGAATAGGTCGGTTGCGATTGGGCTTCGGCGTATAGGATCCGGAGTGGATCACTTGGTGGCAAGCGCCACCGTGGGGTACGGCGATTTCATTGCGATTGCGGCAGGTTTCGGGTAACGTTTAATATGTGGGGGAAATAGTGAATTATTTGGCAGAGCCAATGCAGTTTGCATCCTGGTCTACGGATGCAGCTTCTGAGATTATCGATCGCCACCAAAGCGAGCGGGGTCCGTTGCTGGAAATTCTCAACGACCTACAACGGACATTCGGCTTCATCCACGAGGACGCAATTTCGCTCGTCGCCGAAGAGCTTAATATATCCCAGGCGGAAGTCTATGGAGTGGTCACCTTCTACAAAGACCTCAGAACCGAGCCGCCCGGGGCATTTGTAGTCAAGATTTGCAAGGCCGAATCTTGTCAGTCCGTAGGAGCGGATCAGCTCGCTGAAGCCGCTCAAGAGATCTTTCAGACCAAAATCGGCTCCACTAGCCAAGACCGATCGGTCACCCTTGAGGAGGTATTTTGCTTGGGCAACTGCGCCCTTTCCCCGGCGATGATGCTAAACGAAAGGCTCCTCGGCCGAATGGACATTGAGCGGATAACGGAGCTTTCCAAGGAGATCAAGGACGTGTCTCTATGACGCAGAAGATACGGGTCTACGTGCCCAAGGATTCAGCCGCCAGATCGGTCGGAGCTGATGCAGTAGCCCAAGCCATAGCCCAGCAGGCGGCGAGCAGAGAAATAGAATTGGATCTGGTTAGAAACGGCTCTAGAGGAATGTTCTGGCTCGAGCCTCTCGTCGAAGTAGAGACCCCCGCTGGCCGAACAGCCTACGGCCCAGTGACCGTTGCAGACCTAGAAGGACTTTTTGATTCTGGCTTTCTCGAAGGCAAGGATCACAGGCTGTCTTTGGGCCTAACGGAACTCATTCCCTACCTCTCAGGACAGAATCGTATCACTTTTGCCAAGATGGGAATCAGCGACCCACTATCCGCCCAGGACTATCTGGCAAACGGCGGATTGAACGGACTCAAGGCCGCACTCGCCATGAGTCCGGAGGAGATCGTCCTCGCAGTCACCAGTTCGGGTATTCGAGGAAGAGGCGGAGCCGGATTTCCCACTGGAATCAAGTGGCGGACCGTGCTGGAGGCCAAGTCAGATCAGAAATTCGTCTGTTGTAATGCCGATGAAGGCGACAGTGGGACTTATGCCGACCGGATGCTCATGGAGGGTGATCCGTTTTTGCTGATAGAGGCGATGGTTATAGCCGGTATCGCCGTCGGCGCCGATGAGGGATACATATACGTTCGCTCGGAGTACCCAGACGCCATCGCTTCATTGAAGTCCGCTATAGAAATAGCCTACGAGAACGGCTGGCTCGGTAGCTCAGTACTCTCTTCAGGGCACGCCTTCGACCTTTTCGTACGCTCCGGAGCCGGCGCTTACATTTGCGGCGAAGAGACAGCGATGCTAGAAAGCCTCGAAGGTCGGCGAGGGGTAATCAGGGCCAAGCCGCCCCTTCCGGCCCTTGAGGGTCTTTTCGGCAAACCTACAGTGGTGAATAATGTGCTTTCCCTAGCTGCGGTGCCGATGGTGCTAGCCAAAGGGCCAGAGTTCTACAGTGAGTTGGGAGTCAGCCGATCGAGGGGAACACAAATCTTCCAGCTCGCCGGTAACGTCGCAAGGCCCGGAATAGTTGAAGTCCCATTTGGGGTCACTTTAGGAACTCTGATCAACGACTTTGGTGGGGGCTCACGCAGCTCTCGACCGATCAAGGCCGTTCAGGTTGGAGGACCACTTGGCTCCTATATCCCGGCATCTAACTTTGACATGATCATGGATTATGAGACATTTGCCGCTGCAAATGCGATGGTGGGCCACGGCGGAATTGTGGTCTTCGACGACACTGCGAACATGGGGCGTCAAGCAAGATTTGCGATGGAATTCTGTGCAGCCGAATCGTGTGGAAAGTGTACTCCTTGCAGGGTCGGTTCTATCCGGGGGGTTGAGGTCATAGATCGCATGCTTGGAGGCCAAGATCTTTCGGCGAATCTAGAACTTTTAGAGGACCTTTGCCAGACGATGCTAGATGGCTCGCTTTGCGCCATGGGTGGTCTCACACCGATGCCAGTTTTGTCCATACTGGAGCATTTCCCAGAAGAGTTGGGCTTGATCGAAGGCCAGCACTCGGGATCAAGATGATTTTCAGCGCCGGAATATTGTACGACATACATAGAGGAGAGCGAAAGTGACGCTGCTCAAGGAACACGACCTAGGAACTCCGGCAAAGCCTGGAATTGCCACTATTGAAGTTTTTATTGATGGCATTTCCATCGCCGTACCAGCCGGTACATCTGTGATGAGAGCTGCCGCACTGGCTGGAATAGACATTCCAAAGCTCTGTGCGACCGACAGTTTGAAATCTTTTGGATCTTGTCGACTCTGCCTTGTCGAGATTGAGGGACAAAAAGGTACTCCTGCTTCCTGCACAACCCCCGTTGCCGCGGGTATGAAGGTGAGCACGCAAACTTCGAAGGTTGAGAAGCTTCGTCGCAACGTAATGGAGCTTTACATATCGGATCACCCTCTCGACTGCCTAACTTGTCCAGCTAACGGCGACTGCGAGTTACAGGACATGGCCGGTGCGGTAGGGCTGCGGGACGTCCGCTATGGGTACTCAGGCGAAAACCACCTGGATTCAAAGAAGGATGAGTCAAATCCTTACTTCACCTTCGATCCCAGTAAATGTATCGTGTGCTCCCGTTGCGTAAGGGCATGTGAAGAGGTTCAAGGCACCTTCGCCTTGACAATCTCCGGTCGGGGATTTGGGTCGAAGGTGGCTGCAGGCCCGAAAATGGAATTTTTTTCCTCGGAATGCGTCTCTTGTGGTGCTTGTGTTCAGGCATGCCCGACATCGACCCTTGAAGAAAAGTCAGTTATCGACCTTGGCATGCCTAACAGAACGGTCATTACCACTTGCGCTTATTGCGGCGTTGGCTGCAGTTTTAAAGCCGAGATGCGTGGAGACCAAGTAGTCCGGATGGTTCCCTACAAAGATGGGGGAGCAAATGAAGGCCACTCTTGCGTGAAGGGGCGATTCGCTTGGGGATATGCAACCCATAAGGAGCGCATACTTTCTCCGATGGTGCGTGATTCGATTACCGATCCTTGGAGAGAGATCGGGTGGGAAGAGGCTATCCAATATGCGGCCGAAAAACTCAAAGGAATTCAGAAGACCTACGGAATAGGGGCTATCGGTGGCATCACGTCATCGCGCTGCACAAACGAGGAAGTATTTGCAGTTCAGAAGATGGTCAGGGCTGGCTTTGGGAATAACAACGTAGACACCTGTGCAAGGGTATGCCATTCTCCCACTGGATTTGGACTGAGTCAGACTTTTGGAACCTCTGCTGGGACTCAAGACTTCAAGTCCGTCGAAGAGGCCGACGTGATCATGCTTATCGGTGCCAACCCCACTGAAGCACATCCAGTATTTGCGTCGCGGATGAAGAAGCGACTACGTGAGGGCGCAAAGCTCATTGTTGTTGATCCCAGAAAAATTGGGCTGGTAAAAGCGCCGCATGTCGAGGCGCAATACCACCTTCAGCTACAACCAGGAACGAACGTCGCCATGGTGAACGCTATTTCACATGTGATTGTGACCGAGGGACTTCTAAATGAGGCTTTCATCAACAACCGATGCGAGACGGAAGACTTTGAAACCTGGAAGACTTTCATATCCCAGACGGAAAACAGCCCCGAAGAGCTCGAATCCGTAACTGGAGTGGACGCTAAATTAGTGCGCGAAGCAGCAAGATTGTACGCTAAAGGACCAAACGGCGCCATTTACTATGGCCTTGGGGTAACTGAGCATTCGCAGGGTTCGACCATGGTCATGGGTCTCGCAAATTTAGCCATGGCAACCGGTAATATTGGGCGCCCCGGGGTCGGCGTCAACCCGCTAAGAGGGCAGAATAACGTCCAGGGGTCTTGCGACATGGGTTCATTCCCGCACGAGTTCCCGGGCTACCGCCATGTGAGCGACGACACTGTGCGGCATCTATTCGAAGAGATTTGGGGAAAGACCCTTGACAAAGAGCCTGGGCTTAGGATTCCAAATATGTTCGATGCCGCAATCGACGGAAGCTTCAAAGCACTGTTTATCCAAGGCGAAGACATCGCACAGTCAGATCCTGACACAAAACACGTCAAAAGGGCGCTAGAAAATCTGGAGTTCTGTGTGGTGCAGGATCTGTTTTTAAACGAGACTTCTCACTTCGCTCACCTGTTCTTGCCAGGGACATCTTTCTTGGAGAAGGATGGTACCTTTACAAATGCAGAGAGGAGAATTAACAGGGTTCGCCCTGTTATGTCCCCGAAGAGCAATAAACACGAATGGCAGGCTGTTTCTGAGATTGCTACAGCCATGGGCTACCAGATGTCTTATAACGACCCAAGCGAAATCATGGACGAAATTGCCCGAACGACTCCTACATTTGCCGGTGTCTCATTCGACAAACTCGACAAGTTGGGAAGCATTCAGTGGCCATGTAACGACTCCGCCCAAGAAGGCACCCAGATTATGCACATAGACCGATTTGTCAGAGGCAAAGGCCGTTTCATGCAGACCCCGTTTGTCGCAACTACCGAGAGGACCAATCGTCGATTCCCACTGATACTTACCACTGGGCGAATACTGACGCAGTATAACGTAGGAGCCCAAACGAGAAGAACTGAAAACGTTGCATGGCACCCGGAAGACCTTTTGGAGATAAATCCATTCGACGCAGATGACCGTGGCATCAAAGATGGTGAGTGGGTCACGGTTTCATCGCGAGTCGGTGAAACGGCGCTAAGAGCAGACGTGACAGAGAGAGTTCCCCAGGGAGTTGTCTACACCACCTTCCACCATCCGATCTCGGGAGCTAACGTCGTGACGACTGAAAACTCCGACTGGGCCACAAGCTGTCCGGAGTATAAAGTAACCGCAGTCCAAGTAAGACTAGGCACAAGGTCACTGATGGACAACGAGGGTGATTTTGGGCAAGTCGATAGCGTTACGGCTAAGCATTCCCCGACTCACTCAAACGCTGATGGAGTAAGAGATGACCTGGTGCGAGTGGTCAACCAGATTAGTCAAAATTTCAGTCACTATCCGCACGATGAGGCAGTCTCTGCTATTGCCAATCATCTCAGGCGATTCTGGGCACCATCAATGCGTAGCCAATTGCTAGAGCATCTAGATACCAGCGAACTAGATCAACTGGCTGTTGAGGCAGGCCATTTACTCAAAGAAGGAGCTGATGTTTGATCGGATGCTCCCAAGGAATGAACCATAGTGATGCATTCGACGTTGATGCGTAGATGAATGGCAGCTCTCCGGCCAAAAGAGATAACTATATCTCAGTTGGCCGGCTCGGTCTGTTTGGGGGAGGTACCAGATTTTGATCGCGGGACAGTTCCAATGGGTGGCGATGTGGAACGTCGAACGGTACGCTAAATGGCTATGGTGAGCGCTAGTGGCTAGTCCTGATATGAGTATGTCCTTCGCTTCGGCACAAGTAGGATTTGTCGCTAAGTACCTCGCCTCAAATTGGTCACTTGATCCGGTCATTTCGGTGCCCTTTATCTTTATTCCGACCGTCCTGTATCTTCGCGGACTTCCAGTTCTATTGCGACAAAACCAACTCAACAAAGAGAAGGCTCCCGGAACTGAAGCCAAAAAGATCATAAGTTTTGCGGTGGGAATGGGCCTTTGGGCATTAGCTTTTTTGTCCCCGATCCTGTTTTGGTCGATGGTGTACTTATGGGTACACATGCTCTTTCACGTAATGGTAATGATCGCGGCCCCACCTCTTTTGGCAGGATCCAGACCATGGTTGGCGATGAAGGCTGGAATTCCGCAATCTCTTCGGGGAATTTCACAAAGGATAGGTTCAGCCCTCACCGGTGATGGATTCACAGGCGCCGTCGTCAAACTGGTCACCAATCCCATTCTGGATGTTGCTTATTTTAATATTGTCATGTGGCTGTGGTTCTTGCCGAAAATGATGACTCTTGGGGTTGATAACAAGTACGTGATGGATGTCATGCACCTCAGTTTCATAACTTCGGGCTTCCTGCTCTTTTTCCACCTCGTAGATTCGCCGCCCTATCCTTCACGAATACCGAACCCAATCGTACGCCTTGGGGTAATTCTTGGCTGCACTTACTCGAGCTGGGCACTCGCCATGATATTGGGTCTCACGCATCATCCTTGGTTTACCGTTTATAGCCATATTCCATCCAAAACCTTATCGCCCATGGCTGACCAGCAGATCGGTGCATCGATTCTTTGGGTTCTCTGCATGGAACCCTTCATCTATACCGCCTACTACAACATCTACCTTTGGCTTAACATGTCAGAAAAGGGAACTTTTCGTGACAATGCATTACCGTGGCTAAAGAAGGTCCGCCGGGGGCCCGCTTATTCAGTGGTGGAACCAGAAGACTAGTCAAGAAGCCAGAAAGCCAGTTTGAGCAATTGGTCGCCCATCACAACTCGCGCTTTAGACCTACCGTTCGACTGTAGCTTCCTGATCGATAGGTGTAAAAGTGCACCATCGCGCATTCGCGCTTATCGCTTGCGACAGCTTTTCGCAGATGTAACCACCTAATAGAAAATTGCTTAACGTCTGCTTCTAAAAACCTGAGCACAATCGCTCAGAGTCGTTGGACTTATCCGCACACTGTTAATAAGAGATTTTGGTCTCTTGCAACTCGTGCCCCTTGACGCTCGGTTGCGCCGGAGAACGTGCTAGTGAAATACGCCGAACTTCCCTATATGGGGTGTAAAGGGTGATCTCTTTGTCGGAGTATCTGTGCAGCAGGTTCATAGCAGCGTTGAAGTCAGCCTGGAAAACATCTTATTAACGGAGATGGAGAGACGTTGTCACGGTGAGATCGCCTTCCACTGGATGAACACCAATGCCAACTGTAAAAGCCGAGCCGGAATTGGCAGGGGGGGGTCGTTCTCCTGAAATTGATTCGATCTCACACTCCTAGCTGTCTCGAGGAACACTTTTGGTGAGCAAGTTCAAAGGCACTATCCAGCGAGAAAGGAAATGGTACCCCCGTATCTCTCAATCATCCAGTCAACTGATCCGAACGAGTAAGCATTAGTCGTGGTCGTCACCGCCGGGACCGTTGGGACAGTGTTAGCAGTACTCCGAGGTAAAACGGTAGTTTCTATCGTCGAATCATTGCTGGTGGGACTGGGTACATTGCTTTGTTGCACATTCGTTGGGGATGCCGCAGGCGAGGTTGAGGCGATGGGGGACTCCTTCGGTGCCGCCGGCTGGGGTGTGGGTTTCCCAGACCCGGTTTGACTCCAATAAAGCGAGACTTGATCACTCGGCGAAGCAAGCGAACTTGCGAGAACCAGCGAGATCGAGTTCATCTGGTTAGCAGCAATGCTGTAACCAGCCCCGGCATAGATTGGCCCAGTCCCAAAACTTGCCAAGATATTCTTCCGGTGACCCCAGCACCCAGCTGAGCTCGGTGACGCACAAGCAATATTCGGTGAGCCAAAACCGTCGTCGTACATCCAGATGTAGTCTGTCGCAAGCACATTTGGTTCTCCCAATGCCCAATCAGACCCCCAAGATAAGGCCGCGTTAGAGATCTGTGGGTCGCTGTTGCTTTCGGCACCCATCTGGGCGGCCAAGTCAAGTTGGGTCGTCATGGCTACCGCCGGAGCCAATCCTCTCGCAGTTCTTTCTAAGTTAATCACTATAAAAAGCTGCTCAATTGGAGATAAGTCAAGGTAATTGGCCGGAAGGACCATAGCTGAGATTCCTTCTTGTGCTCTCGCATTGTTGATGGCCGTCAAAACTGCATCTGTACAGTTGACCGAATTGTCGTATCCTCGGCCCAGGCACGACGTGAGGTAGTTTGGGTTTGCAATTACATTGGCTCCAAGTGTCATTTGGTAAGAGACCTGCTCTGCCTTCAAGACGCCTGCAGTTTGATGAAAGGATGCTGGTACAACGACAAAAGCCAACCCCAGAAGTCGGAGGACCGTGCGATTAGATCTAAGCAAGCTAAAACCTCTAAAAGCTGGAAATCGGACAAATGAATTTTGAAACCACTACTGCGAACTCAGCCATTCTTTAGGGAGAAATGAAGCTGAAAATGAGCCCAAGATAAATCGTTACTAATCTTGTGGTGGCAAATCGGCATCTAATTGCTGCTAATAAGTCATCACACGCACTCGTCAGTGACCTTCCAGGCAAAGACATTTGGCAAAACAGACGAAGGTCCGCTATATCCACATACAGCTGCCCGTTCGAAACGTCGCATCAAACACCCTGGTTGCTCGACTGTCTATCGGCAAGCTGTGGATATCGCTTTAGCTTCGATAGGCTTGATTGAACTAAGCTCCGGTGCAGGACGCACCTGAATCGGAAAGAGTTGAGGTAATTATGGACGCTATCGAAATAGTTGAAGTCTCGGCACGAGATGGGCTCCAGAATGAATCGGTGTCCTTCTCTACCGAGGAAAAGATCCGTCTTATTGAAGGTTGCGTAAAAGGTGGGGTAGACCGAATTGAGGTCGCCTCTTTTGTCAATCCAAAACGTGTACCGCAGATGGCGGACGGAGATTCAGTTATTGCGGGTCTTAGCCAAGCAGCTCTTTCCCGCTCGATTGGCCTTGTGCTTAATGAACGAGGGATGCAAAGGGCCATTGAAGCTGGTATTCCGGAAATTAACTTCGTTGTCGTTGCCACCGACACCTTTGCCGACAGGAATCAATCCTCCACAACGGAAGGACTTATTAAAACTTGGAAGACCGTAGCAAGGATGGCCAAAGAGTCTCGCATTCGGACTTCGGTCGGCATCTCAGCTGCTTTCGGCTGCCCGTATGAAGGAGAGGTCTCCGAGGACCGAGTCCTGTGGGTTTTGGAGCAAATTATGGAATCACAGCCAGACGAGGTTGGATTGGCTGACACGATTGGGTCGGGTGTTCCCAAGCAGGTCGAATCGATGATCCGAAGTGCGAAGAGGATCATGGGGAACACAAAACTCAGGTGCCACTTTCACAACACTCGCAACGTGGGATTAGCCAACGCCTATGTAGCAGCCGCTGAAGGAGCTACCGCCTTGGATTCAAGCCTTGGCGGTATAGGTGGCTGTCCTTTTGCGCCGAAGGCGACAGGAAATATACCGACCGAAGACCTCGTCTGGATGCTCCAGAGAAGCGGATTCGAAGTCAAAGCAGACCTGGTGGAATTGATGACCACATCTGCATGGCTCGAGGGCCAGCTTGGCAGGGTGATGCCATCCATGGTTTATCGGGCCGGCATATTTCCACCCGTGAGCTAAGTACCTTGGCGGGCAAGTCCATAGGAATGCACTGGTTTTTTCCGGCTGTGTAGCCGTACCTCAAAGTGCTTAGTGCCAATAACGGCAACTAACTTGACCCAGGCGGTGTGTTCACCGGATTTCTAAGGGGTCCCCGAAAGTTAATCCACCTGGTATGTGGCTGTTCCTTGGGTTTGTTTTGTTCACACTAGCAATCCCTTCCCATCCCTTTGCCAAATTCGATTAGAGGTATAGGTGGAGCGAGGGGATGGGGAGGGATTTGCCGCCTCGCTTGCCCCTGTAGTTCACGACGCCAGATCCCCAATTGCCGAATTTCTCGGTCATAGCACTTTTAGAAAAAGTGCTTTAGTGTCGGAGATTTCAGTCGCCAACTTATACCCAAGCTTTATATAAGATCGGCGAAGTCGTTACTACTTCGATCGTCCCAACCAAAGGGCGCTCTCGGGCAACCGCTTTCGCAGGGTCAGAAAGCCGATTCCACTCAATGCGGCACCTATTGATACCGGAACGAACCAGACAAATGAGCGGCCGGAGGAGAGCAGGAGTCCACTGACTGGCGCTCCGAACATCTGCGCAGCCCCCCATGTGCCCCCGGCTAACGAGTTATACCTACCGCGAACCTCTTCAGGTGCTAATGCGTTGGGAATTGTTCCCCTTATGGGTGAGTAGATAACTTCGCCTAAGGCAAAAATTCCTAACGACGAGACAACCAAAAACTCGCCAGCCGTCTTTGGAATCAAAGCAAATGTGGTCAATCCACTCAAAAGCCAGCTAAAAGCCCAACACATGCCGACCAAGTAAAGCAATGTTGAACTCTTCTTCCCAACGCTCCATCTAGTCACGGCCATCTGGGCAAGGACGATGACAGCTGTATTAAGCGCAAAAGCAAAGCCAATTACCTTGGCTGAGCTCCCCGAATAACGCGTTACGAAGGCAGTCCAGCCAGCCTCAAGCTGCGCATAACCAAAAAGAATCAAAAAGAAACTCAGCAATACGTAGCGAACAAAAACTCGGTCGGCAAAAACTTCTCGATAACCTTTCCTTCCCGGTCCACCCTCGAGCGGGAGCCTAGGCTTCGCCAGTGTGGTCGATGGCCGCGTGGTTCGAATCAGTAAGTGACCACTTCCTGACGCCAGCAATCCTCCCATGAAAATGAACGCAGCAAGGATTGCAAATCCAGCATTGAGGTGATAAATCAGAACAAAAGTCGAAACCTTATTTAGATTTATCAAAAAGCTTGAAACGACCGCTCCCAATCCAAATCCAAAGTTGAAAATGGCGAAGCTGAAGGACTGAACCCTTGGTTGTAGCTCTAGCGAGACGACCTCGCCAATAAATGCGCCAACTCCAGGCCAAATCATCGCATTAGTTAAGCCCATGGAAAATATCGCCACAAAGCCAGACATCACAGTGTGAACATCCGCAAGCAGAACCATTGCTAATGCCGATACTAAGAAACCCGACACGAGGACGCGAGCCGCTCCCAACCTATCAATCAGAGCACCAGCGGGTCCTCCCGCAAGGATCCCGACAACTCCTTCTACTGCGAGCAATATCCCCGCTGTCTCGTAGCTGATATGTCGCTCTCGGTGAAGGTAGACGATTACGTAGCTCAAAGAAAGTCCGTTTGCGATTCCCAGTGTCACTTGGGAAAAGTAGAGCACCCTTAGGGTCGTGGATTTAGATTCCCGATCCTTAGCCATAAGATTCTTCCATTCACCGATTGTCGCAATATAATCCTCAATCGACACTAGAGAGCCCTTCGCTCAATACGGTCTTTGTCCGGTTAGTATTGCCGCATCGGGCTTAGCGATTCGAGCGCCGACAGCGGAGGTGAGCTACTTCTGAACTCTCCTCGCAACCTACCAGTCCACCCGGCCCGATCTGCTTGGATAGATCGGCGTTTTAAACAAACACTGATTCTACACAGGAAAGATCTAGCATTTTAACTGTCCAAAACGAGTAGGTTGCACTTAGCGATACTTCTGCGAATTGTGATTAGGAGCCTACAATGCAAGACCCAAGCAACGGTTGGAACGATAGGTATTTGGCGTCTGAGCACCTTTGGATACAGGATCCGGACCCCACGCTAGTCGAGGCTACGGCTAAACTCAATCCCGCCACTGCCCTCGACATCGGAGCGGGCGAAGGAAGAAATTCCATCCACTTAGCCAGGAATCATTGGTCTGTTACTTCGGTGGACCTATCTAGCGTAGCACTCGGAAGACTCGAACAGAATGCAGAGCGCCTAGGCCTTAAAATTGATACATTCTGCGGGAGTCTGGCAGAGTTTTCCAAGTCTGCTGGCCAATTCGATCTGATAGTTATCGCCAACATCCACCCCTCCCTTTCAGAGAGAAAGGAACTATATGCTTTGGCCAAGAATCTCTTGGCTGAGGGTGGAACGCTTTTCCTGATAGGCCACCACAAGAATTCTTTCGGTATAGCTGGACCTCCTGACCCGGATCGACTGCTAGGCGAAAGCGAAGTAACTGAAGCATTTTCCGATATGGAAATAGAAAGGTTAGAGGAGATTAGTGACATCTGCGATGCTGCGCATGACCCCGCTCCTTCGCTGGTCGCTGTGATCAAAAAACCATTGTCTTAATCTGGTCTCGATGATCCGTTAATCGCCGTAGGGCCTCTTCGATCACTTCAGGTCTTTTGCAGAAAGTCCACCGAATTTGCCCCTTGTCTTTAGTTTGATCGTGGTAGAAGGCTGATACAGGTATGGTGACGACTTGCGCTAGATTTGCCAGCTCAACACAGAATCTCGCAGCAGAGCTTCCGCTTGAGCCGCCTAAGTCTGATACTACAAAGTAGGTGCCTGACGTAGGAAATGTCGAGAACCCAAGCCGATTAAGCCCTTCAACAAGGAGGTTTCGCTGATCCTCCATTGGCCTTCTTACCTGTTCAGTAAAGAGTTCAGCATTGTCAAGTGCATATGAAATTGCATGTTGGAATGGAGCCGCATTGACATAAGTCATAAACTGCTTCGCCGAACGAGTTGCCGCTACTAGAGGAGCCGGGCCGGTGGCCCATCCCACCTTCCAGCCAGTAAATGAAAAACTTTTTGCGGCCGACGATATGGTTAGAGTTCTGTCTCTCATTCCGGGGAAAGTCGATATTGGTAGGTGCCTACCCTCGAACACAAGGTGCTCGTAAACTTCATCGACAACGACCAAGAGGTCATTTTCGACTGCAACTTCCGCAATAGCACTGAGTTCTTGTTCCGTAAAGACCTTGCCAGTGGGATTATGAGGCGTGTTGAGCAAAATGATCTTCGTTCTATCGGAAATCACCTTTTTTAATTCGGATGGTTCAAACTCAAACCGCGCCCCTTTTAGCGAAACTACTTTTCTAGTTGCGCCAGCGATCGCTACCGAAGCGGCATAAGAGTCGTAGAACGGTTCAAACAAGACGACTTCATCGCCTTGGTTGCATAGGCCGACCATTGCCGCACAGACCGCTTCGGTCGCTCCGGCAGTTATCAATACCTCCGTCTCGCTGTCAACCTCAATTCCGTAGTAGCGCAACTGGTGCAAAGCTACCGCTCGACGAAGCTCTGGAATCCCAGGACCCGGCGGGTACTGATTATGCCCCGCTCGAATTGCTTCAATTGCTGCATCTGCTATCTCATGAGGACCGTCGCTGTCGGGAAACCCCTGCCCAAGATTGATAGACGAGGTAGCCACTGCGAGGGCTGACATCTCAGCAAATATCGTAGAGTGAAATTCTGCTAATTGACGATTAAAAGTGAACCTCCCCGCCCTTACAGACGGGGCTTCTAGCTCCGCCGCATGGTCGAGGTTACCTGACATCGCTCCCATCACGCCACCACGACCAACGGGTCTGACTCCAAGGAGTTGGTGAATGAGTTTGCTAGTATCGGCTTGCTGATCTGAGTTACGTCAGACAAGGCCCGGTTCTGGGCACTACTCAG
>JAJZCF010000033.1:9440-18411 GCA_021846265.1 Actinomycetes bacterium | reverse complement strand
CTCTTGATGGCATCGGAGTTGACGATGAATCAATCGTCGAAGGAGCTGCCGAGGTCTTATATTTAACAACGGCCCTTTTAGTCGGTACCAATTCGGATCCTGAGGCAATTTTAAGAAAGAGGGTCGAGAAGTTGGTCGAGGAGATCCAAAAACTCGAAGCTTCGGCGAATGGCGGCGTCAGTTAGGTTAAAAGGCCCAGCTAAAACGGGAAATCACTACTGATAGTTGGAATCTGATTAACAACTTTTTGACCCCAGGATCGAAACAATTGGAATTGGTGGCCTAGACGATGCAAAGTCTTTAAGGACCTCATTTGTAAGCGAGATCGACAGAATTGCATCTTTGTTGTTATTATCTCCTGTTAGAAATAAAAAGTCGGATCGAAGACCCGAAAGTTCAAGAGGAGACTCGTCTTTTGGTCGGGGGTCGTCGCTAGTAGCTGGGAGCTTTCAGTGAGCATCATCGAATCCATCGAAGGGAACTGGGTCCTCGACTCGAGGGGTAATCCGACTGTCGAGGTTTCGGTGGTTCTTGACGACGGGGCTTTCGGAAGGGCCATCGTTCCATCTGGGGCTTCAACGGGAGTATTAGAGGCGGTCGAACTCAGGGACAACGACGTCGCTAATTTTGGCGGCAAAGGCGTTCAGCAGGCGGTGGATAACGTCAATTCCGAGATTGCCGACCTTCTCGTCGGGGAAGTAGCTTCCGACCAGAGGCTGATCGATAGGATGCTCTGCCAACTTGATGGGACAGAAAACAAGGGGCGGCTAGGTGCTAATGCAATTCTTGGCGCTTCTATCGCAGTAGCCAAGGCGTCGGCCGAGTCGGTCGGACTGCCGCTCTATCGCTACCTAGGCGGGGCAAACGCTTCGATCCTGCCGATTCCGCTGATGAACGTGATAAACGGCGGGGTGCACGCAGACAATTCGATCGATTTGCAGGAGTTTATGATCGCGCCTATCGGGGCACGCTCTTTCAGAGAGGCTCTTCAGATGGGTGCGGAGATCTATCACGCCCTGAAGTCGGTGCTCAAGTCCAAGGGATTATCGAGCTCCGTCGGAGACGAAGGGGGGTTCGCCCCTAACTTGCAAAGCAATGAAGAGGCAATTCAGATCCTGATTGAGGCGATTACTAGGGCTGGGCGCACGCCTGGTAGCGATGTAGCCATTGCCCTCGACCCGGCCTCCACCGAGTTCTATCACAACGGCTCCTACCACCTAGAGGGGGAGGGTAGGGTCCTGAGCCCTTCGGAGATGGTCCAGTATTATGCGGATCTTTGCGCTAAGTACCCGATCATTTCGATTGAAGATGGGATGGCCGAAGACGACTGGTCGGGCTGGGCTGAGCTCTCCTCTGCACTTGGCGACAAGATCCAGTTAGTCGGGGATGACATATTCGTGACCAACACGAAGCTGCTTGCGAAGGGCATCCAAGAGGGTGTGGGCAACGCCATTTTGATCAAATTGAACCAAATTGGTACGGTCACCGAGACCCTCGAGGCCGTTGAGATGGCCCAGCGCGCAGGATACTCGGCTGTCATCTCCCACCGGAGCGGAGAGAGCGAAGACGCGACCATCGCAGACCTGGCAGTTGCCACCAACTCGGGTCAGATAAAGACGGGGGCACCGGCCCGATCGGACAGGGTCGCCAAATATAACCAGCTTCTTCGGATCGAGTCGAGCCTAGGTGGTTCTGCTAGGTTCCCAGGATTTAGGCAGCTCTAAATGGCCAGGCGATTTCTCTTTTGGGGAGTCCTACTCGGCGTGGTCGCCATCTATCTTTTCGCCATTTTCCCGACGCGTGGGCTTTTTTCCGAGCGGAACCAGCTGAGTTCTGCTAGAACCCAACTGGCTACGCTCACCAAAGAAAACGCACAACTTAGCAAGAAGGTAGCAAATTTAAATAATCCATCTGTGATTGCCTCTCTCGCCCGCTCCCAATATGGGATGGTCAATCCCGGCCAGCAGGGGACGATCAACCTTCCTACGCCTTCGGCATCCAAGAAGGGCTAGAAGAAGGACTAATTGTAGGCCGTCGTACCCGTTGGAGTCTTTTTTCAAAACGATTTAGCAAAGCAGTTTTTTAGCTCGATGCCCTAAGTTGGAGAAACAATCAATAGGTCGGCGATTTCCCCGGCTATCGGTTAGGGACGCGTCGAGGCCAGCAAGTGGTTAGAGACTGTCCTAAGAGCAGTAGCTAGACGGACAGATCCGAGATCCATTCCCGCACGAGCTTCAAGTCCCATAGGCCGTTGACGCATTCCTGCTCCGCTTTTTCGCCGAGCCTCACGGGTATCGACTTATTTGCAAAGGCTTGTTAGCCCGACAATTTGCCGGTCCGTCCAACGATGCCTTGGTCGGGAGAATCGGTGATTTTAAATACTTATCCGTCTGTTTCCTAGGCTGATTGCGGTCGAATTAGCAAAGTTTATCTCAGTTATCAACAGTTTTTTGTGACATTGTTCACTCACAGGTTGTGGAAAGTGATAGCTTTCATCATTGGGTCTAGAAAGTCGATTTCGGGTTTCTAGTTACGCCAGCGATATATGAGAAGGGATAGTTGATGAAGGTTTCAATGACCGTCAACGGGAAGAGCGTCTCCCGCGACGTGGAGCCGAGGACCCTATTGGTCCACTTCATTAGGGAGGACCTAGCCCTGACCGGTACAAATGTGGGCTGCGACACCTCGTCGTGCGGAGCCTGCACTGTGCTGATCAATGGCGAATCAGTAAAGTCCTGCACCACCCTGGCTGTTCAGGCTGATGGAGCAGATGTGATGACGATCGAGGGAATGGCGAATGAAGATGGGACTTTGCATCCTATCCAGAAGGCATTTCAAGAAAACCACGGGCTTCAGTGCGGTTTTTGTACTCCTGGCATGGTGATGGCTTCCTACTCATTGATCAAGGAGAACGATCACCTAGATGAGAAGGCGGTGCGAGAGGGTCTCGAGGGCAACCTCTGCCGATGCACCGGCTATCACAACATAGTCAAGTCGGTTTTAGCCGCAGCGTCTGAGATGGGGGCCTAAATGACCACAATTTCCAACGCCTCTTCGGGCGTAATTGGCCAGCCGATGCTCCGCAGGGAAGATCCGAAGTTGCTTTCGGGGGAGGCTCGCTTCACCGATGACCTGAAGATTCCTGGGGCATTATGGATCGGCCTCGTGCGCTCACCTTTTGCCAACGCAAAGATTATCTCTATCGATACACAAGACGCAAAGGCCTCCCCGGGGATCGTAGCCGTCTACGTCGCATCCGATCTACAGTCGCAATGGGCAGGTCCGATCCCTTCGGCCTGGCAGGTCACTCCGGACATGAAGAGTCCCGCCCACTACCCGCTCGCATCCGGGAAGGCCAACTACGTTGGTGATCCAGTTGCGGTTGTCGTCGGTAATTCACCTAGCGAAGTCGCCGATGCGGTTGCACTCGTCGACGTCAGCTATGAGGAACTACCGGCAGTCGTGGACCTAGAGGAGGCCCTCACCGACGCAAACGTGATTCACGAGGAACTCGGTACTAATAAGTGCTATGTGTGGGAACTGAATCCGAATCCACAAGGGATTGAGGATGCCTTCAAGAGCGCCGCACACGTGGTCAAAGAGCGCTACATCCAGCAGAGGCTGATCCCAGCGGCGATGGAGCCGAGGAGCGTAGCGGTGGTTCCGTCCCCGATGGGGGGAGACTACACCCTGTATTCTGCCACCCAGATTCCCCACATTCTGAAGGTGATGACCGCTCTCACGGTTGGGATCTCTGAATCAAAGATCCGGGTGATCGCCCCGTCGGTCGGCGGCGGATTCGGATCGAAGCTCGATGTCTATCCCGAGGAGCTGCTTTGCCTGGCCCTCGCCCGCAAGCATAAGGTTCCAGTTCGCTGGACCGAAGAGCGAACCGAAGGCGCGCAGGCGACGATCCAGGGTCGCGGCCAGGTGCAATACATAGAGTTAGCCGCGGACAAGGATGGAAAACTCTTGGGGGTTCGTGCCGACATTATCGCAGACATGGGTGGATATCAGCAGCTGATTACTGCTGGCGTGCCGCTGCTCGGTGCATTTTTATACCACGGCGCTTATCACACCCCGACCTACGCTTTTAAGTGCACCGGTGTCTACACCAACAAGACCCCAACCGACGCTTATCGCGGTGCGGGAAGGCCCGAGGCGACCTACGCAATTGAACGAGCGATGGACTCCCTCGCCAAGGCGGCAGGTGTAGATCCGGCGGAGATTAGGAGGCGTAACTTCATTCCGACCGAATCCTTCCCCTACAATTCGCCAGCCGGGCTGGTATTCGACTCGGGGAACTACGGTCCGAATCTAGACCAGGCTCTGGCGGCGGTGGGTTACGACGCCTTGAGGGCCGAGCAGGAGAAGCGGAGGGCCGAAGGCTCCACGAAGCATCTTGGTATCGGGCTCAGCTTCTTCGTCGAGATGTGCGGGCTTGCGCCCTCTAGGGTTCTGGCTAGCTTGAACTACGCTGCCGGTGGTTGGGAGTCGGCCACAGTTCGAATCCTGCCGACCTCTAAAGTCCAGGTCGTTACGGGAACTGCTCCCCATGGACAGGGCCACGAGACCGTCTGGTCGATGATCGTCGCAGATAAGCTCGGTATTTCAGTCGATGATATCGAAGTCCTCCATTCAGACACTTCGATCGCCCCTCACGGGATGGATACCTACGGCTCTCGCTCATTGAGCGTCGGTGGGTCGGCGATCCATATTGCGACTGAGCGGGTCCTCGAGAAGGCCCAGAAGATAGCTGCCCATCTGTTGGAGGCGTCAGAGGACGACCTCGAGTACCAAGGTGGAACATTCAGTGTCAAGGGTTCGCCAGACAAGACCATGCCGCTAGCCGCGATTGCCTTCGAAGCATTTACGGCACACAACCTTCCAGATGGAGTCGAACCAAATCTTGAGGCTTCGACTACCTGGGATCCGCCCAACTTTACCTTCCCCTTCGGTAGCCATATCGCAGTTGTGGAGGTAGACGAGGAGACGGGCAAGGTCGACCTCTTGCGATATATGGCGGTCGACGACTGCGGGCCGAGGGTGAATCCGATGATAGTCGAGGGCCAGATCCACGGTGGATTGGCACAAGGCATCGGGCAGGCCCTCTATGAGGAGGCCGTTTACGACTCCGCTGGAAACCTGTTGAACGCGACATTTGCCGACTACCTGTTGCCCTCAGCGGCCGAACTTCCAACCTTCGAGCTGGGCAATACCGTAACACCTTCGCCGACTAATCCACTCGGCGTCAAGGGCATCGGCGAGGCGGGAGCTATCGCATCTCCCCCGGCGGTAATGAATGCCGTCGTAGACGCACTTAGCCATATTGGAACCATCCAGATCGAGATGCCGGCTTCACCCGAGAGGGTTTGGAAGGCTATTCAGGCCGTAAGGGCCTAGGCAGACCCTAAAAGGAGAATGATGTATCCAGCAAGTTTTAACTACCTCCGAGCTTCGTCAGTTCGAGAGGCGATATCGATGATTGGAGACAACGAAGACGCCAAGTTCATAGCTGGCGGACATTCGCTTGTTCCTTTGATGAAGCTACGGTTAGCAACCCCGTCGACCTTGATAGACATTGGGAGACTGTCGGAACTCTCCTACGTCAGGGAAGACGGAGGCCAGATAGCCATTGGAGCCCTGACACGCCATAGGGACCTGGAGATTTCTCCAGTTTTGAACGCCAAGGCGCCGATTATCGCCAAGGTTGCGGGACAGGTAGGCGACCCTTCGGTCAGGCATAAGGGCACGATTGGGGGATCTATCGCCCATGGCGACGGTGCCTCCGACCTCCCGGCGGCCGCATTAGCACTCGATGCGGTGTTCGTCGCAGAGGGACCTTCTGGAAGGCGAGAGATTAAATCTACGGACTTTCACAAGGGCTTCTTGGAGACCGCATTGGAACCGAATGAGGTCTTGGTCGAGATCAGGATTCCATCAAATATCAAGTCGTGGTCTTTCCAGAAGTTCAATCGGCGTGCACAGGATTGGGCGATCGTCGGAGTAGCTGCGGTCAAGAACGGTTCGACGCGGGTCGCTCTGATCAATATGGGCTCGATTCCACTGCGAGCTGCAGGAACTGAGTCGGCAATTCAAAGCGGTGCTTCACTCAAAGAGGCTGCTTCCCAGGCGGACCTCGGTCTAGATCCACCGGGTGACCTAAATGCGACGGTCGAATTTCGTCGCCACCTGGCCCGCGTGCTAGTCGGAAGGGCTCTCGAGGAGCTGGATTAACTCAAACACTCGATCAAGGGACGGTTCGGGTCGGGAATCCCTGGCTGGAACCGTCCGTTGTAGTTAAGAGACGATTTCATTTTTTGCTCTTTTGAGTTCACTTTTAGGCCTTTTGGTCCGTCGTGCGCTGGCGGGCATAGTGGAGTCGGCGGGCACAGTGGAGTCGGCGGAATTTGAGGCATGGAAGGATTTTGATGGCGGGCAACCTCTTTGGGATTTCTAACCCAAAAGAGCTCACAACTGAGTTGGAGAAATTTGACTACCTAGCCGACGAAGGGCTCTCCGTTGCGCTCTTTTTGGCTCTGAGTCTATCGAGACCGATCCTGCTCGAGGGCGAGGCGGGCGTAGGAAAGACCGAGGTAGCTCGGACTATCGCTGCTTGGTTAGGGGTTCCACTGATCAGACTTCAGTGCTACGAGGGCGTCGATGCACAGATGGCGGTATACGAATGGGACTATCCCAGGCAGCTTTTGCACCTCAGGACCCTGGAAGTTACCCAGGCTGATCACTCTTCAGGACTCGACGCAGAGGTAGTAGAAGGGGAACTCTATACCGAGCGTTTTTTGATCCGGAGGCCACTTTTACAGGCGATTGATCCGGGATCATTGACTAAGAAGGAGAATGGGAGGGTACTCCCGCCGGTTTTGCTGATCGACGAGGTCGATAGGGCGGACGACGAGTTCGAGGCATTTTTGCTCGAGGCGCTTTCGGACTATTCGATCACCGTCCCGGAACTTGGTACCTTTACAGCCGAAGTCCCGCCGATCGTCATTATCACTTCGAACAGGACTAGGGACGTACACGATGCGCTGAAGAGGCGCTGTCTCTACCACTGGGTAGAGCACCCTAGTTTTGAACGGGAGGTCGAGATAATCACTCGACGTGCACCTGAGGTTGAGAGGAGCCTGGCGATTCAGGTGGCGGCTATCGCCGACAAGATGAGGCAGGTCGGCCTGTACAAGCCGCCAGGGATAGCCGAGGTGATCGATTGGGCCAGGTCGCTATCGCTTTTAGGGGAGACGAAGATCGATGCCGACTCGCTCAAAGCTTCCCTTGGTGCGATATTGAAGTACCGAGAGGATCAGGACAAAATTCGGTCCTTGGATATAACCGAGCTCGTCAGGGGCGCTGTCCTAAAAGGGGTATGAGATGGCCAGCCCTGCCGAGATAGCAGCGGGATTTGCGTACACACTTAGGGGGGAGGGCCTTGTCGTCCCCTCGACTGCGGTGGCCAAGTTCCATGAGGCACTCGGCGTAGTCGGGATCGACTCCAAGGGATTCGTCTACTGGGCCGGCAGGACGACACTGATTACCAAGCCCGAATCCTTCGACACCTACGACCGCTGTTTCGATCGGTTCTGGCTCGCAAAATCGAAGATGGTCGAGGCTAAGACCTCGCTTCCTTCGACGATGCTGATCATTACTGACGATCTTGAGGATTCACCGGAAACTAAAGACGATTCCGAATACCAAGAGATCAGTTTTGACCAGGTATTGGCCCTTCGCTACTCCGAGAAGGAGGTCTTGAGGGACCAGGACTTCTCGAAGATGAACCCCGAAGAGTTGACGATGGCGATGCGGATGATCCAGCTCTTTCGTTGGTCTCCTCCACTGCGTAGTTCGTTCAGAAGGGTTACCAACCCTAAGGGCAACAAGGTCGATCTGAGGAGAACAATTAGGAAATCCCTCTCTTCTGGCGGTGAGGCGACCGCCCTGGAAATGATGGGCACGACTCAGAAGCGACGCAAAGTCGTTTTTTTGTGCGACGTCTCGGGATCGATGGAGCAATATTCGAGACCGCTACTTCACCTCGCGCATTCGGCGGTATTAGGGGCCCAGCGGGTGGAGGTCTTCACTATCGCTACCAGACTGACGAGGATAACCCGGCAGCTTCAATCGAAAGATCCGGAGAGGGCACTGAAGGATGCCTCAGAAAAGGTTCTCGACTTCTCGGGTGGTACGAGGCTGGGAGAGTTAATTAAGAGTTTCAACGATAACTTTGCGATACGGGGGATGGCGAGGCGGGCGATCGTGGTTATCTCCTCTGACGGTTGGGATAGGGGTGACCCTGAGGTGATGTCGGCCGAGATGCAGAGGTTGCACCGAGTAGCACACAAGGTTATCTGGATAAATCCACTCAAGTCGATGCCTGGCTATGCGCCGCTAGCTAGGGGGATGGCCGCCGCACTCCCCTACGTCGATTCATTCTTAGAAGGACATTCTGTAGCTGCCCTAGAGGCTTTGGTCAAGGAGATTTCGAAGTGAAAGATGTACTCGCACAGGTTCTTAGATGGAGGGAACAGGGGCTAAAGGTAACTTTGGCAAAGGTGGTAGCCGTCGAGGGATCGAGTCCAAGGGAAGTTGGAGCCACGATGGCGGTCAACGAGCGAGCGGAGGTCGCAGGTTCCGTTTCAGGTGGATGCGTGGAAGGTGCGGTGGTCCAGGAGGCTTTGAGTGCAATGGGGGCGCCCGAAGCGACTCTAAAGTCAGTAGGTATATTCGCACCCGGAAACGATTCTCTAATCGGATGCGCCCGGACCGTAACTTTTGGTTATTCGGACGACGAGGCTTTTGCTGTCGGGCTTACCTGTGGAGGCACGCTGCACATCTTGGTCCAGCCGGAGTTGCCGAGCTTCATCGATCTACTTGCCGAGAAACTTCGTGCCGAAGAGCCGCTGGTGGTGGCGACGATATTTGCGACCGACGACCAGTCTCAAGACTCGACGTCAGAATA
>JAJZCF010000033.1:0-9340 GCA_021846265.1 Actinomycetes bacterium | reverse complement strand
CCGGAGGAGACGGCGATTTCGATCGTAGCCGAGGTCATCGCTTATCGGGCAAACAAGAACTTGGCAAGTCTCAAAGACTCCCAAGGTCCGATTCATTCCAGGTAGTGGAGTCATCCATTGGCTGAAGCGGTCTGTGTGTTAGCAGCGGGGGTTGGTAGTCGGTATAAAGGTTCTACCCCGAAGCTAAGGAGTATATTTCGTGGGAAGGAACTGGTTCGCTGGTCCTTAGAGGCGGCTCTTGCTTCGCCGGCCGACGTCTATTTTGTGGTTGTAGGCGGTACGGAGATAAGGGATTTGATTCCTGGTGGATTTGAGGTATTAGAAAACTACCACTATCAAAGCGGCATGGCGAGCAGCGTCATGGTTGCTATAGCGCAAGCGCGCAGTAGGGGCTTAAATGCGATAACTGTAGGGTTGGGTGACCAGCCGGGTATCGGTGCACAATGCTGGACTAGTGTGTGTGTAAGCCGAAGTTCGCCTATATCCGTCGCTACTTACGATGGAAAGAGACGAAATCCGGTTCGGTTGGCCGACTCGGTCTGGGGGCTATTGCCAACTGAAGGTGATTTGGGGGCAAGAGAGCTTATCTCGTCACATCCTGATCTCGTTACTGAGGTTGCGTGTGACGGAGAGCCGTTCGATATCGATACTTTGGAGGATTTTGAGATATGGAGATAAGGAACGAATTTACTGTCTCGGTCCCGATCGAGCAGGCCTGGGAGACTCTCACCGACGTTGAGAAGATTGCACCTTGTCTACCGGGAGCGAGCTTGGATGGCAGAGATGGAGATAGTTACCTCGGTCAGGTCAAGATAAAGGTCGGACCGATCACCGCTTCGTATAAGGGTAAAGCCCACTTCATTGAAAAGGATGAGGTAGCGCACAAGGCCGTTCTCAAGGCGGAGGGCAGGGACACAAAGGGCCAAGGAAACGCGTCAGCCACGATCACCGCACAGCTAAAGGAGGCCGGGTCGGGCACCTTTGTCGAGGTGACTACGGATTTGGCGATTTCTGGTAGGGTTGCCCAGTTCGGCAGGGGGGTCCTTGCTGATGTATCTGGAAAACTCTTGGAGCAGTTTGTCGCGACGCTTGAGTCAACTGTATTGGGGTCCAATACTCCACCTTTATCCGGTTCTGCCGACGATGAAGCTAGTGCGAATGGGAAGACTACCCCTTCAAACGGAGCATTTTCTGGATCGACCCAGCAAGCCAAAAGGGTTGAACCCGAGCCGGTTGACCTGATGGGACTCGCCGGAAAGACTATGGCGAAGCGACTGCTTCCGGCTATACCAGCGATATTTTTTGTGATTCTGATTTTGCTCAAGAGGAACAAGAAGAATCGCCGCAAAAAAGGCTAAATATATGAAGGTGCCTTTTGGCTTCTTAGCTACGGACCAGGAGAGATTGGAGATCGAATCACTCCTGGGAAGAAAGACGGAATTTCCCTTCAGAGTAGCTGCGCGCCACCCCTCTGGGGATGCAGTAGTCATAGAGAACTTTCCAGTCTCCGAATCCAATAGGCCGATGCCGACGTGGTTTTGGCTGGTCGACCGGGAGATTTCCCAGAGGGTAAGCCGACTAGAGTCCGAAGGCGGGGTCAAGGAAGCCGAGAGGACCTTTCCCCCTCTTCTGCTGGCCGCTGTATCTAGAATCTACACAGCAGGACGGGATGATCTCGTGGCTGGACTTACTATTCCTTCCCAATTAGCACTAGCCAAGGGGGTCGGAGGCGCAAGGGCGGGGGTGAAGTGTCTTCATGCTCAACTCGCATACTCATTAGCCGGGGGGTGGAACCCGGTCGGTTCTTGGGTGGCGACGAGGATAGCTCTCGAGATCAACACCTACACTCTCCTCTAAGGTTTATGGGGGAGCGGTGGCGGTCCCAGAGAAAGGATGGACGAGTTGGCCAATGTATGGCGCGGGGCGCGAATATCGTTAAGGCCCCTTCGTCCGAGTGACTACGGCCAATGGATCGATGTGCGCACGAGATGCAGGGAGTGGTTATCGGTCTGGGAACCGAAGCTCCAGTCGGCTAGGGTCGAACAGATGGGGAGGCCTGGCTTCGAGCTTTTGTGCCGGGCGAGAGATGAAGATTCTCGGCGGGATTTTGCATACGGATTCGGAGTATTTCTGGGTGACCGCTTTTTGGGCGAAGTCAACCTTTCGGGGGTCCAGCGGGGTCCCCTGCAAAACTGCACAATTGGCTATTGGATTGACCAGGATGTAGCGGGCAATGGCTATATTCCTGAAGCGGTGGTGGTGGGGATGAAGTTCGCTTTTGAAGAAGCGAAGCTGCACCGTGTACAGATTTCGATACTGCCTAGGAACCAGAGGAGTCGCCGGGTAGTAGAGAAGCTTGGTTTAGCACAGGAGGGCCTTGCTCGGAGGTACGTCGAGATCAATGGAGTATGGGAGGACCACCTCTGGTTTGCGATGACCTACGAAGAGTGGTCCGCAAGACGACTTGAGCTGGTCACCAAATGGATCTCAAAATGAGCCAATTTTCCAATAGCCGAAACTATTTAGCATCTGCGACTTGAAGTCGGCCGATGCCTCGGATACTTTGTGGGTGCTTCGACCTCTGAAACTGAGTTTCAGACCTTTCTGTCGTCGCCAGTTGCAGCTATGATGCAAAACTCGTTACCTTTTGGATCCGCCAACACCCACCAGTAGGTGTCTCCTTCTTCGAATCGTCTCAACTTTGTTGCTCCGAGCGTGACGAGTCTTTCGGCGTCGGTATCTGGGTCATCAGAGTAGAGGTCTATGTGGATTTTGTTTGCCGATTCCGGGCTACTTTTCTGTATAGTGACTAGCGGGTCACGGGCCAACGGATCCCGCAGGCCGATGTATGGATCCCAGAGGTTCCTTTTTTCGTAGCCCAAAGCTGAAGTCCAGAACTGGGCCACGGCCTCAGAGTCGTCGCTGTTTATAGTCAAGCCCCTAAGTCGAAGCACTTTTCCCCCCTGAAGATCTCCCACCGAAAAAAAGATGATATATCTGTTAGCGTCAAATCTATATGCAGTCGGCCTCAAGCCCGCTGGTCCTGTAGGGGAGGATCAAGGTTAACTCGAGCGATATCAGAAGTCGAGCTCGGACTGCTCTTCCGATTCGGGTTCTGGCGGGATGTCAAGTGGCATCAACTTACTATGTCTTAGCCCTATCAATTCAGGCAGTGCATCCCTGTCTTTTTGCCGGTTGGCAAATTGCTTGGAAGCAATGATGTCGTCCAAACCAGCAACCCATATGTGGACGCTCTCTTGTGTACGTTCATCAGCATTCAGAATTAGTGCATCATAAGTAAGGCGTTCCCCAGCCTTGTTCGGTATGGTCCGCATAATGTCTATATCCCCAGCCGTAGTTCGCCATGTCGTGACATCTTGGCTGGCAATCATCCACCTCATATCAAACTTAAAATCTCTGGCCACGTAGTCCGAAACTTTATCTACGCGCATGAATGCGCCAAGTTCTTTCATGGCATTAACTACGCGATCAAGATTCTGATCAGCGCTCTTGATGACGTAATCAAAATCTGTGGTGATCCGTTCGGCACCGTGTATTTGCGCGCCAATACCACCTACAATGATATATTCCACGCCATATTCGTTGAGTGTCGCAATAATCTTGTCGGTATCGAGAACAGGAGCGGAATCACTCGAATCGGGCATCAATTAAGTCCTGCGTCTTGGCTTTCAGGTAGTCAGGGATACTGTTGAAGTCAAGTGCCCCATGCTTGACTAAATAAGCAAACACCTCTTCGGGCTCCCGTAACTCTTTACCGTCGGCAGTTCTCATGTACTCGTCGTGAGCAGCGGGAAAGTTCTTTTCTCGGTGCTCCCTTGCTATGTCGTCAAGCGATTTTATTGGAAAGTGGTGGTTCGGGTCATCGCTCATTGTCCGCCATCCATTTCTTTCCTGCATACTTATATTGTACCACGACCAGGATGGGCTGGGCTGACGACCACAATGGGGGTCATTAACTGTTGCCGTTATACCTTTGACTGAGCGAAGTTGCGCTCAGCGTAGGTAGTGGCGAGCTGACACGATATCGCCTTTCACCAGACGGGACTATTTTCCTGGGGTTTATTCATCCCCGAGGCACATATGGTCAGAGCCCGCTTCGAAGGCAGTTTGCAAAATTCCGTTTTATCAAATGAGCTGAACGCGTTGTCCTGCGGGCAGGGGATAGTGTTACTCATGGCTTGCACTAATACGGATCAGTTCAGGCTTACTTCGTAGCTAGTGACGATCTATTAGCTAGCCTGGAGTTCGTATCAGATCTAGTCGATGGGGGTTTTCGTGGGCGAGTTTGCCAAAAATGGAAGGCTCACTTCCAGCCAGTTGGCTGGGCTTGTCGAGTCAAACGAGGTAGATACCGTCCTCGTAGCGATGGTGGACATGCAAGGAAGGCTTCAGGGTAAGCGGTGCGATGCCCGATACTTTATTGACGAAATCCTCACGTCATCCGCCGAAGCCTGCAGCTACTTGCTCGGGGTCGATGTAGATATGAATACAGTAGGTGGCTACGCTATCACCTCCTGGGATAGCGGCTATGGGGATTTTGTGATGAGGGTAGATCCAGCGAGTTTCCGACTTGTTCCATGGCATCCTAAGACGGCCATCTGCCACGCCGATGTACTCTATCAGGGCCAGAAAATGGTCGAGCAGGCCCCGAGGACGATACTTAAGAGGCAACTGGAGCGGCTTTCAGCCCTCGGCTATTCGGCTTATGTCGGAACAGAACTTGAGTTTATCGTCTTTAAAGAGAGTTACGAAGACGCTTGGAATGGGGGTTATAGGCAAATGACCCCGGTTAATCTCTACAACGTCGACTATTCATTGTTGGGAACTGGCCGAATCGAACCCCTCTTACACCGAATCCGAAACGAGATGTCTGGGGCTGGGATGTCGGTCGAGTCGGTAAAGGGCGAGTGTAATTTCGGTCAACACGAGCTGGCATTCAAGTACGCCGAGGCGCTGGAAAAAGCCGACGAGCATGCGCTTTTTAAGCTGGGGGCCAAGGAGATCGCTTCGCAGGAGGGATATAGCCTGACATTCATGGCAAAGTACAACGAGCGCGAAGGAAACTCATGCCATATTCACATGTCTCTTAGGGACGAAAATGGGCGTTCGGTATTTCAGGATCAGCAATCAAAAGGTCCGATACCTGGTGGGTCTAAGGTCTTCGAGCACTTTCTCGCCGGTCAACTAGCGACCCTGTCCGAACTGAGCCTCATGTTTGCTCCGAACATCAATAGCTATAAGCGCTACGTCAAGGGGTCTTTCGCCCCGACCGCAGTCGCTTGGGGCATTGACAATCGGACCTGCGCTTTTCGAGTCGTAGGTCATGGGCCGGCGCTTCGATTGGAGAACCGGATCCCTGGAGGTGACGTCAACCCCTACTTGGCGATTGCTGCGATGGTTGCGGGAGGACTCCACGGCATCGAGAATGAACTCGAACTTCCCGCTAAGACTTCCGGGAATGCCTACATCGGAGACGCCGAGAGGGTTCCATCCAGCCTCAAGGACGCAGCGGAATCGTTTGCTAACTCGGCCATCGCCCGCTCTGCATTTGGCCAAGAGGTTGTAGATCACTATCTCAATATGGCGGAGATCGAAATATCCGCCTTTGAGGCGGCGGTTACCGACTGGGAGCGTTTCAGAAGCTTTGAGCGACTATAGGTCTTTCGATTTAGATGGGGGATAATTTGAATACCGAACTGAGGGTCATCAATCCGAGCAATGAAGAGCTGGTGGCTAATCTGCACCTCTTGGACGAGCACGAGACCGACCTCGCTATCGAGAGGTCCAAAAAGGCCGGGGTCCACTGGAGGGCGGTCTCTCCTTCGGACCGGGCACGTCTGCTTCGAAGATTTGCCGATGTGGTCGACTCTCATATAGAAGAGCTCGCAAAGATCGAAGTCGTCAACTCCGGACACACCATTTCCAATGCACTGTGGGAGGCGGGCAACGTAAGGGACGTTATCGCCTACTACTCGGCATCCCCGGAGAGACTCTTTGGCCGTCAAATACCTGTTGCCGGCGGATTGGACGTTACCTTCCGGGAGCCGATCGGGGTCGTGGGGGTCATAGTTCCGTGGAACTTTCCGATGCCGATAGCGTCATGGGGCTTTGCACCCGCTTTAGCGGCCGGGAATACGGTCGTATTGAAGCCGGCGGAACTTACTCCGATGACCGCAATGCGTATCGGTGAGTTGGCGCTGGAGGCCGGAATACCAGAGGACGTCTTTCAGGTGCTCGTCGGCAAGGGGAGCATAGTTGGGTGGCGCTTCGTCACTAACGAGAGCGTCAAAAAGGTCTGCTTTACTGGGTCGACCGAGGTCGGCAAGGCGATTATGGCTGGGGCGGCGGAGCAGGTAAAGAGGGTGACCCTCGAACTCGGAGGCAAGAGCGCGAACATTGTCTTTGCCGACTCTGACCTGGACAAAGCCGCAGCGTCAGCGCCGATGAGCGTATTTGACAACGCCGGACAGGACTGCTGCGCAAGGACGAGACTATTGGTTCAAGAAAGCGTATATGACAGCTTTATGGATAGGTTCGAACGGGCGGTCAAGGCGGTCCGGGTTATTGAGCCGATGGACAAGAACTCACAGATGGGGCCGCTGATTTCGTCGCAACAAAGAGAAGTTGTCGCATCCTACGTCGACGAGTCTGAAGTACTATTTCGCGGGAGCGCTCCGGAGGGTCCAGGATTTTGGTTTCCGCCGACAGTAGTTCGCCCGAAGTCACCAGAATCCCCGGTATTTTGCGAAGAAGTATTTGGGCCGGTCGTTGCGGTTGTCCCTTTTCGGGACGAAGAGGAAGCGATTCGTATCGCAAACGACACCCCATATGGTCTCTCGGGCTCTATCTGGACTAGAGACGTAGGAAAGGCGATAAGGGTGGCGAGGGGCGTGGAGACCGGGACCCTGTCGGTCAATTCCCACTCTTCGGTCAGGTACTCCACGCCATTTGGGGGATTCAAGCAGTCGGGACTCGGCAGAGAGCTCGGTCCGGATGCACTCGATTCGTTTACGGAAGTCAAAAATGTATTCATTTCAACGGAGGATTAAGTGGGAAGACTAGACGGCAAAATTGCGGTAATTACTGGTGCAGCTAGTGGCATTGGAAAGGCCAGCGCCAAGGTTTTTGCCCAAGAGGGTGCGACGGTTGTCGTGGTGGACATGGTCGATGAGGGCGAAGAGGTCGCAAGCCAAGTCGGTGGGATGTTCATTAAAGCCGATGTAACCGATGAGGCGAGCGTCGAGGAGATCTATGAGAGGACGGCTAAAACCTATGGCGGGGTCGACGTCTGTTTTAACAATGCCGGAATATCGCCTCCCGACGACGACTCAATACTTGATACTGGGTTGGAGGCATGGGAGAGGGTTCAGCGGGTCAACCTTACCAGCGTCTACCTCTGCTGCAAGTATTCAATTCCGCACCTTTTGAAAAGGGGTGGTGGCTCGATAATAAATACCGCTTCCTTCGTCGCACTACTTGGAGCTGCGACATCACAGATTTCCTACACCGCCTCCAAGGGTGGAGTTTTGACGATGTCCAGGGAGCTTGGAGTGCAGTTTGCTAGGCAGGGTATCCGGGTCAACTCGATCTGTCCCGGACCGGTCAATACCCCACTGCTCCAAGAACTCTTTGCAAAGGATCCAGAGCGGGCTGCTCGTCGGCTCGTTCACGTTCCCGTAGGAAGGTTCGCAGAGCCCGAAGAGATCGCCAAAGCGGCCGCCTTTTTGGCTTCCGACGACGCCTCCTTCATCGTTGCGACTGCATTTATCGTCGACGGTGGCGTGCATGCCGCCTATGTGACTCCACTGTAGGAACGGGTGGTCTGGTGCGCTCGTTAATTCGAGAAATGCGCAACTTGATGCATTTGCCCAAGGAGGCAATATGGCGCCGCTGATCGGTATCTCTGCTTACAGGGAGGTAGCGAGCTTTGGAACATGGAATCTCGATTCAGTCGTGCTTCCTGCTTCTTATGTTGAAGCAGTCGGCAAATCTGGTGGCTCTCCAGTGTTGCTTCCTCCTCTACCCGGAGAGGAAGCAACACTGGTGCGGAGGTTGGACGGTCTAATTCTCGCCGGAGGAGCTGATATCGATCCGACGCTCTACCGTGCCGAGAGGCACGAAAAGACCGGATCAGCGAGAGCGGACCGGGACCTCTTCGAGACTAATCTGCTCCTCGCTGCGCTCGAGGACGAAATTCCGATCTTGGCGATCTGCAGGGGACACCAACTGCTTAACATCGTGCGTGGCGGTACGTTGCATCAGCACCTGGAAGACCTAGTCGGATCTGATATTCACGATCCGATCAGAGGGGGATTTGGATCCCATGAAATATCTGTCATCCAAGGAACCAGGACCGCCGCCGTGATCGGGAGCCGAGCCCGTTCCGTCTCGAGCCACCACCACCAGGGGATCGCTGAATTAGGATCTCACCTGGTCGTTAGCGCGGTGTCCGACGACGGAGTGATAGAAGCCATCGAGGACCCAGAGCTAGATCATCTGCTCAGCGTCCAATGGCATCCGGAGGTGGGAGGCGACCCGACACTTTTTGACTGGCTGGTTGCACAGGCTAGCTTGTTCGCCAAAATCTCCCGTTAAAAACCAAAGACGCTCCAGACGCACCCCAAGCTCATGCCTAGTTCATTTGGCATTGAGAACGCTTTGGCAAAGACGGAAATTTGAGCGCTTATGGAGATGGTTAGCTAGGGAAATATTCATGCACCTTGAACTGCACATCGCTGGTCGAAAGGCTCAACGGATAGTAAATAGAGGTTGGGTTAGGATTCGATGGTCTAAAATGGTCTTTGTATAGGCGAGGGTGATTGTTTTGGCTAAGCATTTAAGGTGGCAGTATGGAGAACTTGAACAGGCTGCAGTTCGTATCTCTGTTTTAGCCCTCTGCGAGATCGTTATTGTCTTTCTGCCCGTTTCGAATCTTTTCGGACAGAAGGAAGCGACTTTCTGGCTGGTCGTGAATCTTTTGGTCACCTACCTCTCGTATCGGGCGATCATCAAAAGAAAACTCCCCCAGACCAAGGCTGGTTCATCGCTCTATGAGCTCACCTCTTTGGGATTCGAGTCAAAAGAGGCATATCACGATGTAGTAGCTAGGCATAAGGCGAACCGAATCGGACTGATGATCGCTCTAGTAATGATCATTGTGACGGCAATAGGGGGATTTGTTTTCGACTCCCTAGCCTCGGCTGGCTTGGTTACTATCCTGATTCCGCTCATTATTTTTAGGTATGAAAGCGTGAAAGCGCTTAATCCTGGAACTCTAAAGGTTAAGGCCAGCAGCTAGCGTCGGCCAAGGATAGAGTCC
>JAJZCF010000209.1 GCA_021846265.1 Actinomycetes bacterium | reverse complement strand
GTTGATAGCTCCTACGGCGTCTCGATGACAAGTGAATCCACAGTCGGGGTTCTTGCATCGGTAGTATCGACCCGAGGGTCGGTTGGGTGTTAAACACGCCGGACAGGTTTGGCTGGAGTACGACTCGTTTAAGTGTTCTATCTCTACGTTGGTCTTCTCGCTGAGATAGCCTTCCTGACGACCTCTTGACCACTGGGATAGTTGCTGGCGCTGGTGACGATTGGCACTCCTGCGCTGTTTCGTCTTTTCCTCGATGCCCCGCACGTCGCCAACTATGAGCCTGGTGGTGTTGTGGTTGATGACATGATTGGCCGCCTTGCGTGAGACCTGGTGATCGAAGTCTCTAAGCGCTAGTTTGGTCTTTCCATTTATCTTCTTCCTCGCCATAACCAGACGGCGGTGTTTGCGTGAACCATTCTTGCACCGGCTGATTTTACGCTGTATCTGCCCTACAGACTTGTTCCTCTGACGTTTGATAGCTCGACCTTCACGTCCGTTGATGATCGTTACGTCTATGGTTGTGTCATCTACCCAGGTAGCTAATGCCATCGGGTTGATGACGCCTTCATCGATTGCGGTTACAGCGTGACCGGTAGAGATCTCACGCACCGTCTGGTAAGGGATATGTAGGCTGAACCGTCTGTTGTCTTGGTCCCAGCACAGTTGAATTTCACCCCATAGTTCAGGATCAACGTTCTTGTTGGTTGCGGAGTCAAGAATGGTTGGAATTGCTACATCGATACGTGGACGGCCTCTACCAAGAGATAGGTGGAGTTGATCCTTGGAGATACGCCAGCCGTACCCTTTTGAAAACGATAGAGGTCGGTAGTTCTTCTTACGCCAAGGAGATCTAACCTTCATCCCGTTCTTGCGGTTGGCGTGAGACGTCTTAATCGCCTCATGTAGATCGTGGGCGATTATTTCAGTGGTGTGGGCGTGTAGTGGACGATCTTGTCGATCTAGCGAGTTGAGATGCGCTTGGATATCGTACTTGCTTGGAGAACGTTTGGCTTTCCATTCACCATGGACAAAGTCCACCGCTTGGTTCCATAACAGCGCTGCTGTGTGGCATGAGTCGTGAGCTAAACGATAAGAAGCCCCTGTCAAGGTGACATGTACGATAGCTGTTCTGTGGTCGCTTTTATCAACCATCCTAACGGCTAGTCTAGTATTATTTACTATGTGATGAACTGCATTGCATGACTGATGATTGGTCGCTTGACCCCTCCCTCACAGAAGGGGATTGCGCTCCCGTTGGTTCAATAACAAATGCGGTTATAAATCTGACTCCTGCTGGTGAGTCGGCGCAGCGTATTCACTTGGCTTGGCTGGTGGCTCCGGCGCACTGCTTTCCTGCTCGGAAGGAGAATAGTCTTCTATGATCTTTTGTATAAGCGGCTTTAGTTCTTTCATATCATCTTTAACCGCAAGCCAGATCTCTTCAAGATCTGCATCAAAATAACCATGTATAAGCCTATTTCTCATATTGCCAATATCCCGCCAAGGAATAGGATACCGAACTTGTATATCTTCGGGAATTTTATTGCATGCTTCACCTAGCACCTCGATGCATCGTATGACTGCGTCAGATGTTTTACTATCCTGTAAAAACTCATCGTAAGTAAGATTCATCGTGTATTGTTCAGCTTTGTCGATGTATCTAATGATATCGTCTAAATATAGCTTGAAATCCCTTTTCATATAGTTACGACCTCAGTTAGAATGTTATCTTTTAGCTCGCTTTTGATGTTTCTTTTCCTAACTACATCGGTCGTAACGCCAAGCAAATCAGATAAATAGTTTTCTAAAGAAGAAACCGTAAGAAGTCCAACAGACCTGTCAAATTCGACTAATATATCGATATCACTGTTAGGTGTCGCTTCACCCCTTACAAATGAACCAAACAATCCAATTTCGTTTACACAGTATCTTCTATAAATCTCGTCTTTATGCTGCTTTAAAATTTGAAGAATTTCGTCTTTGTCTGTGTATTTCACCTTCTCCATAATGATTGATTGTAGCATATTTCCTAGACAGCCAGTAAATACCAGCACGTGACAGGTGATTGAGCAGCGATTACAAAGTTCAAGCAATTCCTGTCGATCTGAGAGGCAAGCCGCCATGTAAGGTAGGTCTTTGCAGATTCTACTGCGTTGTAGATGTCCGCTAGTTCCGTTAAAGCAATTGTACCAACGACACAAAGAGACGTACAGAATACCAACAAAGCATGTGCTGTCTTGTCCAATAACTATGCGCCCCAGAAACTATTTCTCTCCACTCATCTAAAGATCCCGTAGCAGCAGCTCAGGATGGGCCTAGCACTACGGGATCACGAGGCCCATCGCTAATTTCGCGCGTTTTATCAGCACAATCGCTTTTGTTTTTGACGAATAGCTCCGAGAGCCGTGCTAGAGCGTGCCGTAGACAGCGTGTTGAGCTAGATCCTCGGTAAAAAGAGGGCGCAGGGAAGAAGTCGAAGCGAATCCACGGACGCGCCCGTAACACCGGCATATAGGCGCTCAGAATGAAGCATTGAAGCAACCGCTGTAGGTGTAGTTAGTGGTGGGCCGCAAATTCAACTAGACAGCGTAACGAGTGAACACGGTAAGCGCCGAGTTTTGCCAGTGGTTCGCAGTCGAGACGACCTCGGGCAGTGGGCAGTGGGCAGTGGGCAGTGGGCAGTGGGCAGTGGGCAGGACCAATCTAACGTGCCTCGCACCTCGCAAGCATTGACTTGGAGCAGGTAGTCAATTTTGGAAGGTCTATTAGATCGATAGATCAATGGTTAACTTTTTCTGTCCCTGTATTTGAGGATCTCCCTCTGGACTCTGCGACGAACCTCATCTAATGCTCAATTGCCACTTGTTCCACGTGAAAACGAAGTCACATCGGCTGGCCGCCGACAGCATATCGTTCGGTTAGGTCATTTTCATTCTTATACGTTTACACTTAGCGTCCGAATGACTCGAGGCCAAACAGGCCCCTTCAACATGATCAACACGCAGGTCATATGCTTTGAAGCCCTTCTTCATAACAGTGTCAACCGGCGAGTTCGAAATGAGTCGACAAAGCTTGAGTAGAGCCCGACAAGGTCAAAAAAATCGCCGCAGACAGTAGCCTATTAAGCAATGGCGGATATCAGATGGCAGAGACGAATCAGGAAAGAGCTCGAGGACCCGGTGTTGTTACTCGCCTTTCAAGGTTGGAGCGACGCCGCGGAATCTGCTTCGATG
>JAJZCF010000208.1 GCA_021846265.1 Actinomycetes bacterium | reverse complement strand
TGGAAACGCTTGACCAATTTGGCCCCGGTTTGATTGAGTGATTTGGCCCCACCCCCGACCTAGATCATACATGTTCTTTGGGTGCCCCATGCGAATGTCAGAAGGGTTGCTGTCGAGTGGATGGTCTCGTTCTGCCGACGGCTCCCAGACGAGCGGGTATCGGTTGCGTAACGTTACGATAACAACCGGACCGAGGTGCAAGACTCCGCCCAAGAGCAGTTGCGTAACGTTACGGTATTTACCACCTCAAGAATCTGCGAATGAACCGGCTGCGACGAGCCACTGATGACACGTTGGACCGGGCGGTCTGCACGCTATTGCTCTGCGGCCTGTCGTATGGCCGCCCATCGTCAACGCGACAGGGGGCCGGTGGTGGCCCAAGTTCATTTTGGCTCAGCGAGCACAAATAGTTGAGCACCGGAACATGCGTGGATGGTGAAGCTGTTTCGCTCCAATCAAGCGCTGATCGTAGCGATTGGCCTCACCAAGGATTCAGTTCAGCGCCTCACTGATCGGCTCAACGCTTTCCTCAACTGAAACCCGTCTGAGACAAGGAGCGCTATGGCTTTTCTCAGAGAGTGCCCGAGAGACCCAGTGGGAAATTCATCGGCAGTCTTTGACACCCATTAGCGAAGTCGCATGCCTCAGGGTAGGGACTATCGCATCCCGTTATGGACATTGGGAACGATTCGCTTCGCTAACCGCCTTGGACATTGGTGAATAACTCTTTCGTCGTTACCTACAAAACCTACGGCCACAAAGGCCACGACTACTACCAATAATAATTACTCTTCTTTTCTAGGGGTGGCCCGATGGGATATGCCTTTGGCACCCCAACGGGCCGCTAGTGGTTCTGGGAGCGTGGTCTCGGAGCTACTTCGACCTCTTTTGGGCGATTGCCGATCTCAGGCGATAGGAGTCCGATCCCGTCTCGATGATCTTGGCGTTGAAAGTGATACGATCGACCACCGCAGCGGCGAGTCGGGTGTCAGAGAAGATCCCTGTCCACTCCCCGAATGGTAAATTGGTCGCAACCAGGAGGGACGATGCCTCCTCCCTCTCGGTAATAACCTGGAACAACAGCTCGGCTCCGCGCCTATCCAGGTGAAGATAACCAAGTTCATCGATGCCGAGGGCGTCAAGTCGTCGGTAGCGTTCAATCACCCGGGAGAGTCGGCGCTCGTCTTCTGCTTCAGCGAGTTCGTTGACCAGCGCAGCGGCATTGACATAACGTACCCGTTTGCCGAGCGAAACCAGAGATATCAGTGTTCCGATCAGGAGATGGCTCTTGCCAGTTCCTGGTCCGCCAATCAGGATTATCGAGGTAGCGCTCTCGGCGAAGTCTCCCCGAAGAAGAAAGTCCAGTGTCTCGCGAGTAAGTGCCGAGGCGTCGAGGTCGAAGCCGCTCAGGAGCTTGGAACGCGGTATCTTGGCTTCTCGCAGTAAACGCTGGGAACGTCTGACATCTCTCAGGTCAACTTCGATACCCAGAAGTTCAGCGAGAAAGTGAAGATGGCTCCAGTTGTCGCGTTTTGCTGCCATCACGAGTTCAGCGAAGTTGGCTCCCACCCCGGGAAGACGCAGCGTCCGTGAGGCACCGGCGACCATTATCGCATCGGATTCGTCGCTCATGATGCCACGGGCCTATTCATCAGCTGATCGTATCGGGTGAGATCGATGGGATCGGAGCTGACCTTGGGGGCGTCCTCGAGACGCTTGGTATCTCCTGGCTCCAGATAAGCTCGTGCCTTGATCTCGACCAGATCGCCCTTGGGGGTGTTCATGGCGAGTGCGCCGTTGATGCCAGCGACGATCGCCGTCATGGGAAGGCGCCGCCCAAGCAGAAGGACCGAGACCACCTCCAGTATTGCCACCTTATCGCCATAGATCCTCGTTGCCTCTTTGAGGAACGCTTCATGCTCTTTGGTGAAGGTCCCTTTCGTCTTGGCCTGATGCAGGGGAACCGAACTTGGGAATGCTCCCGGTTTGCGGTTGAAAGTCTCGAGGTAGTGATCTAAAACCAGCGAGGAGTCACCGCGGCGAATGAGACGCTGGTGGTGTGCCACCACCTTGTCTCGATAGGAGATGGTGAGATCGGTTCCCGAGAGTGCCACCTGGACTCCTTTGCCGATAAGAGATACCGGCACCGAGTAGTGCATAGACCTAACCGACACACGGCTCTTGGCGTCGACTTTGGCAAATAGTATCCGTGCCGAGCCGAAGGACTCGGCTGCTAGAGGCATGAGGCTCGGTTTCTCCTTTTCGAAGTCTTCTTGAACCGTATTGCGGCGATATTCAATGTGGCGACGTAGGTCGTGTTGGGCTACTTTGGCATGGAGCTTGTCGTTGATCTCAGCCATGGTGGCTCCGCTAAGCACTGGGACGAAGTAACTTCGTCTCGCTCTTTTGATCTCTCCTTCGATCCCACCTTTTTCATGCGCTCCCTCGACGCCGGGGGTACAGAACGAGGAGATGAACCCCCAATGGGACCTAAAGGCCACGAATCGTTCATTCTCGACCCTCTCTCTCCCGACGAGGACCTTTTGAACCGCAGAGGAAAGATTGTCGTAACGAATTGTGCCAGGAACACCCCCAAATGCCTCAAAGGCCTTTTCGTGCCCATCAAAGAAGCACTCCTGGGCTTCGGAGGCATAGACCACGTGGAAGGCCTTGCCAGAACATGACAGGCGCATCGCAAACATCTTGGCTTTGACCAATTCTCCAGCTATTTCGACATAGACATCGCCGTAGTCAACATCGGCGCTCTCTCCCGGGGAGTGAATCTGGGGGATCATCGCCGTTGGGACCACAGGGGTTATCTCGGCTCTGAGCTCTTTGACCATTACCCGTACAGCCGAAGGCGATACATCCGCTTTGCATTCATCGATCAGGCGCTCCCATATCCGCGTTGCAGTGTGGCGCTGCTTGCGCGGGAGATCGGCATCCTCAGCCAGCCACTTCCTTACCGTAGCTTCGTACTGGCCAAGTTTGGGACGTCTTTTCGGTACCACTTTACGCTCGGGCGGTATCGCAGATGCCAAGGCGTTGCGCACCTCCCGACGATGAACCTTGAACTGAGAAGCTGCCCCTCTGATGGAGAGGCCTTCGAAGTTCACCCCTCTTCTGATATTCTCGTAGAGTTCCACCCTCAGTATCTTCTTTCTGATTTTTGAGTTCATTTGCATAAACCCAGAATAGGAAATGTCGTGCTGGGGGTGGGGCCAGTTCAGTCAAGCGCGGTGGGGCCAGTTCAGTCAAGCGTTTCCA
>JAJZCF010000207.1 GCA_021846265.1 Actinomycetes bacterium | reverse complement strand
GCGGCAAGGTAGGAGGATGAAGCGATGATGTTGTGACCGCAAGCATGCCCGATACCGGGCAGAGCGTCATACTCCAGGCAGAAGCCGACCTGCAACTCCCCGGCCCCCTTTTTTGCGACGAATGCCGTAGGGAGGCCAGCGGAGCCAGATTCGACGTCGAAACCATCCTTTTCGAATTCGGACTTCAAAAGAGCACAAGAGCGAAACTCCTCAAAGCCGACTTCCGCGTGCGAGTGGATCTGGTGGCTTATCTCTACGGCCCGGTCGGCTAGGGACTCTAAATATGCCTTGACCTTGTCTTTTGTAAACTCCGCCATTTGGTTGAACTCCTTTTGAAAGGTCCCCCCTGAAAATGGATTCCCTTTGAAGTTGCTTCCAAAGAAAACGCCAAGACCACCTAATGGGAGATAGATCTATTCGATAACGGCAACTATGTCCCCTGAGCCGACGGTATCGCCGGGCTTGACCTTCAGCTCTTTGATGACTCCGGCCTTTTCAGCGAGAATTGAATTTTCCATCTTCATCGCCTCTAGTACGATCACCGCTTCGCCGATCTCGACGTTCTGCCCCACACTCACCAATACCTTGACCACTGTCCCTTGCATTGGGACGGTGACCTTGCCGCTACCGGCGCCACTAGCGCCGCGGTGAGACGAGGACTGAGCTCGGGCCCGCTTTTGAGCTTGCGGGGCCTGGGCCGATTGGGCAGAGATCGAACCTTTGGGCAGCCGCAGTTTAACGGTGAACTTTTTCCCGTTCACTTCGGCTTGAACTTCGTGGCTCTCGGTCTCAGACTCTTCACCCTCCATGGAGTCTTCCATGGCAACGGAGATCGCTTTGATCGAATCGAGCCCTTCCACCCACTTGGTCGAATGCTGCGCCGCTTGGAAGTCGCTCTCGTTTAGTATCGCCAAGTGAGCAGGGATAGTAGTCTTTATACCCTCGATCTCGGTCTCAGCAAGTGCCCTTTTCATCTTTGCTATCGCTGCATCGCGGTCCTCGCCCCATACGATCAGCTTTGCAACGAGGTTATCGTAGAACTGCGATACCGTGTCGCCCGCTTCGTACCCGGAGTCGGTCCTCGTTCCGAACCCATCCGCCCGAGTAAATTTGGTAATCTTCCCTGGTGAGGGGAGAAACTTGCCACCCGAGGGATCCTCGGCGTTAATTCGGCACTCGATAGCGGCGCCGCGCCTCTCGATCTGATCTTGGCTGAATGGAATCTCTTCGCCAGCGGCGATGTGGAGCTGAAGTGCAACCAAATCCTTGCCGACGACCAACTCGGTAACTGGGTGTTCGACCTGGAGCCTGGTGTTCATCTCCAAGAAGTAAAAGTCGTTGTCTTGGTATAGGAATTCGACCGTCCCGGCATTCTCGTACCCGCAAGCAAGGGCAACCTTGACCGCAGCCTCACCCATCCTTTGGCGGATTTCATCGGGAAAGTTCGCCGCAGGAGACTCTTCGATGAGCTTCTGGTGCCTCCTCTGGCACGAGCAGTCCCTCTCGCCGAGCCAGACCCCATTCCCGTGTGAGTCGCAAAAGACCTGCATTTCGATGTGCCTGGGCCAGGTGAGATAGCGCTCGATGTAGCACTCGGACCTACCAAATGCTTTTTCGGACTCCCTCTGGGCCGACTCGAGGGCGGAAGCCGCCTCCTCCTTGGAGTTGACTACCCTCATCCCCCTGCCGCCACCGCCGTAAGCGGCCTTGATCGCTACCGGCCATCCAAACTCTTCTCCAAATGCGACTATCTCCGAAGGATCCTTTAGGACCTCGGTCGTCCCTGGAACTCCACTAACCCCTGCCGCCTGGGCGGCGATCCTGGAGCTGATCTTGTCGCCCATGATCTCGATCGCCGAAGGGGGTGGTCCGATGAACTTAATCCCGGATTCGGTGATAGCCCTAGCGAAGTCAGCATTCTCAGAGAAGAAGCCGTACCCAGGGTGTAGAGCATCGGCGTTGGACTTTGCCAGGATGTCCAAGATTTTTTCGGTATTGAGGTAACTTTCAGCGGCACTTTTCCCGCCGAGCGCGTAGGCCTCGTCGGCGTAGCGGACGTGAAGGGAATCTTGATCTAACTCTGAATAGACCGCAACCGTCGCAATGCCGAGTTCTTTGGCGGTGCGGATGATTCTCACGGCGATTTCGCCGCGATTCGCCACTAGAAGCTTGTTAAACAACTCGACCCTTTCTCTATTCGGCCTAACCTAACACCTGTGGGAGATGAAAAGCTACCAAACAACGTTCCTAACAAAGTAAATTTTGAGGTCATCAATCTAGATTCAGCCGATTCCACCAATCGGTATATCATAGATCGCCTTGGGGCGGATACTGGTGAAGGCCTGGTAGTTACGGCTAGATTTCAGACCGACGGTCGGGGAAGATTAGAGCGTGCCTGGAATTCCAAGCCAGATTCTTCGCTTTTAGTGTCGGTACTATTAGAACCCAAGTTGCCACCTTCTCAGATTCACGTTCTGCCCTCGTTGTCGGCTGTGGCTATGGCGGAAGCCATCGAGGATACCTACCCAATAAAGGTGGGTCTGAAGTGGCCGAACGATCTCTACGTCGATGAAAAGAAGCTCGGCGGGATACTCGCCGAATCGAGGATTTCCAAAGGTTCCGTTCAGGTCGTCGTCGGACTAGGGGTCAATCTCGACTGGACTAGGGAAGACCTGGAGGAGCTCCACAGGCCCGCAACCGCCATCTCTTTGGAGATTGGAGCTCAAACACAAGGGCCGAAACCCTTGCTAGACAGTTTTCTGGATAAGCTCGCTCGTCACTACCTCCATCTTTACGACAAAAATGGCTTTATCGACGAGATCTCCTACTACAGGCGAAGGTGTATCACCATCGGTAGGTTGATCTCAGTTGAGATGGCAGAGGATTCATTCGAAGGGGTGGCTTTGGATATCGCCCCTACCGGAGAGCTCTTGGTAGCTATAGAGAGTTGTGTGAGGGCCGTTTCCGCCGGAGACGTTATACATATTCGTCCGCTGGCGACCTAAATGGAGAAGGTATTCACTTGGTGGCCTTGGATGGGGTTAGTATTTTTTCCTGTTACCACCTATTGAAAAAGAGGAGTCTCGATATGGATCTCGAGTTCGCGCAAGCACAAGATGATTTTCGATCGGTGGTGCGTGATTTTGCCGAGAATGAAGTCGCCCCCCACGCAGCCATTTGGGACAGAGACCATACCTTTCCAGTGGAGACGATAAAGAAGATGGGGAAAATGGGACTGTTTGGTCTCATCTTCCCCGCTACCTACGGTGGATC
>JAJZCF010000206.1 GCA_021846265.1 Actinomycetes bacterium | reverse complement strand
TCGACTGTAACGCTACCTTTTGATGAAGAAATATCAACTGACGAACTTGCTACCGAAGCAATCTTCCCAACTGCCACCGAAAATCTCGCTCGAGTTGGCCTCAACTTCGTAGTGGACGGAGCAGCGGTCACGGCGGTAGCTGCAGTCGCCTGAGATGAACCGCAACCAGCCGCTATCAGCCCCAACGCAAAAACCGATATAATCGCATTTCTACTTGCCACACCACGCATAAAATAAACCCTTTCAGGAACTTCAATCGCATTCACAACTTCAGCGGTCCTAAGATCGCAAGGCTCAACCGCCGTAATTAATCTCCCCGCAAAGCATCGATTGGTGCCAGCCGGGAAGCCCTAGATGCCGGATAGACACCAAATGTGAGACCGATTCCAGCGGCGACGGCTACTGCCCCTATAATCGCTGGAACGGAGAGGGCCACGGGATTAGACGTTAGCTTAGGTACAATTAGTGACGCTCCTATGCCCAAGATAACGCCCAAGATGCCACCGGCCAATCCAAGCAGGAGTGCCTCGGTCAAGAACTGCCTCAAAATAGCCCGTGGGGTCGCTCCGAGGGCCTTGCGCAGACCGATCTCGGCTATGCGCTCCGTCACCGAGACGAGCATAATGTTCATCACTCCGATGCCGCCAACCAATAGTGAGACCGCAGCTATCCCGGTCAGCAAGAAGGTCAGAGTCTTTGAGACGCTGGTAGCGGTGGCGAGAAGTTGGGTCTCTGGCGTAATCGTAAAATCTGCCGCAGAAGGGGTAGTGATCTGGTGGGCTTGCAGCAGCAGTGCGTTCGCCTCCTGATAAGCGGCACTTATAGAATTTTGCGATTTGGCTTGCAAGAGTATTTGACTGACCGAAGTTCCGCTACCTCCACCAATTAGCAAAGACTGGGCGGTAGTAATAGGAACGATTACCTGATCGTCCTGGTTGGCCGTAGCGGAGGATCCCGCAGAAGCGAGAAGGCCAATTACAGAGAAAGACGATCCGTTGATGTTAATGGTCTGGCCTACCGGGTTCTGACCTGGAAAAAGTTCCGCCGAAACCTCCGTGCCTAAAACGGCAACCTCATTAGCGGATGTCACGTCGGCTTGTGTGATGAAGTTTCCAAAGGAGATTTGGCGACTGCGAATCCCGAGATATGGAGGCGTAGTGCCTATGACGGGGGCGCTCCAGGTATTTCCGCCCGCAGACATAGATTCATTTTTCTGCACCGCAGGAGCTACAGCCGATATGTCAGGAGCATCGATGCGAGAAGCCAGCGCACTCGCATCAGCAAGAGTGAGTGTCGAGGCCGAGCCGAGCCCACCTCGGACTCCACCAGCACCTGTAGAGCTACCAGGCGAAACTACTAAAAGGTTACTGCCAAGAGAAGAAACGGCGGCGGTCACCTTAGCTTGCGAGCCTTCACCGAGGCCAACGGTCACAATGACAGCCGCAATGCCGATCAGTATCCCGAGCACCGTAAGGAGGGATCTTGAGCGATGGGTGGCGATGGCTTCGATGGAGGCCCTAAGAGTCTCTCTAAGACTCATCATTTCGGTCCCAGCTTTCCACTGGCTGAATCGAATCCCTTTATCGCTGGTACCAGCGGATTAGCTCCGTCAATAGTCGTTCCAGTACCACCAAAAACAAGCTCCGGGGGGCCGTCGCCCACGATGAGTCCATCTCGCATCCTCACGACACGGGATGCGACCTTTGCAACGTCTGGCTCATGGGTAATCAAAACCACGGTCCTACCCGCACGGTGAAACTCCCCGAACCAACCAAGTACCTCTTCCGACGAAGCCGAGTCAAGGTTGCCCGTTGGTTCATCCGCCAGAATCACGGTCGGGTCGGTCACCAGGGCCCTCGCTATAGCCACACGCTGCTGCTGACCACCTGATAGCTGAGTTGGTCGGTGATACATCCGATCTGTAAGACCAACCCTGCGCAATGCCTCTGTTGCCCGCATCCGTCGCTCGTTTGGAGTCAATCCGGCATAGACAAGTGGAAGCTCGACGTTACTCAACGCTGTCAGGTGTCGAAGAAGGTGAAACTGCTGAAACACGAAACCGATGTACTTATTACGGATGCTCGCCAACTCGGCTTCATCGAGGTGAGAAACATCCCTACCAGCCAACCTATAACTACCTGAGGTCGGAGTGTCCAGGCAACCAATGATATGCATCAAGGTAGACTTGCCCGATCCCGAAGGAGCCATCACGGACAGAAACTCGCCCTCATTGACTATTAGATCTATCCCACGAATGGCCTCTACCGATGCCTCACCCTCGCCGTAAGTTTTACGAAGTCCCACGATCTCTATTACCGGTGAAGTATTGGGACTTCCGTAGCTAGATCGAACTTCCAACTCTTTGCGCATGATCATCCGCCGAGCCCGGCCCTTCGAGCAACGCCGCGTCCGCCGCCTCCGCCACCGAAACCACCACCGAAACCGAAGCCGCTAGTGGTGGTGGGTATTGCAAGGGCCCGATTTGCCAAGACTACTTCTTGGCCCAATTTCAATCCCGACAACACTTGAGTCTCTTGGGCGTCGGCAGCCCCGACTGCAATGGTGACCCTAGTCTCTTTAGTATTGTTCTTAACCATGACGTAACTGAGGGACCCTATGGTGTGCACCGCACTCGTAGGAACGCTCAGAACATTCGTCGCCTGCTTGACGATCAGGGCGACCTGAGCCGATGCTCCGGCGAATAGCGGGGGCGCCTTGCTTGTCACCTTGACTCCGGAATAGAGATTCGGATTGGAGTCTGTAATTGACACAACAATCGGGAAACTGGCCACGCCAGAGGTGATCGTCGCTTGCGGAGTAATCTGAGTGACCGTCCCATAAACAGGTGTGGTCGCTCCGGCAGGAACGATTGTGGCTTGTTCACCTAGCTGGACCTGCGCTATTTGAGCGTCGCTCACTGAGCCTTGCACCTCGTAGCTACCCGGAGCACTCAAGATAATTGCTCCAGATGGTCCCGATGAGCTAGACGAAGCGGACGAACTTACCGTTCCACTCTGGCCGACTGATACATTTATCTGATCGACGACACCCGAGATTGGCGCCACTATCTCTGCCTGGGTGAGAGAAGCTTGGTCGGTAGCTAGAGCGGCTTGGTCATTAGTGACTTGGGCTTCATCCGCGGAGATGGAGGATTGCGACTGCTGGACAGATTGGGTGTTCTTCACCTGTGTCGAGGGAAGCTGGGACTGGGCAGTCGCCAGCTGAAACTGATCTGACGATACCGCCTGGGTCTGAGAAGTCACTGCCGACTGCGCCTGGTTACACTCAGA
>JAJZCF010000205.1 GCA_021846265.1 Actinomycetes bacterium | reverse complement strand
TCTGTGGCCCATTCACCGCCAGCCCTGCTAGCTGGTAAAGAGATCCCGGAATGGGTGGAAAAGAATTATTGGAATAGGTGGAAACGAATTAGCGGAATGGGTGGTAACGAAATCCTGGAATACTCAGTCATTCCTAATTTCTGCGACACTGACTGAATCGCTGCCCACTGCGATGCGTACTCACCCCGATGATCGGTGACCATACGGATTGCTCGATCACGAACCTCTGGCGAGTATCTGTTTATCTTTCCCATAATGACAACTCCATTCTCTCAAGATTAGGAGTCTCCACTATTCCCGGGGCATATCACGGACTCAAGAAGCGGTGGTCTCCGGCTGAGATCCACGCAAGACTGATCATTGACTTCCCAAATGATTTGGAGATGCGTGTGTCTCACGAGACGATCTACACCTCTTTGTACCTCCAAGCCAAAGGGGGCTTGAAGAAAGAGCTGATCTCAGCGCTTCGTTCGGGGCGACTCCGACGTCGTCCACGCAAGCGGGGTGAATCAGCACGTCGGAGCATACTTGGAGACATAGTTCCGATCTCAGACCGTCCTCCCCAAGCAGCCGACCGGGCGTTCCCAGGCCACTGGGAAGGAGACCTGATCATGGGTGCTTTCAACCGCTCAGCAATCGTGACAGTCGTGGAGAGACGGAGTCGATTTCTCCTACTCGGTGACCTCCCCGAGGGACATGATGCCCAAAGCGTCTATGAGTGCCTCTTCGAACTCACAGCCGATCTCCCTGACCTGCTACGGAAATCACTCACTTGGGACCGCGGAGTAGAAATGGCCAAGTGGAACGACCTTCAACAAAACGCCGATATCGATGTATATTTTTGTGATCCGCACTCTCCTTGGCAACGACCCTCCAATGAGCACATGAATAGACTACTGCGACAGTATTTCCCAAAGGGAACGGACCTCAACCTGATCTCCTACGACCATCTCCAGTTCGTCGCTGCGGAGATGAATGGAAGACCGAGAAAGGTTCTTGGATGGAAGACTCCAGCGGAGGTCTACGCTGAAGCTGTTGCAATGACCGGTTGAGCGCGCCATGCCCCAAAATCAGTCTGTCGGTATGACTATCGAAAGAACCGAAACGAAGCCATGTTTCACCGCCGCAATCCATATTGGGATTGCAACTTGTTTAGTTAGTTGGATCAACTTCTGGGGACCCCTCACCCTCCGAGGAAAAAAGCATTTGTAGCCTTGCAAAGACCTTGAAGCGGGCAGCGAGCCCACATTATGATTGAGTAGTGCTTCATAAATCGCTGGCCGCCTGTCTAATCGTCAAGAATGAAGAGGCTTTCCTGCCAACCTCTCTTGCATCTGTCAGGCCGTTCGTCGATGAGGTATTTGTCTACGACACCGGATCCAGTGATTCAACTATCGATGTTGCCAAGGGTCTTGGCGCCACGGTCATTTCGGGATGGTGGGATGAAAATTTCGCGTCCGCTCGCAACAGGGCCCTCGAATATGTCAGCTGTGATTGGGTATTAAGTATCGATGCAGACGAGCTGCTGATCGGTGATCCGCCGGGACTTAGGTCGCAAATAGATTCACTCGGGAACGAAAACCTACTTTCACTAACCGCCCGCTACAAATGCTCAAACGAACTTGGGGGCGATTTCGACTCTCCAGCAATTCGAATCTTTAAGCGAGGATCGGCCCTATGGAAAGGTTCGATTCATGAAGAGCTCGTTGAAGTCGAGCCAAGCTTGCTTCCTCTTAGAAAAGTTAGCTTTAAAACCGCACACATTTTGGACCTGAGTTATCAAGATCCTCAAGCAACCGCTGCCAAAGCCGAAAGAAACATCGCTATCTGCGAGAAGGAGAAGGCTAACTTAGATCGCTCCCTCTGTAGTGATGCCGATTACTATCGGCTGATGCTTCAGTTAGCGCGATCTTTCGTCGGGGCGCATCGGTACGATGAGGCAATAGAATCCCTTTCCGAAATTGCACAGAATGCGCCAAAAGGCATTCTTCGGCAGATCGCCATGGAATTTCTCGCTCGAATACACCTTGATCGGGATTCGCCCGACACCGTACTATCCCTCGCTGAAGAGCTCAAAGCAGCCAGCTCCTACAATCAGTACGCTGATTGGCTAGCCGCACAGGCATTGGTAAAGCTCGGTCGATATGGAGAAGCGTATCAGCTGATTAAACCGCTTAGCTGCGTCATCGATTCACAGATGCACAACTATGGTACCGGCAAACTCGAGGAAATGAAGGGGTTGATCTGCGGGCTTTGCAACAAAGAAGATGAAGCGATCGAGCATCTCAGTGTTGCTGTATTCGACTATGGCCTCGCAAGCGGCAATCTCAGAATTTTGCTAGGACTCGTCGGCAAATCGCGCCCGAAGGAGTTAGTGCATTTTTCAGAGTTGATCAAAATTCAATTTCCCGAGGAGTTTCAAGAGCAGAATTATTTTTCATAAAAGTTTGAAATTACCCAAGTGATAGTTCAGATCTGCGAAACCGAAGTCAAGAGGCCTGGGCCCCAGATCCTTTTCGGGTTTCGGGCCGTTTTTCTATCTCACGAATTTTTGGCCATATTTTTTAAAAACATGCAACAATCAAATTGCTAAGAGCGTATGGGCAGCAGGACAGATACCCATAGTAAAACGTATTAATGGACCTCGGCTAAATCAAGTAACTCCTCCATTACTTCAGAGATAAATCTTGTGCCGAGTCCAGATGCGAACCACTAACGACCTGCGGGGAGACCGGAAGGTCTTGTCTTGACCACAGGTGCCGAAGGTCTTGGTGATGCCGGCTGAAACCTAGGACTTAGCGGGAGGCTTTTCAGGATCCCTATCTGTGGTGCTAAACGGTCGTTTTTTGACACCATCGCAGTTCATGGCCATCTATTGGCCAATAAGACGCCACTTTGAAGAGCGGGGGCGAATCTGTTTCTACTCCGATCATTACTGATATCACTCATAGAGGCCTGCCGGCGGATCGATACCGATTCACCCGTCTAAAAATCCGCCATTGTGCAACTTCCAGCCGTCAGACAAGCCGCCTCAGAGGCACTTCGACTTCCATCCAATTCTCCCACGAAGGAAACTGCTCTCCAAAAAAGCGGGAGATGCTTTCTGGACTCTCTGGTTTGGCCATCAAATAGCCCTGCACGTTATCGCACCCGAGTTCAAACAAGGTCCTTAGCTGTTCAGCGTCCTCTACCCCCTCCGCCACGGTCTCCATTCCCACGGTCCGGGCTAGATCGCTTATTGCCCTAACTATCGCAAGTGCGATGGGATCGAACGAAACATCGTCCACAAAGGCCTTATCGATCTTGA
>JAJZCF010000204.1 GCA_021846265.1 Actinomycetes bacterium | reverse complement strand
TCAGTGCCTCGACATAGGGCCGTTTTAAAAACAAGCTAACCACGGTCTCCACCTTCCAGCCGAAAAGCCCAATCCTGGGTCGTCCCCGACTCCCATCTCAAGATGAATCAAGGAAAAATAAGGCCCCCGGGGTGCCACAAGGTGATCTTTCGGGCACAAACAGTGCGCTAAGGCTTCAAACCCTAATACACAAGTTATTTCGATTGCTATTGGTACTCTATAACGTTTGGCTGCGGGACAAGGGCCATCACTTGCTGGGGCGAACCTAGCGGTAGGTCCTGATGGTAGAAGAGCTTGAAGCCTAGGCCGAAGTCCGTATATGGCTCCAAAAGCTGGTACGCCTTTGTCTTCATACCCCAAGAGCCGAAGCCATCCATATTGAAAACAATTGAGAGGTTCGATCGGGGTTCGGTTGCCCACTTATCTACGACCATCGACTGCTTGAATTGATGGACGAGGAGCAGCTTCTGTGGCAGGTTGTTTTGAATAGTTAGGCCTTGAAGCCATTTCGACAAGGCATTTATCTCTTCTCCCGTTGTGTGGCCGATCACCTTTCCTGGCACCTCGGTAGAGCTAACCTCCCACTCTGGGTCGATGGCGAGAGCGACGTCGGGTTGAGCAAGGTATGGGGCAAGGCTCTGAGCATCCTTTAGTAAACTACCCCGCCCAGGCTGAATATCCAGGATAAGCAGGCCATTATTCTGCTGAACTACAGATAAGTAGTGTTGGATCACGCTGTTTGGAATGCGCTTGGAATAGGTACCATCGGGGCCTGGACCCGCTTGTGCGACATATGTTATCAATTCAAATGCAGGCAAAATCTTTACGCCTGGCGTGGCGTAGGATTGGGCGACCGCATTTAGCGCGGCCCAAGCTGCGTTAGCTCCAGTTGTTCCAAGGACACCTAAGGTCGGATTGCCAGGCAGTCCGTAGTAGGCAACTATCTTCCGATTCAAAAAGAGCTGCACACCTCCGCCGGGCTCCTGAACCATGGTAGTAGTGGTAGTCGTCTGAGGTATTGTCGTAGTAGTTCGTAAGGTAGAACTAGTTTTGTCTTTTTTGGTCCCTCTGGCGGAGCTTCCGAGCGATTGAATTTTCCCTATCCCAATATGACCCAAAACCACGAATGGCCCCACCAACAACAGCGTGAGAGCAAGCAGCAAAACCAGCACGCCTTTGGTTCCAATTCTGTTGGCACCTGCCACATGTACACCTTTTGTAAATAATCCGAACTCGCGCCGAGTCTAGGTGAAGGTTTCCAACAGAATATGAAAATCTCTACTACCGCTGCGGTATACGGATAGCTTGTTGAGCGTTTCGAGAAGTAGCAATAACTTGATACAGACATGGTCAACCAACCCGTGCTGATACCACGTACCACCTCCATGCACTTTTTATTACTCGCAAAGTGAAGCCCCTGGGACCTGGTTAGAGCCACAATGGTATAAGACTAGATAACCGATTGACGTCACATCGATTATGAGATTAGACAGGGGGAACTCAATTCGATATCTCGGATTGACTTGAACCTGCCGGTGCGAGCTAGCAGGTGCAGGGGTGATTGGTGCCAAGTAATTCCTGAGGGGAGCCTAATATGAATCAAACGGCTAATACAGAGCTATTCAGAAGTGCTAGAGACTTTTTAATTGCAAACAGACTGGACTATGAGGCCGCATGCGCTGGCTTCGTCCGCCCGAAGTTCGGCGATTTTAACTGGGCTCTCGACTGGTTCGATGCGATAGCTGAGAACAATGACAATATCGCCCTCTGGGTCGTCGAACAAGACGGATCGGAACAGAAAGTCTCCTTCGCTGCAATGTCCAAGCGCTCCAACCAGGTCGCAAACTGGCTTAGAGAAAAGGGTGTTTTGCGGGGGGACCGAGTCATAGTGATGCTCGGCAATCAGGTGGAATTATGGGAAACAATACTCGCAGTAATGAAACTCGGAGCCGTTGTCATTCCGACCACCACCCTCCTTGGCTCGGTAGATCTGCCCGACAGGATTGAGCGTGGAAATGCGAAGCACGTGGTCGTGGGATCCACTGACACGGAAAAGTTTAAAGATCTACCCGGCAGCTTTAGCAGGATATGCGTCAGCGAATCGCAACCTGGCTGGCTCTCCTATGCCGATAGTTACGCAGCCAGTGGCGAATTTTCTCCCGACGGCTTGACCGGAGCCACTGATACACTCCTTTTGTACTTCACCTCGGGCACCACCTCCAAACCCAAGCTCGTAGAGCACACCCACACCTCCTATCCATTGGGTCACCTCTCCACCATGTACTGGGTCGGCCTCAAGCCAAATGACGTCCACTTGAACATCTCTTCACCCGGTTGGGCAAAGCACGCATGGAGCAACTTCTTCGCACCATGGAATGCAGAAGCGGCGGTACTTGTGTACAACTACACCCGGTTCGATGCCACTGCGATGCTTGATCAGATTAGGCGGTGCGGAGTAACGACCTTCTGCGCTCCGCCAACGGTGTGGAGGATGCTCGTACAGGCAGACCTCCAGTCCAAGCCCGAAGCACTGAGAGAGGTCGTTGGTGCAGGAGAACCACTAAATCCTCAGGTCATTGAAGAGGTGCAGAGATCATGGGGACTAACTATCCGTGACGGATATGGCCAGACCGAAACTTCCGCCCAGGTTGGGAACACTCCAGGTCAGCCGATAGTACTCGGCTCTATGGGGAAACCACTGCCAGGATACGCCATCACCCTGGTAGACCCGATCTCCGAAGAGCCCTCCTCCGACGGAGAGATTTGCTTAGACCTAGATACCGATCCAATTGGATTAATGGTCGGTTACCGAGACAACCCCGAGATGAACCAGCGAGCCATGCGAGGCAATAGGTACCACACCGGAGACGTCGCTTCTCGTGACTCCCAGGGATATATCACGTACGTCGGCAGGACCGACGACGTATTTAAGGCATCGGACTATCGCATTTCTCCCTTCGAGCTGGAAAGCGTATTGATCGAGCACGAAGCGGTCGTAGAGGCGGCGGTGGTCCCATCGCCAGACGCCCTGCGCCTCGCAGTACCCAAGGCATACATCACCCTCGCCAAGGGGTACGAGCCGACCAAAGAAACCGCCTTCGAAATACTCAAGTATGCGCGGGAGAATCTCGCTCCCTACAAGCGCATACGCAGGATCGAGTTCACCGATCTACCAAAGACCATCTCGGGAAAAATTCGCCGGGTAGATCTACGAGGACGCGAGAACGAAATTCACGCCAGCGACAAAAGGGTTGAAGGCGAATGGACAGACGACGACTTTCCCGAGCTGCGGTCCTAGGCTAGGCCGGTCA
>JAJZCF010000203.1 GCA_021846265.1 Actinomycetes bacterium | reverse complement strand
AGTGCCAAAAGGCCAGAGCCCTGAGTAGTGCCCAGAACCGGGCCTTGTCTGACGTAACTCAGATCAGCAAGCCGAAGCTAGCAAACTCATTCACCAACTCCTTGGAGTCAGACCCGTTGGTCGTGGTGGCGTGATGGGAGCGATGTTCGGTAACCTCGACCATACGGCGGAGCTAGAAGCCCCGTCTGTAAGGGCGGGGAGGTTCACCCAACTTTCTCCTTGGCGGTAAACTTAGCCTTAAATATTCTTAGTTGAAATTTCAACTTACTTTCCGAAAATAGGTCTTTCCCGCTGCATCGTCGTATATTCTTGAATTGTGGAAGATCAAAAGTGGCTGAGCAATGACGAATCGGAGCTCTGGATTTACTTTCTAGCGGTTTCGCAACTTGTGGACCGACTAGTCGATCAACATCTTCGCAAGGAATTCGACCTGTCCCATTCCGACTACGAGATCCTGGCCAGGCTCTCCGAAGCCCCCGACCGTATCTTGAGAATGGGCGAATTGGCAAACACGATTTTCGCTCCTAAGAGCCGACTTTCTCACCAAATAGATCGGCTAGCCCTGCTCGGTTGGGTGAGTCGAAAAGGATGCCCGTCCGACGGCAGGGGTGTTATGGCCCAACTTACAGATACGGGCTACGAATTACTGAAAGCGATTGCTCCGAGCCATGTGGCTTCGGTCAGGTCTTACTTCATCGACCAGATCCCGACTGAACAGCTTGAGAGCTTTACGGCGACTCTCGCCACCGTGTTGAAGGCGATCCCCGGTGGATGCGCTGTGCTACCCCCACACTTTGCAGAAGCTGATGGTGGTGGCTGCGCAGTCCTTTGACCTTTAGGGCCGCTCATTGGGAAGTAGAGGCGTTACGAGCTCGACTTGCCGATAGCGACGCTTGATTATCAATTAAGGAGGCATCTATGAGTATGCCAGCGATCTTTTTGGGTCATGGTAGTCCAATGAACGCAATTGAAGCGAACGAGTTCGCTCCAGCCTGGCGAGCTCTGGGAGAGTCACTACCGCCTCCCAAGGCCATCTTGTGCATCTCTGCTCACTGGTATACCAGGGGCTCTGGGGTGACTGCTATGACAAAGCCGAGGACCATACACGACTTTGGTGGGTTTCCTCAGGAGCTCTACGAGGTTCAGTATCCTGCGCTGGGGGACTTAGACCTGGCTAAGCGTACCCGGCACCTGCTCGCGTCGAAAGCCGAAATTACCCTCGATCAAAGTTGGGGACTCGACCACGGAACCTGGTCCCTCTTGGTACACCTATTTCCTAAAGCGGACATTCCCGTCGTACAGCTAAGTATCGATGCGACCTTGGATCATAAAGATCATCTGGAACTCGGAAAGATGATCTCCGACCTGCGAGAAGAGGGATACCTAGTCCTCGGGAGTGGAAACGTAGTCCACAATCTGCGAGCAAGCTTCGCAAGCCAAGACGCTACCGACGGATTTGACTGGGCCAAAAGGTTTGACCTCGAGGTCAAGAAGCGGATAGAGAATAGGGATTTTTTGAATTTGGCCGAGTACGAACAGATCGGAGATGAGGCCAAGCTCGCAGTTCCGACCCCGGAACACTATCTTCCCCTGCTCTACATCTTAGGCACGGCCGGACCCGAAGAAGAACTCTCCTACGTCGTTGAGGGCTACCAGTGGGGCGGGATATCAATGCTCGGGGTTCGAGTCGGCTAAGGCCTCGCCTTGGAGCCCAAACTGGTTGTAAACTCGCTCAAAAGTAGATAAAGGGGAACCAATTCTGGTTCCCCTTTATGCTGCGGAGGGGGTGGGATTTGAACCCACGGTGCCCTTACGGACACAGCGGTTTTCGAGACCGCCCGATTCGGCCACTCTCGCACCCCTCCTTCAAGCTCCTCTAGCTTAGAAGCGAAGCGATTCAAAGAAGTCCGCAAGAAGGAGAGAACTCTCCTTTTCCCTCACTCCCGCTAGACGCCTAATTTGGTGGTTAAGCCGCGGATCGCTCGCCACGTTATAGAGCGAACCAACTGCTCCTGCTTTTGGGTCAAAGGCCCCAAAGACCACGGACTCAATTCGGTGCGCCAGCATCGATCCGGCACACATGAGACAGGGCTCGAGGGTCACCACTAGCGTCACACCATGGAGATAAGGACCGCCAAGAATATCTACTGCATCCTTTAAGGCAAGAATTTCGGCGTGACCAAAAGAATCTTTTTTGATCTGCTTCTCGTTATGGCGTTTGGCGATCAATTTTCCCTCAAACACACAGCCTGCAGCGACGGGGACGTCTCCGTGCATCGGAGCTAGGGCAGCCTCGACTAGGAGCTCCTCCATCACCGTTTCGACAGAAAAATCAAATATCTCTGATACCAAAACCACCTCCGAAGTGGTTAAATGCAAGTCCCCCGAACAGATGTCGGGGGACTATGGCGGAGAGGGTGGGATTCGAACCCACGGTGAGTCTCCCCACACGCGATTTCCAATCGCGCCGATTCGGCCACTCTCGCACCTCTCCTTAGCTGCTACAGGCTATCGTGTTTTTAACAACTTCTTGCAAGACTGTTTTATGTGGCGGCTGGGCCCTGCGCGGCGTAGGTCGGTGAACCGGGTCAGGGCCGGAAGGCAGCAGCCCTCAGCCGCTTCCTGCGGGTGCCGCAGTAAGCCTGGCCGTCACGTAAAACAGTCTTGCAGAAGGCGTATGCTCTGATCGAACCTGAACAGAAACCTTCTCTGTAATGGCGCCGTGGATCTAATCTTTTTCCGCCCAACTTTTTAACTCTGTCGATCATCGTCCCAGAGTTAAAGCGAATCTACCGCCGTTCTGCTTGATCAAAATCGGAGAACAAAACCCGCACTTGGGTATCCTCTGAAATTTCTAGAGAGCCAGATTAATACCGAAGCTGCTTAGTTGCAAAAACCACATCCGTAGACGGGGGATTATCGCTGATTTTGTAGGATAAACCGACTTGGTCGCTCGCTACCGTTGCCACAAAGGGATCACAAGGGATCACTCGTGCTGCTAACCTTGCTAGTTTTCTCGTGCCTTTTTTGGATTCGAACCCCGCTTCATTACGCCTGGCCTTCTCTAGCGGGTGGGTTTTTGGTTCGCTTTTTTTACTAGGTGTTAATTTGTACTCTCAGCGGAGATCCCTCCTCTCGAACAAGCGGGCCCGGCTATCCACCGGAGCGCTGGTTTCAGCTAGGCCAGGCCTAACCCTGTTAGCCACTGGGGCGCTTAATTGGGGTTCTTAGTTTCTTTCTTGGTGCCGATCCCACACCATACAGGTGAACTGTTTCGCCGGCTTGGTCGGTGTGACAAGACGGCAGATGCGCCCTTGCTGGATCTGATCCGATTGGAAGCAGCGGTTACAAAAACGGCAAGTGTCGTTCGGAATCGATTCGCCTTGTT
>JAJZCF010000202.1 GCA_021846265.1 Actinomycetes bacterium | reverse complement strand
CGGGGTCATACCGGAAGAGGTCGAATACCTATTCTGGGTTGGCTGTGCGGGTGCACTTGACGAGAGGGCCCGCAAGGTTACCCAGTCGATTGCGAGGCTCCTGCATCAAGCGGGAGTTGCATTTGCGGTACTGGGTGGACAGGAGAGCTGTAGCGGCGATCCGGCTAGGCGGCTCGGCAACGAGTACCTCTTCCAGATGCAGGCCCAGATTAACGTAGAGACGCTCAAGTCTGCTGGCGTGAAGAAGGTCATCGCCAGCTGTCCTCACTGCTTCAATACTTTGGCTAACGAGTACAAGAGTTTTGGGGCGGAGTTCGAAGTGATTCACCACTCGCAAGCTCTCGAGAGGCTCGTGAAGGATAAGAAACTGTCCCCGGTTAAGAGCTTTTCTCACTCAGTTACCTACCATGACCCGTGCTATCTAGGCCGCCACAACGAGGTCTACGACGAGCCGAGGAGCGTTTTGAACTCGATTCCCGGCGTGACAACGACGGAGATGCATCGGCATAAGGAGAAGGCTTTCTGCTGCGGCGCCGGCGGAGCGCGGATGTGGCTTGAGGAGAATATCGGCAAGAGGATCAACCTGGAAAGGACCGATCAGGCGCTACTGACCGGAGCCGATGTAGTCTCGACTGCGTGTCCGTTCTGCATGGTGATGATTGACGATGCGCTAAAGGCACGTCAGGCAGAAGGCGTCGCCGATGAGTCCAAGAAGGTACTCGACGTCGCACAGATACTCGAAAGTTCGCTCTAACCATTAGGACAGGGCTTAGATTGTAAAGGTTCGAAGAAAAGGGGAGGGCGAGAGCCCTCCCCTTTTCAGTACTTCGCTAGCCGACGTTTTGGAGGCCGCCGGCCCCGACCGGGACGGAAAATACCGGTAGTGCATTCACCGATATTACGTACCAGATCTTTCCCTTTCCCTCGGCATTGATGTCTCCGGGTTTAGTGTCACCCGAATAGGTGTAGAGAGGATGACCACCGTAGGAGAGCTGCTCGCCTTTGTTGACGTTGGAAACTAGGACTCCGATGTCGGCCGCCAGAATCCCTCCTTTGGCCATGGGTGCGCCATTAGTCAGAAAAGGCGGAAATGCGGCGGTACAGATGGAGTAGCATTCACTCTTTCGGAACTGATCCCCGATGCGGATATATAGAGTCCTGCCGCCGGCAGTAGTCAAGATATCCCCGTACTTCGTTACCCGTTGGCTCAGGGTTGCTGGAGATTGCGGTAGTCCATATTGCCATCCCGGAAGTGTTGTCGTTGGGTAGTTAGGAATTGGAAAGCCAGCGCCGTCGTAAGTGGTAGGGTGAGACCCCGGAACGGCTGGAGGGCCCGAGACCTTGGCCAGGGTCGTTGGTGCCCCGTTCGAGTTGGCTATCGGCGCCGCTCCCGCCGAAGCTGGACCGTACTCGGAGTTAGAAAAGTGACAAGCGCTAAGGCCCAAAGCCATAAGTGACACCGCAGCCAAATTCAGTTTTTTTGTGACGCCCCCCTCACCTTTGCGGATGAGGCCTCCCCTGCTGGTCAAGCTTCTTTGGCCGGTTGACGCTTCATGGCGTCGCCGGGCGTTGGCGTAGGTATGGCGTACTGGTTCCACGCAAACAGGGTACTCGTGCGGTGACGCATAAGGTCAGGAAATTCCTGGTAATGAGGGTACAGACGCTCTCGCATGCTCATGATGGTTAGTATAGTTCGAGGGTCTGACAAATGCGGAGTACCCGCTGGGTGAAGGCCGGAGTCACAGATTCGTGGCGGCTGATGCGTTAGTGTTTGATTTCGGTTCTGTGGCGTTCCTTGGTTTGATTGCCGGGAAGTCTTCAAGCGCACCTACTTTAGGGGTGGCGAGTGACGGATTTGGATATTGGTCGGTTGGTGGTTGTGGGTGTGTGTGGGAATATCACTTGGACACGCTTCTGTAGAACACTGCGGCCAATTTCTCGATCCGGAGGATGAAAAACATCCCAGACCTGCGATAACTGCAATGCAGTCCTCAATCAATCTGCTAGCCACTTTGTTCGAGACGCAGCTGCTTTTGTGATCCGATTTTGCAGGTCGACTGCTTTAGCGCGATTCACTGAGCGCCGAACTTTAGAACAGGTAGCTCGGGATGGTTCTAAAATTCAAGCCATTTGTTAAAAGGTCAGTGGGAATAGGTGATTTTGACCAGCCCCTCTGTGCCCTTCGTCGCAGGCTAAATCGTGACCCCATGGGCCCTGAGCCCTGAGATCTCTGCTTCGGATAAGCCGAGGTCTCCAAGGATAGCATCGGCGTGTTCGGAGAGCCTCGGAGCAGGGCTGCGGATTGCTCCGGGGGTAGAGGCGAACTTCGGGACTACATTCTGGGTAGGGATCCAACCTAAGTCCGGGTCATTCACCTCCACAACTATCTCACGTTGAATGAAGTGTGGGTCTTCCAGGACGTCTTTGATGTCGTAGACTGGCCCTGCGGTTACTCCGGCTTGGCGCATAAACTCTAGCGCTTCAGAACGATCCCGTTCTTTGAACCATCCTCCGACAATTTCGTCAACCTCGTCTCTGTTCCTTAGGCGGTCTGAGTTGGTCTTGAACTTCGGGTCGTTGATCATCTCTGGTCGACCGATCACCTCGAAGAGTCTCTCGGCCATCGATTGCATCGACGCAGACAGCGCTACGTAAGCGCCGTCTTTGCAAAGATAGACATTTCTCGGCGAGGTGGTGTTTGAGGCTGACCCGGATCTGTCCTTAATTTCGTGCGTAAGTGAGTAGCTCATTGCCTCGGGTCCCAAGAGCGAAAATAGAGGTTCTAACAGAGACAGATCGACCACTTGACCACTTGACAGACCGTGGTCAACTGCCCGAAGGGCCATCAAGGTGGCCGACGATCCGAGCATCCCGGCGATCATGTCCGCAGCGGGAAATGGCGGGAGGACTGGCTCTCGATCGGCAAAGCCGGTCCGGTCGGCGAGTCCGCTCATCGCTTCAACCAAACTGCCGAAACCGGGGAGCGAGGCATAGGGCCCGTTCTGTCCGAAACCAGATATTCGGACGATGACGAGTTTGGGATTCACGCTTAGCAACAGTTCTGGCGCCAACCCCATCTTCTCGAGGGTCTTTGGCTTGAAGTTTTCGATCAGGACATCTGAGTTCTTTACCATCTTTAAAAGGATCCGCTTAGCGGCTTCCAGGTGTAGGTCCAAGACGATCGATCGTTTGTTCCTGCCGTAGGTCTTCCAATAGAGTGGCTGTCCAGAGTCGAGCCAGTCTCGTAGAGGGTCACCCTTTATTCCCTCCACCTTGATAACATCAGCACCAAAGTCGGCGAGGATCACAGACAGTATGTTTCCGGCGACGAGTCGAGATAGATCTAGGACCCTTACCCCTACTAAGGGACCCCGGCAAGTTGTGCCATAGTTGACCCGC
>JAJZCF010000201.1 GCA_021846265.1 Actinomycetes bacterium | reverse complement strand
CTCATAACCCGAAGGTCGCAGGTTCAAATCCTGCCCCCGCCACCAAAGAAAGTGCAGGTCAGGGCCGGTGCGAAAGTACTGGCCTTTCTGCTGTCCGCAAATCCATCCTATGGACCATCTCATGAACGGACTACTATTGGTCCGTGCGTGAATCGAAGCGCCAGCTACGAGATGGTGTGTGGGAGGCGCGGGTCTTCCTGGAAAACGACCCGGACACGGGCAAGTTGGTCCAGATCCGCTGATGCTGCCCTCCGGGACCTTATCGACCAGCAAGCGCCAGAACGGTCAGATGGCGTCGGAGCGACCCTCTGCCAGCTTTTGGATCGTTGGCTGGAGGAGTGCGAACGATTGGACCTCTTCCTAACGACGCTTCGGATGTACCGGGCTCGGATCACGAAGGCGATCCGGCCCAGGCTTGGCAAGGTGAAGCTCAATCAGCTAACTGCCAAGCACCTTGACGACCTCTGCGGCTTCATGAATGACGCCGGGAAGTTATCCAAGGCGATCCGAGACCATCGCGCCATCATCTCCTCCGCCTTGCACCAGGGTGTCCGGTGAGGCTGTGTAAAGCCAACGCGGCAGAGCGGGCCAAGCGCCACGGGTCGCACGGCGCCGAGTGCAAGCTCCGTCTGTTGATGTGGTGCGGGATGTGATCGAAGAGGCCGAGAAGCGTGATCCCAAGCCGGCACCGCTCCTCATGCTCGCTGCCCTGACCGGGATGCGACGTGGACTTGGAGCTGGGGATGAGGGCTCCCGTTCCGTCGTCGTCGGTGGTGTGGTTGAGGGGACCGCCAAGACTGACAGTTCTCGCACCGTCGCCTTTGATGCTGTCGGCATCGCCCTAATGCAGCGCTACCAAGAACAAGTCTTCATGTGGGTGAAAAAAGCGGGAGGGGAGTCTCTTCCCGCCGAGGCTTTCGCATGCTCACCAGCCGTCGATTCCCTCCTCTCCTTCCGGCCCGACAGTGTGATGAGTTTCTTCATCCGGGTTTGAACCGTCGTCGGTGCACCGAATGGTCGGCTGCACGACTTGCGCCACTTCACCGCCACCTAGCTCATTGGGGCTGACGTCGATGTCCGTTCCTTCGCTGGTCGACTCTTTCACTCCGACTCCCCCTTTACCTTTCGGAATTACAGCCATGCCCTCGAAGAGCGGGACCGAGCAGCCGCCACGATCATGGGAAAGCCCTTTCGGCAAAGCGCAAGAAGCCCGCTCTGCTTCCGACGGCCGGGTAAGGAAGACTGCTGCGATGGCGGGAGACGAGCTACCAGAACTGCCGGAACTGAAGGTCAGTGTCACCGTCGGTGCCATCACGGTCACTCAGCTCGACTGGTGAAACGAGCACCCCGATGCGTTCAGCGAGGCCGAAGAAGTCCTCGGCTGAAAAGAGCTGCACGTTGACCGTCGCACCGTTGGACCGGTCATCTAGGACCGACTAGAACAGCGCTTGACCATGACCGTCGAAGAAGCGGCAGTCATCCTCGGTATCTCCCGAGCCTTCGCCTGCGGGGCCGTCGCCCGTGGAGAGATTCCCTGCATCCACATTGGGAGGCGCATCCTCATCCCCAAGGTGGCGATGGAGAAGCTGCTGGAGAGCGCTGGGACGACAGGATCGGGTGACTCGTAACCTCCAACGCCACCGATCCTTATTGGAGGTTGTATACTAACTTCCAATAAGGAGATTCCATGTCGAAGGTTGTGAAACGGCGCTGGAGGAGCGATGTCGGCGGCACCGGGCTTCCTCGGAAGGACAGTCGGTCGTGCGACTACCAAGCGTACGTCCCTGATCATCTCATGGGCCGTCGCTTTTTCCTAGAGGGTGAGGTCGCTGCCGATGTGGCCGATGCCGAGGCCGCAGTCACTCGCCTGAACGCTCAAGCGACAGCTCTCGTTGACACCGAGGCTCTCGCTCGAATCCTGCTTCGTGCCGAAGCGGTCGCCTCCTCCAGGATCGAAGGGCTGGAGATCGGAGCCCGACGACTGCTTCACGCCGAAGTTGTTCGAGGGATGACCGAGGCTGCATCCGACGTTACGGCAACCGAAGTGCTCAACAACATCGATGCCATGGTGTTCGCCGTCGACAGCATTGGTGCCGGTGAGCCCATCACGGTTAACCTTCTACTCGACATGCACCGCCGTCTTCTCGCAGGAACACGACTGGAGCAGTACGGAGGCATTGTCCGGGACCAGCAGAACTGGATTGGAGGGAGTGCCTATAACCCGTGCTCTGCCGTCTTCGTGCCGCCTCCTCCGGAACTCGTCGACGACCTCCTCCAAGACTTGTGCGACTTCTCCTGCACCGACGACCTCCCTGCTGTTGCGCAGGCAGCCATCGCTCATGCGCAGTTCGAGACCATCCACCCGTTCGTGGATGGCAATGGTCGAATTGGACGAGCCCTGATCCACCTCATCCTTCGGCGACGTGGACTTGCGCTCCGGACGCTCCCTCCAGTGTCGCTGGTGCTCGCCACGTGGGCTCGGGACTACATCGATGGACTTACCCTGTTCCGATACGTCGGATCGCCTGCCTCCCTTTCTGCCATCGACGGTTTCAACACGTGGATCGGTCGTTTCGCAAGTGCCTGCACGAGGTCGGTGGCTGACGCCACCACCTATGAGGAGCGGGCGGCTGAACTGGAGTTGGAGTGGCGTGAACGGCTGGGGTCCGTTCGGGCCAACTCTGGAACGGACATCCTCCTTCGGATACTTCCCGGTGCTCCAATCCTGACTGCCGACAGTGCCGCAACGCTCCTCGGACGGACCTATAAACCGGCAGCTGCTGCGATTGAGCGGCTCGTCGAAGTTGGGATTCTCCGGCAGATAAACGTCGGTCGGCGGAACAAGGCGTTCGAAGCGCCCGAGGTCATCGCTGCGTTCACGGCACTAGAGCGACAGCTCGCCAGTCCCCAAGGCGACACTCGTACTAGCGAGCCAGTGCGGACCGTTCCTCGCCGTCACTGACGAGCAGACTGTCGCTAATGTCTTGAAAGATTGGTCGCACTATCGGATATTGATATATGCAAATGCTGATGTCTGCATATGCATATATATGGACGTCTGCATATCTGCACCACACTAGTCATAGGTGCCTCATATGCGACTTGCTATCACCAATCTCAAGGGAAAATCGAGGTAGGGAATTTTAGTGATCGAGACTTGGGAATTTCAATAATCCGTAGCACCAGTTCACCTCCTGGTCGTTCTCACAAAATATCGCACGTCTGGGGATCATGGGATCGATGGGAACCATTGGGGATTGATACGATAATGCCCCCATGGAGGCATTTTGGGGAAGAATGCAGGTTGAGCTTCTAAACCGGAAGAAGTGGATCACAATCGTCGAGCTCTCGATTGCCATGGCAGACTATATCTGTAATTTCTACAACGCCGAAAGACGACATAGTTCTCTCGGCTATCTCA
>JAJZCF010000200.1 GCA_021846265.1 Actinomycetes bacterium | reverse complement strand
CCTTTGATTGCATCCTTCTTGGCTGAATCGGAGGCTTCCAGCAAGTGAACGAGTCAGTTAGGGGATACGTAGAAGCGATTAGAGTCCGTTCGGAAGACGCGGGCAAGCTGGCCGAGGTCGCTTCTGCGATAGCCGAGTTCGCAAGGGCAATCGAATCTTCCAAGGATCTCATGGAGGTCCTTGGTGATCCGTCTTTTTCCTCGAGGGCAAAGGCTGAGATCGTCGGTGATCTGCTGGCTCGTTCGAATGCTCTGGCGATCAAGTTGGGGCAGACCATAGTGATGTCCGAAGCCCCTAAGTACATACTCGATACCTTCATGGAAACTCATCGACTCTTAGAAATTGACGATTTGGCTAGCTATGTCGGAGCCGACTCGACGAAATCGAGGGCGAACGGCTTCGCAAAGGCGCTTTTCGGGCTTGCTACCCCGCTCGACCTCGAGACTTGTGAAGATCAACTGTTTCGATTTGCCCGTTCTATCGAGGCGAATCGTCCTTTGAGGCGAGCGTTATCTGGAATGGGTAGTCATCCGTCTCAGAGACGAGAGATCGTCGACGACCTGCTTAAAGAGAAAACTTCCAAACTGAGTTGGGAAGTCGCTCGCTATGCAGTGTCGATCACGGTAGTAAGAGACATCGTTGAGATTATTGACGGACTCGTCTCGATCGCCGCTCAAGAACGAAACCTTTTTGTATGCCAACTACGCAGTGCCCGAGAGCTCGGCCCGGAAGAGATCGAAAGAATCCGGCTGTCGCTTGCGGCAAATGTGGGCCGTGAACTCGAGGCAAGGGCAATAGTAGATCCGTCCTTGCTGGCTGGAGTAGTCGCAGTGGTCGGAGACGAGATTTTCGACGGTTCCGCAAGGCGCCGCATAGACCAACTCAGGGTTCGCCTGAGTTCAAGCAGTTAATTAACCCCACTCATAATCAGGGAGCTTAGCTCATGGAACCATTATCTATCAGGTCAGACGAGATCGCAGAGGTGCTCAAGAGACGCCTCGAAGGTTACGTTGCATCGGTCGAAGGCGAGCAGGTTGGACGGGTCCTCGAGGTCTTCGACGGTATAGCGAGGGTCTCTGGCCTTCCGGATGCCTCGGTCAACGAACTCCTCGAGTTTCAAGGTGGAACTGTTGGTCTCGCTCTGAACCTGGACGAAGACTCTATCGGTGCGGTCATTCTAGGAGACGTCTCCACGGTCGACGAGGGATTTATCGTCCACTCAACCGGCAAGATCCTTTCAGTTCCGGTCGGCGATGCGCTGCTCGGCCGCGTGGTGAACGCCCTCGGTGAGCCTATCGACGCCAAGGGACCAGTTAATACCCCACACTCGAGGCGCCTCGAAGTTCAGGCTCCGGGAATCGTCGACCGACAGCCAGTATGTGAGCCTTTGCAAACCGGTATTAAGGCGATCGACTCCATGACCCCGATTGGTCGTGGGCAGCGTGAGTTGATAATTGGAGACCGCAAGACTGGAAAGACTTCGGTCGCACTCGACACGATCCTGAACCAAAAGGGTAAGGGCGTCAAGTGTATTTACGTGGCAATTGGGCAGAAGGGTTCTACAATCGCCTCAGCACAAGCGGTGCTAGAGGCTGGTGGTGCAATGGAATATACGGTCATCGTCTGTGCTCCAGCGTCCGATCCAGCACCTTTCAAATACCTAGCCCCTTACTCCGGCTGTGCAATGGGTCAGCATTGGATGGAGAATGGCGAGCACGCGCTAATTGTCTACGATGACCTCTCCAAGCAGGCCGAGGCGTACCGCCAGCTAGCACTTTTGCTAAGAAGGCCACCAGGGCGCGAAGCCTATCCGGGGGACGTTTTCTACCTTCATTCGAGGTTGCTCGAGAGGGCTGCAAAGCTTTCTGACGCGATGGGTGGTGGTTCGTTGACCGCCCTTCCGATCATCGAAACCAAGGCGGGAGACGTTTCGGCGTATATCCCGACGAACGTCATTTCGATCACCGACGGGCAGGTCTATTTGGACTCCGACCTCTTCTATTCGGGAGTTCGCCCGGCTATCAACGTTGGTATTTCGGTTTCCAGGGTTGGTGGCGCAGCCCAGATTTCGGCGATGAAGGCGGTTTCTGGATCACTGAAGCTCGACCTGGCGCAGTTTCGCGAATTAGAAGCATTCGCCGCTTTCGGGTCGGAGCTTGACAAGGTTTCTCAGGCTCAGCTCGACAGAGGATACCGCTTGACCGAAATTCTCAAGCAGAAGCAGAATGCGCCGGTTGAGGTCGAGGACCAGATCCTTTCGATCTACGCTGGCACTTCAGGCGCTACCGACGACGTCCCGGTGAGCGAAGTGAGCAGATTTATCGCCGAGCTGATCGAATTCACCGGAGCCCGTTACTCTTCGGTTACTGCCCAGATAGCCGAGACCGGGAAGCTACCAGATCGCAAAGTCCTAGACGACCTGATCGCCGAGTTCAAAGCCGGCTTTGACCCTTCTGTCAAGAAGGGAGCCTGACCTTAGATGGCTGGTGGCCAGGAGAGGATACTAAGGCGACGGATAAAGAGTGTCCAGTCGACCAAAAAGATAACCCGAGCCATGGAACTGATCGCGTCTTCGCGCATTGTCAAGGCGATGGGGAGGATCTCTTCTGCTCGGCCCTACTACGAGCAGCTTTCGGAAGTAGTTCGTGACCTCGCCGGAGGATCTTCCTTGCCAAAGAGCCCTTATATCGGGCAGGGAGACGAGTCAAAAGTTCTTGGGTTGATCGTTATGGTCGCAGACCGGGGCCTTTGTGGTGGTTACAACTCGACCGCCTTGCGCATGGCGGAGAGATTGATTCGCTCACGTGAAGCCAAAGGTCTGAAGACGAGGGTTGTGGTAGTTGGACGCAAAGGCGAAGCATACTTCAGGTATCGGGAGATACCGGTCGATGGCTCATTGATGCACATCTCCGATCGCCCAAGCTATCAAGACGCTCGGACGATATCGGATATGATACTCGGCCCATTCGAGGCTGGAGAGATATCGGCAGTCGACGTTATCTCGACGAGGTTCCTATCCGCTGGAACGCAAAAGCTCGAGAGGTCCCGTTTGGTTCCGATTGATCCAGGCACCTTCGCCTCAGATACCAAGACTTCTTACGATTTCGAGTATGAGCCATCCCCGGAAGTGATAATTGATCCACTTCTAAAGCAGTTTGTCGAGTCAAAGATCTTCGCGCTCCTAATCGAGGCTTCGGCCTCGGAGCTTGCGGCAAAGCAGAGGGCTATGGCCGCCGCAACGGAAAATGCTGAGGAGCTCATCAAGAGCCTTTCAAGGGTTATGAACAGGGCCCGTCAGGACGCCATCACTACCGAGATCATGGAGATTGTCGGTGGGGCCGAGGCACTTGGCAGCAGCTCCGACTGGGAGTCTGAAAGCCAACTCGTGGAATTCAAAAACGACTCGCCTCGGGCGAGCTGAGTCAAGT
>JAJZCF010000199.1 GCA_021846265.1 Actinomycetes bacterium | reverse complement strand
CCTTTGATTGCATCCTTCTTGGCTGAATCGGAGGCTTCCAGCAAGTGAACGAGTCAGTTAGGGGATACGTAGAAGCGATTAGAGTCCGTTCGGAAGACGCGGGCAAGCTGGCCGAGGTCGCTTCTGCAATAGCCGAGTTCGCAAGGGCAATCGAATCTTCCAAGGATCTCATGGAGGTCCTTGGTGATCCGTCTTTTTCCTCAAAGGCAAAGGCTGAGATCGTCGGTGATCTGCTGGCTCGTTCGGATGCTCTGGCGATCAAATTGGGGCAGACCATAGTGATGTCCGAAGCCCCTAAGTACATACTCGATACCTTTTTGGAAACTCATCGACTCTTAGAGATTGACGATTTGGCTAGCTATGTCGGCGCCGACTCGACGAAATCGAGGGCGAACGGCTTCGCAAAGGCGCTTTTCGGGCTCGCTACCCCGCTCGACCTCGAGACTTGTGAAGATCAACTGTTTCGATTTGCCCGTTCTATCGAGGCGAATCGTCCTTTGAGGCGGGCGTTATCTGGAATGGGTAGTCATCCGTCTCAGAGACGAGAGATCGTCGACGACCTGCTTAAGGAGAAAACTTCCAAACTGAGTTGGGAAGTTGCTCGCTATGCAGTGTCGATCACGGTAGTAAGAGACATCGTTGAGATTATCGACGGACTCGTCTCGATCGCCGCTCAAGAACGAAACCTTTTTGTATGCCAACTACGTAGTGCCCGAGAGCTCGGCCCAGAAGAGATCGAAAGAATTCGGCTGTCGCTTGCGGCCAATGTGGGCCGCGAACTCGAGGCAAGGGCAATAGTAGATCCGTCCTTGCTGGCTGGAGTAGTCGCAGTGGTCGGAGACGAGATTTTCGACGGTTCCGCAAGGCGCCGCATAGACCAACTCAGGGTTCGCCTGAGTTCAAGCAGTTAATTAACCCCACTCATAATCAGGGAGCTTAGCTCATGGAACCATTATCTATCAGGTCAGACGAGATCGCAGAGGTGCTCAAGAGACGCCTCGAAGGTTACGTTGCATCGGTCGAAGGCGAGCAGGTTGGACGGGTCCTCGAGGTCTTCGACGGTATAGCGAGGGTCTCTGGCCTTCCGGATGCCTCGGTCAACGAACTCCTCGAGTTTCAAGGTGGAACTGTTGGTCTCGCTCTGAACCTGGACGAAGACTCTATCGGTGCGGTCATTCTAGGAGACGTCTCCACGGTCGACGAGGGATTTATCGTCCACTCAACCGGCAAGATCCTTTCAGTTCCGGTCGGCGATGCGCTGCTCGGCCGCGTGGTGAACGCCCTCGGTGAGCCTATCGACGCCAAGGGACCAGTTAATACCCCACACTCGAGGCGCCTCGAAGTTCAGGCTCCGGGAATCGTCGACCGACAGCCAGTATGTGAGCCTTTGCAAACCGGTATTAAGGCGATCGACTCCATGACCCCGATTGGTCGTGGGCAGCGTGAGTTGATAATTGGAGACCGCAAGACTGGAAAGACTTCGGTCGCACTCGACACGATCCTGAACCAAAAGGGTAAGGGCGTCAAGTGTATTTACGTGGCAATTGGGCAGAAGGGTTCTACAATCGCCTCAGCACAAGCGGTGCTAGAGGCTGGTGGTGCAATGGAATATACGGTCATCGTCTGTGCTCCAGCGTCCGATCCAGCACCTTTCAAATACCTAGCCCCTTACTCCGGCTGTGCAATGGGTCAGCATTGGATGGAGAATGGCGAGCACGCGCTAATTGTCTACGATGACCTCTCCAAGCAGGCCGAGGCGTACCGCCAGCTAGCACTTTTGCTAAGAAGGCCACCAGGGCGCGAAGCCTATCCGGGGGACGTTTTCTACCTTCATTCGAGGTTGCTCGAGAGGGCTGCAAAGCTTTCTGACGCGATGGGTGGTGGTTCGTTGACCGCCCTTCCGATCATCGAAACCAAGGCGGGAGACGTTTCGGCGTATATCCCGACGAACGTCATTTCGATCACCGACGGGCAGGTCTATTTGGACTCCGACCTCTTCTATTCGGGAGTTCGCCCGGCTATCAACGTTGGTATTTCGGTTTCCAGGGTTGGTGGCGCAGCCCAGATTTCGGCGATGAAGGCGGTTTCTGGATCACTGAAGCTCGACCTGGCGCAGTTTCGCGAATTAGAAGCATTCGCCGCTTTCGGGTCGGAGCTTGACAAGGTTTCTCAGGCTCAGCTCGACAGAGGATACCGCTTGACCGAAATTCTCAAGCAGAAGCAGAATGCGCCGGTTGAGGTCGAGGACCAGATCCTTTCGATCTACGCTGGCACTTCAGGCGCTACCGACGACGTCCCGGTGAGCGAAGTGAGCAGATTTATCGCCGAGCTGATCGAATTCACCGGAGCCCGTTACTCTTCGGTTACTGCCCAGATAGCCGAGACCGGGAAGCTACCAGATCGCAAAGTCCTAGACGACCTGATCGCCGAGTTCAAAGCCGGCTTTGACCCTTCTGTCAAGAAGGGAGCCTGACCTTAGATGGCTGGTGGCCAGGAGAGGATACTAAGGCGACGGATAAAGAGTGTCCAGTCGACCAAAAAGATAACCCGAGCCATGGAACTGATCGCGTCTTCGCGCATTGTCAAGGCGATGGGGAGGATCTCTTCTGCTCGGCCCTACTACGAGCAGCTTTCGGAAGTAGTTCGTGACCTCGCCGGAGGATCTTCCTTGCCAAAGAGCCCTTATATCGGGCAGGGAGACGAGTCAAAAGTTCTTGGGTTGATCGTTATGGTCGCAGACCGGGGCCTTTGTGGCGGTTACAACTCGACGGCCTTGCGTATGGCGGAGAGATTGATTCGCTCACGTGAAGCCAAAGGTCTGAAGACGAGGGTGGTTGTAGTTGGACGCAAAGGCGAAGCATACTTCCGGTATCGGGAGATACCGATCGATGGCTCATTGATGCACATCTCCGATCGCCCAAGCTATCAAGACGCTCGAACGATATCGGATATGATACTCGGCCCATTCGAGGCCGGAGAGATATCGGCAGTCGACGTGATCTCGACGAGGTTCCTATCCGCTGGAACGCAAAAGCTCGAGAGGTCCCGTTTGGTCCCGATTGATCCAGGCACCTTCGCCTCAGATACCAAGACTTCTTACGATTTCGAGTATGAACCATCTCCAGAAGTGATAATTGATCCACTTCTAAAGCAGTTTGTCGAGTCTAAGATCTTCGCTCTCCTAATCGAGGCTTCGGCCTCGGAGCTCGCGGCAAAGCAGAGGGCTATGGCCGCCGCAACTGAAAATGCTGAAGAGCTTATTAAGAACCTCTCAAGGGTCATGAACAGGGCCCGGCAGGATGCCATCACTACCGAGATCATGGAGATTGTCGGTGGGGCCGAGGCACTTGGCAGCAGCTCCGACTGGGAGTCTGAAAGCCAACTCGTGGAATTCAAAAACGACTCGCCTCGGGCGAGCTGAGTCAAGT
>JAJZCF010000198.1 GCA_021846265.1 Actinomycetes bacterium | reverse complement strand
ACTTTATCGAACCAAAATCGCCTTGGTTAAATGGAAAAATTGAATCGTCCAATAAAAAGACTAGGTGACGAACTTAGAAACGGAGAGCTCTTCAACAGTGTCGCAGAAGCTCAGAGGTTTCTAGATCGCTGGAGGGACGAATACAACAAGTACCGACCCCAACCAGCTCCCTTGATTACCTTTCTCCCACCGAGTTCGTCTCTCTAGAGTTACCTAAACAGCAACGTGTACTACGAGAGGCATCACGGACAGGTAAATGGTGCAAGGAGGTGGCGGGTCTGGCGTCGTTGCTGAGGATCAAAGTGAACCACCACGGGAAGCGAGGCGGCGAATCCCTCCCCATCCCCTGTTTCCATCTATACCTCTAATCGAATTCCACTAGGGGATGGGGAAGGATTGCTAGTCTGAACAAAACAAACCCGAGGAACATCTTACACATCAGGTTGATCAACTTTCGGGAACCCCTCAGCAGGCGGACCCTGGCTAGATTCCCGTCAGAGGGCGTACCGTCACTCGGGTAGGGTATCGGATATGGTGAGTCCGGACTTATCCGGCGTTGGAAGAACAGTAAGGGCAGTCCTTCCTATGACTCAGATGCATACTCACGAAAGGAAAGAAGCTTTATGGACAAAGGTCATGCATCCAGTGACGTGATTTGGTCCTCGGTCAGAGAGTTCGAAGATATCCGCTACGAGCACAGCGGCGATGGAATCGCCAAAATTACCATCAACCGCCCGCGCCTAAGGAACGCTTTCAGGCCCCAGACACTTATAGAGATTTCAGAGGCCCTCGTGGATTCCCGCGAGAATCTTGAAATAGGCGTGATCATCTTGACCGGTGAGGGAACTGAAGCTTTTTGTTCTGGCGGCGATCAGGGTGTTCGAGGTGACACCGGATACATGACTGAGCCGGGTGTTAGGGGTGCCGTAGGTAGATTCCATGTCACGGATTTGCACGTGCAAATTAGGCGCCTTCCAAAACCTGTAGTGGCGATGGTCGCAGGCTACGCTATCGGCGGGGGAAATGTATTACAACTTGTCTGCGATTTGACCATAGCCGCCGATAATGCCCGCTTTGGCCAGGTTGGCCCCCGAGTTGGATCTTTTGACGGAGGGTTCGGTGCGGCGGAGCTGGCCGCAATTGTTGGAATGAAAAAGGCAAAGGAGATCTGGTTTCTCTGTCGGCAATATGACGCCGAGAGTGCGAAGCAGATGGGTCTGGTGAATGCAGTGGTTCCGCTGGATGAACTGGAAAAAGAGACAGTTGAGTGGTGTCGTGAAATGCTGGCCCTCTCCCCATTTGCCCTCAGAATGATGAAAGCAAGTTTTCATGCCGCCGAGGATGGCATGAGCGGAATTCAACAGCTGGCACACGATGCGAACCTGCTCTATTACTCGACCGAAGAGGCTCGAGAGGGACGGGAGGCCTTCAAAGAGAAGCGATCACCAGATTTTGGTCGCTTTCCACGGAGGCCGTAATTACGATTCCATTGGCAGCAAGGGGCAAAAAGAGGCTGAGATGAGTTCATCTAACATTTCATCGGTGGCGTAACTACTGATCAAGCCCGGAGTTTTTTTTTGGGGGGGGTACCAGCCGCCACCGCAGTAGCCCGCCATAGTACCTGATTTGCTGCAATAGTGTGAGCGTGGACCTCGCTCTATAGGTGCAGTCTCGTAAAAGAGCCCGTATCGCGGCTTACCGGTCGCTCCAATAGGTGTCATGCCGGAAACCAGAGAGAGATCGTTTCGAAATCCCTGGAACTTTAGCTCGTGGCTAACCCTGGAGCACAGGGTGGACTTAGACTTGATCCCAAAGAATTACATCGAAAGGACTAGACCGATGCGACGGAGAATGCTAAAGGCTAAAATCCACCGTGCCACGGTTACCGACGCCAACCTCCACTATGTCGGCTCAGTCAGTATCGGTCCGGAATTGCTCGCCGCAGCGGACATCCTCGAAAATGAACAGGTAATGGTAGTTGACATCGATAACGGCTCTCGGCTAGAGACCTATGCCATAGTCGGCAAGCCAGGTGAAGTATGCTTAAACGGTGCCGCTGCACGGCTAGTTCACGTGGGAGACAAAGTCATCATTCTCACCTACGCCGACTTTGAAGAAAGTGAAGTGAACTCTCACTCCCCGGTGGTCATTCACGTCGACGCTAGCAACAATATCGTCGACCCACTCGTCTGAGCAGCTTTTAGACTTCCGGGACTTACTCCACCCAGCGGGACTAGACGTAGAAACTCTATCGACCTACCGAGCGAGTCGTCCCTAGTCTGGACTAAGGTCCGCGAAGCACATGTTCCAGCACAAACGTTAACGGCAACTTTACCAAAGCGATAAATCCGTTATAAACTTCAAATGCGCTGCTAAAGCCTCACATGGTCGATGACGGGCTCGCTCCACAAATGGTAACGCATTGTTAGATCCGGTGGTGAAGAGTATCGGAATACTGGCGCGGCGAATCGGGTCCCTCAGACCGCCTCCCCGAAATCACCTCTGCTCAAGCCTCACGGCTTAATTGGTTCTAAACGGCATAAATGGTGGGCCCGGTGGGGATCGAACCCACGACCAAGGGATTATGAGATGGCCTGAAAGTGTCCGAACTGGTAGTCAAAGTGTCGCAGCCTGTTCCGTAATTGCAGTTCCTGGCTTTGCAATCTGAAGGCCATTGAAACCCAGTAAGACTGGATGGGACGCTCTCGGACACATTTGTTGGGTGGATTGTTGGGTGGACAAGCTTTCTCGATGAGCCACCTGAGGAGATGCAAATTCGGGAAGTCAACTACCTCTCAGTCGAAACTTCTTGATCCACATTCAGGTACGAGCAAGTCGGAAATGCCTCCCCATCATATTTATAGTTGTAGTTGTGGTCTCGCACCGGCAAGTTGGGTAAGGCTAGGCCGTCTCGATTCTCCCGATCAAATCAACGACATCAGCAAATGCCTGGTCAAATGTCAACCCGACCTGTCTATCCTCTGCAAGACGTCGCCAGGTTTCTCGCCACGACGGCTGCTCTGAAAGTACCGGTGGCCAGGAGTGCCTACCTCGGAGTTCAAAAATCTCCCTACAAGCAGCCGACAGAGCCGGATACTCCTCCAGTTCAACTAATTCCGCGATCAAGAGAATGTCGTAAAGGTCCCTGACTCTAGTGTTCGGATGATCACCTGTGGGTGGCTCGGTGCATGCATGCAATTTTTGATCAATCTGATACCTTGCTGGCAGAAATGCAATCTTCCCCGGATCAGGCAACTGAACTGGGGCTAGAGAAATCGCCACCCTGTGATATTCCGGGAAATCTAGGCTCGCGCCTTCAGCTGCCGACATCTCGAATGCCACAGTCGAAAACGGTTTGGACTTGTACGCCAACTTTATCCTTGCCCTCCATGGCGGAGGAGTTATGCCAGCGCGAGTGCTCTCTACTTCGTCAGAGAGCACGCCCTCAAACCCAGACCAACCTCTAATAAGCGCGG
>JAJZCF010000032.1 GCA_021846265.1 Actinomycetes bacterium | reverse complement strand
CAACTCCGACTCTTCGAGCATCCTGTACTGTCACATATCCGTGTTGCTGAATAGCAACCTCCAAGAGCACATCAAGCGCCGTCATGACAATAGTGTACCCAATAACGAACTCTTTTACCAGATTTATCGTATATTATGCCATTTTAGTTCGTATTAACGAACGGATCAATTGTCCGCCCCAAGCGCATATAAGTCAGAGTAAGTGGGCCGACATAAGGCTTCAAGGGAGATGACCTTCAAATTCCACTCTGGTAGCCCAAATTTAGGGCATAACTGAAAATCATGGCTCAAGAACTAGAGGATGGCCAGAACCCACATGCATCCCTAGTAGTCTCGCAAAGTTGGGTTTTCCGAAGTCACAGCTGTCCGAAGCCTACAACTTAATTAGCTCTGATCAGCACAAATGGTGGGCCCGGTGGGGATCGAACCCACGACCAAGGGATTATGAGTCCCCTGCTCTGACCGCTGAGCTACAGGCCCAAGCAAAAATGCAAAAATGTAGACAAGTGTCGCTCCGGGGGAGAGACTCGAACTCTCAACCACACGATTAACAGTCGCGTGCTCTGCCAATTGAGCTACCCCGGAATCTCAAACGAGGCTAGCCGCTCTCAATCAAGATCAGCGCGCCTTTTTACCCATCGAGTAAACCCTTCAGCTCTTTATTTATCCTTGGGTCGCGAAGGCGCATTATGGCCTTCTGCTCAAGTTGCCTGATACGTTCCCTGGAGATTTGATGTTCTTCACTAGTTTCATCGATGGAATGAGGTCTGTCGGATCCCACGCCAAATCGAAACTTCATTATCTCCTGCTCTCTGTCGGTAAGGAAACTCAACGCTTCATTTACCACGGCAGAAACGACCTCTTTATCAAGAGCATCGAACTGGCCCTCAGAATCCTCATCCTTGATAAGGTCCCCAAGCGAAAGCGACTCAGAATTCGCCCCAGCTGGAGATTCCAGAGAAAGCGTGTCACGGCTCAACTGAAGCAATTCGTTGACTTTATGTACATCAGTTCCAACGGCCTTGGCTAACTCCTCCGATGTCGGCTCTCGCTCTAGATCTTGAACTAGCTGCCTCCGTACCCTGAAAATCTCATTCAAAAGTTCCGATGCGTGAGCCGGCATTCGAATCGCCCTGACTTGCTCCCCAACACCCTTTGCAATTGCTTGACGAATCCACCAGGTGGCGTATGTTGAGAACCGAAATCCCCTACCTGGATCGTACTTCTCAACTGCGCGCATGAGACCAAGATTGCCTTCTTGAATCAGATCCTGGAAGCCGAGACCCCTGCCTCGATAACTTTTCGCAATAGACACCACAAGCCTCAAATTGGCTTTGGTGAGCCTCTCTCGAGCTTCATCACCAAGTTTGATAAGTTCCTCATCACCATCTAGGGACGCACCCGAATTGAGCCGCTCCTTAGCTTGGTTACCTGCTGCCAAAGCTTGTGCTAGCTCTATCTCTTCGGCAGCAGAAAGCAGGGCGGTAGCACCAATCTCCTTAAGATATGAGCGAACTGTATCATCGCCAAACTTTCCGTCAAGATTAGATGAGCTCATTATGTTCCTCTAGCTCTGCCTCGCCGGCGAATATCCGCTTTTTCCCGAGCCAAGATATAAGCATCCCACACGCGACGTCGCGCTTAGGCGAGTCTCTAAGCTGTTCGACCCACATTCTCACTTCGCCAATCTCGCCTACCACTTTCTGCAATTGTGCACCATCAAAATCTCGAGACCTAATCCTGGAGGAAAGTCTCCTTATTTCACGTGTTGCAGCGACTTCAACTTGGCGAGAAACCACATCGAGAGGATCAACTTCTCTCTCTTCGCTCGCCAATTCAAAAAATAAACGAGCCACCTCGCCGCCCTTGTCTTCCACAGCGATGGCGGCTTCTTTAACGCTCTCTGCCCTAGCCATGAGTTGGGCCAAACTCACCTGAGCGTCCTCCTCAAAAAGCTCCGGAATTATAAACTCAGAGTAGACCTTGGGATCGTGAACAAGCAGCCTTAGTGATTCGATAGCTGGCCTGGCGGCCCTATGCCTATGGGAACGTAACGATCCAGCCCTCATCAAAGCGACCCCGTTCCCGCCAGTGGCGGAGTGCTGAGCCCTCGATTGAAGGTCCCGATACCTAGATTCGACGCTTTTTAGATCTAAACCCGAAAGGCTAGCTATCGAGGAGACGTAATCATTTCGAACTAGCGGATTAGGATGCTCAGCAACAAGCGCCAATGCAGCATCGGCCGCTCGTGCCCGGCCCTCCGACGTCGTCAGATCGCCCTTATCAATGACCCGTTCAACGCGAAACCTCAGAAACGGCTTTGATTCGCCAACCGCTTTCACCAGTGATACTGGATCTTTGACCCCTATTTCAGCGGGGTCCTTCCCCCCTGGTAGGGAGGCTACATAGAGCTCAACATTGTGCTTATTTTCAAACTGATAGAGCCTTTCAATCGCATCTTGGCCTGCCTTATCGGCGTCGTAGGAAAGAACTATCCGTTTGGCAAAGTTCTTCAACCTCTCAAAGTGTTCCTGAGACAGCGCAGTGCCGCAGGTCGCTACGGCATTACGGATTCCAGACTGATGCATTACGATGACGTCCGTATATCCCTCACAAACCACCACTTCGCCATTCTTGACAATCTCAGATTTGGCTAAATCGAGGCCATAGAGCACTCGGCGCTTGGAATAGAGCAGAGTCTCTGGAGAGTTTTTGTACTTTGGAGGCTGCGATTGGTCCGGCTGTAATGACTTCAATGCATCCGGAAGTATTCTTCCGCCAAATCCTATTACCGCCCCCGAAGTATCACGGATCGGAAATACAAGGCGGGAACGCAGGTAATCTCTAAGGTTTCCACTCTGGTCCTGATAACCAAGGCCAGCCTCAACTACCAAGTCCGCGGGAAACTTAAGTATCTGTCCGATATTAAATCGAGCTGACGGCGACCAACCGATCTGGAAGGTATCCCAACAAGCCTGCTCGATCCCCCTTGATGCCAGATACTCTCTTGCCTGCTGGCCCCCCTTATCATCCTTAAGCGACTCGACGAAGTACTCACTCGCCCGCTCCAGCAGCCGATGCAATGATGCCCGCCTCTCCGCGCTCTTTGAGTCGTAGCCCGAATCTTTGGAAAGAGTTATGCCAGCCTTTTCGGCCAGTATTGAAAGTGCTTCGACGAAGTTCACGCGGCTGGTTTCCTTGACGAAGGTTATGGCATTCCCTTTGGCTTGACAACCAAAGCAGTAATAGACACCATCCTCCTGATTAACCGAAAACGAAGCAGTATCTTCCGAATGAAAAGGGCATAGTCCGACCCACCGCCGACCGCTTCTTTTAAGAGTCACGTGTTCGGTTATAAGCGCCACGATGTCTGTGGCGTCTAAAACCCTCTCCACATCGTCAGCCAATGGACCTCACAATTCCGATAAGACTTGCCACAAATCATTCTAGAAGCTTCGCAGATGCCTGAAAATATCTCCAAATTTGCGTAACCTGTAAAAGTGGAGTTAAAAGAGGCGGCGCAAAAACTAGGGGTCCACTATCAGACAGCATACAGATGGATTAGGGCCGGACAACTAAAGGCCTACAAAGTGGGCAATACATATCAGGTCACATCCGAAGACCTCCTCGATTGCCTCAGTAAACGAAACTGCCCAATAGCCCCTCCAAGCGGTATAAAGGTCAGAAACTGGGAGCACCAAGCCTCACGACTCAAGGAATATCTGCTAAGCGGCAACGAAGCCGGGGCTAGGGCCCTCATCCTTAAAGTTGCAGAAGGTGGCACTGAAATTATCGCCGCCTCCGAAAACCTTATTAGCCCGGTCTTTCGTGAACTCGGCGAGATGTGGTCAACAGGAAAGATCACTATTGCATCTGAACACAGAGCTACCGCTATATGCGAAAGAGCCCTAGCTTGCATGATGCAGAACCTACGAGGGCGACCAAGGGGTATCGCTGTCATAGGTACCCCGCCAGGCGACCAGCACTCCCTGCCCACCTCTATGGCTACGGCTGCACTTCGAAGCCAAAGATGGTTAGTCCACCATATCGGGACCCAAGTCCCTCCCGAGGACTTCATTTTCATCGCCAAGGAGGTCGCCGCTACTTTGATAGTGGTGACTTTGACCCACACGCCAGCCCTGGATCAGGCGAACCAAATCGAAACTCTTGCCAAAACACAAGGCATTCGTTCCCTCGTTGGCGCACCAGGTATGACTATTAGAACGCTGGTAGAATTGGCCAACGCTCGGCCAATCGTAGACAACTCTATCGCTGCAATTCCTTGACAACTCTGGTCACAAAATCAATAGCTAACTTTGGCTTACAGAAATATGGTCCAAGTGTCGCCCAGCCAACGGTCGATTCGACTCGTCGGAATGGTCAGTTACTTAGCAGCCAAGACTCGTCGAGTCAACGATGGATGTGAGCGCAGAGACTACATGTGGGTCAAAGGAGCTTTCCACGTTATCCGCAAGAAACTCCAAGGCCGATTCAGCGCTAAACATGCCCTTTCGGTATGGCCTTGGATGAGTAAGGGCATCGAACACGTCCGCTACAGCGATGATGCGACCGAGGATCGGGATCTCCGCTCCTTTCAATCCATCGGGGTAACCAGAACCGTCGAGCCTTTCGTGATGAGTCCTTACTCCTTGGGCTATATTCCAAAAATCAGGTGAGGCCTTTAAGATCAGATCGGCACCAACGGCAGAGTGTGCTTTTACAGCTACGAACTCCTCCTTCGTCAAAGTGCCCGCTTTGCCCAGAATGGAAATTGGAACCTCAACTTTGCCAAGGTCGTGAAAACCCGCAGCTTCTCGGGCTTCGATGAGATCATCGCCGTCGAGGCCAACCGCTTGTGATATTGAATCCACAAGATGGACCATACGCTCCGAATGAAAAAAAGTAATCTCGTCGTAGTTAAAAAGCGAACTCATCCAGCCCTGGGCGATTGTGGGAGCCACTGCGACACTCCATTTAGCGTCTGTGAAAGTCACTCGTCTACCCAAACCGTCAAATCTGACGCCAAAGCGCAAGTAACGAGCCAAGTCCCATCCATAGCCACAACGCATCCCTGCAAACCGGGTCCCCTCCCCAACGAGATAGCCGAACTCACGCCGATCCAGCGCAAACCCATGCAACAGCCATCTCCCGCTAAGCGCCTAAACGAGCCAAATAGATCCCCCAGCGATTATGTCAATCCTTCGACCGCCGCCGGCTCAAAATGTACTCATTCAGCTAAAAATAACCACAAATAGGGTTCCCCAGCACCTATTCCAATAACGTATACCAGTCAGTCATCGGCACAAATCATTTACTACCTAAATATTAAAACTCTCACAATCGCAGCCGGGATTAACTTGCCTTTGTTGCGCGGCCTCGGACCGAACGAGAAACATCTAGGCGGCAAAGAATGCTCTCACCGTGATTGGCGATGATCTCACTCTGTCTTCTTATGATCCATCACCTTGGTCCTTTAACCTAGTTAAATTGCGCATCCTGGCAGTTCGATCGCTGAACCAGCAATGCGCCTCTGAACTTGTGATCTCGCCCGCCTTTGGTTTTATCTCCTAGTCAATGGCGGTCAATTCCCCGCCCCTAATCAGTGATTGTGCCACCGCCAGTCGGGCGATCGGTACCCTGAAGCTCGAGCAACTCACGTAATCAAGTCCGGCCTTTACAAAGAGGTCGACCGACGCCGGATCTCCGCCATGTTCGCCACAAATGCCCACTTTGAGGTTAGGACGCGTCTTTCTTCCCCGCTCTACGGCAATTCGTACTAGTTCCCCGACTCCAGTTGGGTCAATGGTCTTAAATGGATTCGCCGGAAGTAGTCCCTGATCTATGTAAGTAGCCATAAGTTTGCCTTCTACGTCGTCACGAGAGAAGCCAAAAGTCATCTGAGTCAAGTCATTTGTGCCAAATGAGAAGAACTCGGCCGACTCGGCCAACTCATCGGCCCTTAGCGCTGCCCTTGGAGTTTCGATCATCGTTCCAACAGCAACATCAATCCCAACAACCCCGATCTCTTCTATCGCGTTTCTCACCCAGGTCGTGGCCAATGCAAGTTCGTCTTTTGTGACGGTGAGCGGAATCATGATCTCGATAATCGGCTTCTTCTTCTCCTTCAGGCAAATAGCAGCCGCTTCCATCAAAGCTTTAACCTGCATCGCATAAAGACCAGGCTTGATCACCCCTAGCCGCACCCCTCTAGTTCCGAGCATTGGGTTAGTCTCTTGCCACAGCCTTGCAGCTTGATAGAGACGAGTCTCTTCATCGGTCAGACCCACGGTCGCCTGTTTAATCGCAAGCTCTTCCATATTTGGCAAAAACTCGTGTAGCGGTGGATCAAGCAGTCTGACGGTCACCGGGAGTCCATCCATCACCCGCAAAATCTCTAGAAAATCGCTCCTTTGAGCCACTCTTAGTTCTTGCAGGGCGGCCTCTTCTTCCTCTGCCCCCTCAGCGAGGATCATTCTTCGCATGATCGGTAGACGGGAGTCGTCCAAAAACATATGTTCAGTTCGACACAGCCCGATTCCTTCAGCGCCAAAGGATCTAGCTAAGAGTGCGTCGGCCCCGGTATCGGCGTTGGCCCTTACTTTAACCTTGTTCTTCCTAACCTCGTCGGCCCAGGACAGCACTAACTGAAACTCTGGAGGAGGAGTCGCTGCGGTAAGTCGCACGGATCCGATTACCACCTCCCCAGTTGAGCCGTCAATAGATATTTCATCGCCTTCGATGACCGTTTTGCCAAATGCGACAAAGGACCTTCCGACTATACGAATGGCATCGGCACCAACTACCGCCGGCTTACCCCATCCCCTTGCTACGACTGCCGCATGGCTGACCAATCCGCCTCGGGTGGTCAAAATGCCTTCTGAAGCTAGCATTCCGTGGACATCGTCTGGAGATGTCTCCTTTCGAACAAGGATGACCTTCTCTCCACGCCTTGACGCCGACACCGCCTCATCGGCGCTAAAATACACCTTGCCCACCGCAGCTCCGGGCGATGCTCCGAGTCCCTTAGTCAGAACCGAGTGCCTTTTAGTGGCGAACTGCGGGTGCAGCACCTGGTCGAGATGATCTCCGGTGATGCGAAGTAGGGCTTCATGCTTAGTGAGGGAGATCTCAGATTCTTTGGTCATGTCAACCGCCATCTTTAGAGCAGCCACGCCCGTCCGTTTCCCAACCCGGGTCTGGAGCATCCACAGCTTCCCTTGCTCAATGGTGAACTCGGTATCACACATGTCTCGATAGTGGCTCTCGAGCCTGGCAAAGATAATCATGAGCTCGCTGTAAAGTTCTGGAAATCGATCCTTGAGACGGTTCAGTGGCTCGGTATTTCGCACGCCGGCCACCACGTCTTCCCCTTGTGCATTGACTAAAAAGTCGCCATATGCACCCTTTGCTCCGGTAGCCGGATCTCTGGTAAATCCAACTCCAGTTCCGGAGTTATCATCTCGATTGCCAAACACCATGGCCTGAACGTTAACCGCCGTACCGAGGTCATTAGGAATCCCTTCCCTCTGCCTATAAGCGATAGCCCTCGATCCATTCCAAGAGTTGAACACCGCCATGATGGCCCCTCTAAGCTGGAGCATCGGGTCTTGAGGGAATGGTTCGCCGTTGACTCGTAAAACGAGCTCCTTATACGAGTCGACTAGATATTTCAGGAGCTCAGTAGGGACATCCGAGTCCGATACCGAATTCGAGAGTTGCTTAGCAGCTTCAAAGAGTCGATCAAACTCGTCACCCGGGATCCCAAGCACAATTCTCGAATACATGTGGATGAACCGACGATATGAGTCATAGGCAAACCGGAAATCGTCGGTCTGTTTTGCTAGGCCTAGCACACTTTGATCATTGAGACCAAGGTTCAGCACTGTGTCCATCATGCCAGGCATCGAGTACTTGGCACCTGAACGAACCGAAACCAAAAGCGGATCCGCCAGGTCCCCAAGTTTCTTTTCCATCTCAGCCTCGAGCACCACCAGCGCTTCGAGGACCTGGGAATCCAGCTCGTCACTCCAACCCGCCCTGAGGTATTCCCGACATGCTTCGGTCGATATCGTGAACCCCGGAGGAACCGGAAGTCCTAACACCGAGGTCATCTCGGCTAAGTTAGCCCCTTTCCCTCCCAGCAGGTCCCTAAGTTCTTTGGGCGCCGCCAAGTGGGGAAAATCAAACGAGAAAACAAGCTGCATCTATCCTCCTTGAGCCCCGGTGAGCCGACAAAGGAGACGCTAATTACATCGCCGCCATTCTGCCAACTTCCCGGCACCAGACCGATTGCTCCCGCAGTTCTAATGTGAAACACGGTCGACCAAAAAGTCGCCGGAGTCTATAACAAAAGTACCGCTAGAAGCCTAAGACCCCACCTACATAGGCCATAAGCTCATCGATGGAGATTCTGACCTGTTCAGTGGTGTCCCTATTCCTGACTGTGACGGCGTTGTCTGTCAAGGATACAAAGTCTATAGTCACACATAGCGGCGTACCTACCTCATCTTGCCTACGGTAGCGCTTTCCTATAGATTGAACCTCGTCATAATCGGTGGAATACCTTCCAGCGAGCAAACTAAAGACTTTCCCAGAAAGCTCAGAGAGCTCTGGCTTCTTCGAAAGGGGAAGCACGGCGATGCTGTAGGGGGCTAGACGGGGGTCGAGTCTCAATACGACCCTCTTCTCGTTCGAAACGACGTCCTCGTCATATGCCGCCAGCAAAAACGCCATCATTGCCCGTGTCGCCCCTGCCGCTGGTTCAATGACGTAGGGCACATAGGGTTCTCCGGTCTGCTGATCAAAGTATTCAAGTTTCTCCCCAGAGCCTTCGGCATGGGCATTAAGGTCGAAATCGGTCCTATTAGCGATCCCCTCAAGCTCTCCCCAGCCCCAAGGGAAATCAAATTCGACATCGACTGTTCCGGCGGAATAGTGTGAAAGTTCTTCTTTTTCATGGGGCCTAATGCGGATCTTTTCAGGAGCGATGCCGAGGTCGAGGTACCAGTTGAACCTCTCCTTGTACCAGTACTCAAACCAGTGATCCGCCTCGGCCGGCGGGACGAAAAACTCCATCTCCATCTGCTCGAACTCTCGGGTTCTAAAGACAAAGTTTCCTGGAGTAATCTCATTTCGAAAACTCTTGCCAATTTGAGCAATTCCAAAGGGGGGTTTCAGCCTAGAAGATTGCATCACATTCTTGAAGTCGACAAACATGCCTTGGGCAGTCTCCGGGCGCAGGTAAGCCACAGCTGCGTCGTCTTCGACGGGTCCAACAAAGGTCTTGAACATCATATTGAAGGCTCGGGACTCGGTAAGGTCGGTCGATCCGCACTTGGGGCAGACTCCCGCTATCTGATCCTCTCGCCAGCGCTCTTTGCAGTTGCGGCAATCAACAAGTGGGTCAGTAAAGTTAGCGAGATGTCCCGATGCCTCCCAAATCTTTGGCGTGGTGAGGATCGATGCCTCCAGCCCTACGACGTCGCGCCTTGTCTGAACCATGGATCTCCACCAAGCGTTACGGACGTTTCGTAACATGAGTATCCCCAAGGGTCCATAATCGTAGGTCGAGCGAAAACCTCCGTAGATCTCCGCAGACTGAAAGACAAAGCCTCTGCGCTTTGAGAGGCTGACGATTTTCTCCATGAGTTCTGGCTCTGACATAGCCGCACACTAGCCGCTCTTTCGGCAATTGCCTAACGGCTTGCTTGGTGAAATAAGGAAAAGTTAAACAAGCCTGCCAACAATATCTGCCAAATCTTCACGACCGATCCATCAAGGCAAACCAAAGCCTTCGTTTCAACAAAACAAGGTCAGTGTTTAAGAAGCGGATGAACCGTCTTGAGCTTCCTCTCTATCATCGCTTCACAGAATGAAATAACTAATCCTTCCATCTGGTACTCATCCTCGCTGTCGGTAACTGCAAAAGCCTGCGAAGCATGCCCATCAAGAACTAGCCTCATCGCCTTTAACGCGCCGGCCGAAATCTCATTTCCGATGGGATGAAGTGCACACGTTACTGCCGCGGAAGCTGGATCGAAGGCAACAATATCGTCAGTTGTTCCACAGAGTCGGCATGTCTCGACGCTCGGCCTGAAACCTTCAATCTGCATCGCCCGCAGAAAAAAGGCTGGCACATACATTGCGGACCGGTTGTTAGCGAGAGAGCGCAATGCCCTAATGGCTGCGTCAAAAAGTACCGGATCCGGGTAGTCGTCATGGGTCAGTTTGTCGACAATCTCCAATATTGACATGGCCCTCTGGATCGATTCCAAATCTACCCGCAAACTAAAATTCGACTCGATCGTTTCAGCTTGTGAGAGTATATGCAAGTCTTTGCCCATCCAAAGTTGGACATTTAGGTAATTAAGGGGCTCGACTCGCCCACCGATGCGACTCTTCGCCTTCCTAGAGCCTTTCGCTACGGCCCTCAGCTTGCCGTGATCCTTGGTAAATAGAAGGACGATTCTGTCGGCCTCTCCAAGTTTGTAGCTCCGAATTACAAGGGCTTCATCCCTTATAAGCGCCACTACTTTCCCCTTCTAGCAATCTTTCTTCGGCCGCCTACGCCTATCAGAAGCGGAAATACCACCAATGGAATCAGCAGAGACAGAAACTGCTTAGCGCCGGCCGCCACCAATATGATCATCAAAATCACCAGCAGTCCAAATCCCAAAATGATTACACTTCGCACTCACGAACCCCCGCCCAAGCCGCCGTAACGGCGATTTCGCCTCTGGTACTCCCTTACGGCCTCAAAAAGGTGTTCCTTGCGAAAGTCCGGCCATAGGACATCTTGAAAAATGAGCTCGGAATATGCAATCTCCCAAAGCAAAAAGTTCGAAATCCTATACTCTCCCGAGGTTCGAATTACCAGATCTGGGTCTGGCGCGTCTGGGTAGTAAAGAGCCTTGGCTATCGTTTTTTCGTCCACCGATCTCGCTGAGGTGCCATCCCGAATGATCTTCTTTATCGCATCGACGATTTCCGCTCTCCCACCGTAGTTAAACGCAATAGTCAGCGTCAAAGTTCTATTTGCGTGAGTCAAGTCGGTTGCGCTGTCAATCTCTTTTGCTACGCTCCGGGGAACCCTCCAATCCCTCCTGCCGGAGAATCGAATCCGTACCCCCCTCTCATTGAGGTAGTCCCGTCGATTGCGTAAGAGATTTTTGTTAAACCCCATCAAATATCTAACTTCCTCAGGAGGCCTGCGCCAATTCTCAGTTGAAAAGGCGTAAACCGTCAGCCACTTGACTCCAAGGTCTAAAGCACCGTCGACTGCGTCTAAAAGCGCAACTTCCCCAGCCCCGTGACCTTCGGTCCTCGGCAAGCCTCTCATCTTCGCCCAACGGCCATTCCCGTCCATCACACAACCCACGTGGACGGGAATGTTATTTAGGTCAATATCAGAGATCGAAGGCTCCCGCAACACCATCACTCTCCCTTTAAGCCCGCTTCAGTTCAGCCTCAAGGTGCAGCTGATGTGGATAGTCGGGTATAGCCATTAAGAAACTGTATCGAAGTAGATCGGGATATACCTCGATCAATCTCTCGGTCGACTCGACCACTTTGGCGCTAGGGCTAGAAACAACCGCTGCGCTCCTTAGCTCCAGAACGATGTGGTCTTCCAATTCCTGTATCGACCCGGTGTAAATCTCCACTATGCCGAATGCATGCGCCACCACTAATTCAATTTTTCCTTCAGGAAGCAACCTTAAAAATCCCGACTCCGAGTGCAAAGGTGCTCCGGACTCTTTTGATTTAGTGCTCTGGTTGAAGCTTATCCATGGCTTGCCAACGTGGGCAAAGCTCGTCGTTTCGGTGTATGTAAAGTCTTGAATCGTAGGATAGGAACCTCGTCCCTCACCTTTCCAAGTTCCCCCAAGCATATCTTGCAAGCAAACTGTCATCTATCTTCCACCATCTATCGTGCTTTGGCCTACTTGATCTGTCGTAAGGCGCCGCCTCAAGGCATGAGGCCTAAACGGCTAAGCGACTTTGAAGAGCCTTGCCAATTTTTGTCTACTTTAACAAATAACTCAAGCCGGGTTCCCTTGGGCAGCTGCTTTCGAACAGCGATACCAACGGCCTTGAGTATCTCCCCGCCCTTGCCGATCACAATGGGCTTCTGCGACTCTCGTTCCACAAGTATTTCCACTCTCACAAACGGCGGATCCCACTCAGAGACGACAGTAGCGATAGAGTGAGGAAGTTCCTCTTTCGCCATCTTTAGTAGCTCTTCTCGCACCAGGTCCGCCACCCATATTTGCTTTGGAGTATCCGAAACCATCGCTTTTGGAAAAAGTTTCGGACCATCGGGCATTCTGGCAGCGACGGCGTCGAGAAGTTCATCCACTCCTTTACCAGTCCTCGACGAGATTGCAAAGTAGTCTTCAAAACCAAATTCGCCTAGCCGAGAAAGTTGGTCCAAAATCGACCTCGGTTTGACAACGTCGCACTTGTTTAGGACCACAAAGGCCGAAGTAGGGGACTGAGAGAGAATCATCTCATCTCCTCTCCCTATCCCCGCCTTAGCATCGATCAGAACCAAAACGAGGTCAACTTCACGAATGACCTCTGCGGCCGTCTCGTTCATCTTCTCGCCTAAGAGCGTCTTTGGTTTGTGAAGCCCGGGAGTGTCAACTACTACAATCTCACTCCCTTTATGGTCAACGATACCCCGGATGCGGGAGCGAGTCGTGTTGGGGTGGGGAGAAACTATCGATACTTTGTGCCCGACCATTGCATTTAGCAAGGTCGATTTACCAACATTTGGCCTGCCTACGAGGCTCACGAACCCGGATCTCATTGCTAGCTCAACTCATCTGATTTTTCGCCCCAACCAGAGGGCTTCGGCTCCACCTTGACTGAAATAACTCTTCTTCCGGTAACCTTGTCCGCCCTGAACAAAAATCCTTCGGTCTCGGCTATTTCACCCTCTTCGGGAAGATGCCCTAAGAGACCTAGGACAAATCCGGAGACGGTGTCCCAGTCTCCTTCGGGCAGATTAGCGTCTAAGAGCTCCGATAGTTCATCTATCGAATAGGACCCCGACACCAAATAACCGCCTTGCCCTAATGCCTGTACTTCGGGCACCTCTTGGTCATACTCGTCGACTATCTCACCGACCAACTCCTCAATCAAGTCCTCCAGTGAGATGATGCCTGCGGTTCCGCCGTACTCGTCGACTATCACCGCCTGGTGAAACTTTCCTGCCTGCATTTCGCGCAACAGTTCCGCCACCGGCTTGGTCTCTGGAAAGTAATGAGTTGGCCTAATCAGCTTTCTAAGTGGTTTGTCAGTCTCCTTATTCACAACCACCTTGAGTAGGTCCTTGGCGAATACAACCCCGCAGATGTTATCTATATTCTCTTCGTAAACCGGGATCCTAGAGAAACCTCTGTCCAAAACGGATTTGATAGCGCTGGAAATTGGCTCCGAAACCGCTATCGCAACGATGTCGGGACGAGGAACCATAACTTCACGCGCCACGGTATCTCCGAAGTTGATAATCGAATGGATGAGTTCTCGCTCCTCCCCTTCGATCACCTCGCCTTCCAATGCAGCATCAGCCATTGCCAGGAGTTCTTCCTCTGAAACCGCCGCACCATAATGATTCTTCGATGCCGGAGAGAGAGATTTTGCTAGACCGAGCACGAGGTTCGATATCGCCCTTATTGGCCACACCTTCAGAATACCAACGACGATCGGAGCGCTAAATAGGGCTGCCTCTTCGGGTCTGCGAACTGCCCAGTTCTTGGGCAGGGCTTCCCCAAATACAAAGATAATGAGCACTTCTACGGCGGTTGCGACAGCAACTCCAAGCCCACCAAATACGTGCTCTGATACGATCCCGACAAGCGTCGCCGCCACTAATTGGCTGACTAGGGTGAGCAAAAGTATCGGATTCAAAAAGCCAGATGGGGCCTCAAGAAGTGCTACTAAGCGTTGCGCTCCTCGCCTCTGTTGTTCGACCATCGCCGAGGCCTTAATCCGAGACATTCTGGTTAGCCCAGTCTCAGCAAAAGAGAGGAAGGCGGAAAATACAACCAGCGCAATTGCCACCAGCAACAGCGTCACTTCTCGTGAACTGAAGTGCGATGTAAACTTTGTCGTGGCGCCTGCACTGGCTGCCACTATGTAATTCGTCGTTAATCCCGCCTGATTAAACGGTGTCACCTCTGTCGTCGCTCCTTGAGGGGGCGATAAATGAAAGAAAGAATTTCGTCCTCTTTTGCCTCCATTGTCTCGGCCTCGTCATCCTGCTCGTGGTCCATACCACGCAGGTGTAAAATCCCGTGCACCAAAAGCAAAGCTATCTCGTCGTCGAAACTACCGTCGTGTCCTCGATCCCCTAAATGCTCCTCGCATTGGATCATGGCCACCTTTGGGCAGATTACTACATCACCAAGAAGATAGGGAAGATCGGACTTCTTAGGACCGCCGCCAGCTGGGCCAGTGCCACCACCGTCTGGCGAGCGCCCGCCTGTGGTCGAATCGAGATCAATTGGGAATGAAAGGACGTCAGTAGGACCGGTTTTATTCATAAACCGCTCATTAAGGCTAGCGATAGCTGCCTCATCAACAAACAATACAGAAAGCTCACCTGCCCCGTTGACACCTTGCGACTCAAGAACTCCCTTGGCTAGCTCAACCCAGAACTCTTCATCCACTCTAATTTCGTCCTGCTCGTTAGCAACGAACACGTCTGGTATCACCTTGAACGCCTCTCTTGGTCCCGAGTTAACTTCTCTGCCTCATTGCGTTCGTATGCTGCTACGATCTTCGAAACTATCGGGTGACGGACTACGTCTCGATTGGTAAGACTTGCGAATTCAATACCATCGATCTTTCCAAGCAACCCTTCTAGACCGACAAGACCGGATCTCCTTCCGGCCAAATCGATTTGGGTGACGTCCCCGGTGACAACCGCTTTAGAGCCGAAACCGATCCGGGTAAGAAACATCTTCATCTGCTCGGGTGTCGTGTTTTGAGCCTCGTCAAGGATAATGAAGCTCTGATTTAGGGTTCGTCCTCGCATAAATGCCAACGGCGCCACCTCTATCGTCGCCCTCTCGATAAGCCTTTGGGCGACTTCTGGATCTAGCATGTCATAGAGGGCGTCATAGAGTGGCCTCAAGTAGGGGTCCACCTTGGCCATTAAATCTCCCGGCAAAAATCCAAGTCTTTCGCCAGCTTCCACGGCCGGTCTGGTCAGGATGATCCGATTGACCGCCTTTGACTGCAGCGCTTGAATGGCGAGCGCCACCGCAAGATAGCTCTTCCCAGTTCCAGCCGGCCCAATACCAAAAGTGATCGTATTTTTAGCAATCGCGTCTACGTATGCCCTTTGGCCAGCAGTCTTTGGTCTCACCGAACGGCCCTTGGAGGACTTCAGCAACTCCAAGGTCACTATCTCTGACGGCCTTTCATCTGCCCTGATCATGTCTATCGAGCGAATCAAGTTCTCACCATTGATCTTCTCACCCCTCTCGAGCAGAAGGATGAGCTCTTCGAAGAGCGAGGCGACCTTATCAACCTCCTCCCCGGAGACCGATATTTGATTTCCACGGACGATGATCTGAGTGTTGGGGAATGACGACTCTATACTCTTCAACATTTCATCATGTTGACCAAGTAATCCCAACATTAGGTGATTTCCTGGGACCTCTAGCTGCACGGTCTCAGCCAAAAAACTTTGTCCTCTCACTATTGATATTGAACTGAAAACCTATCTTTAAAGAATTACTCATCTCGCCAAGCTTCGCACCTTCCCTAAGCTCGGCCTTTACCTGGGTCCATATATCGCCTATCTTATTGAACGAAACCCAACATAGTTATTATCTCACGAAGCGCTGCGAGTAAGGCCAAATATGCACGATCCCGAAGATGACAAGCCCCGCCAAATAGGGAGGGACCCCTTATGGGAAAATCTCCAAATTTGGACAACAGACCTCGAACTAGAGAGTGCGGCAAAAAGACATAGCGCAAAAAGATTCGAACATGCCAAATATGCTTCGCTAACACTCGTCGAAAAGCTGCATCTTGCATCTTTGACTTCTCGGCCGATTACCTTCACAATGTCTTCGGGACGAATCCTGTCCCTTCCAGTCTGGTCGATGTCCAAAGACGGCGTCATGTGCGGCCCGATCGAGGGCAACCGAATCCCAACCAAGATCCTATCCTTCGGTTGGATCCGTTCGATCAACATCACCCCTACCCCCAACCCAAGCACGCTCCTGGAGCCAAAACTTGAAACGAATGGCACATTTTTGGCTTGGATCGAAGCCAACCTGGTTACTGGGGCGTCGATAGTACTCCGCACGGCAACCTCGAAAACCCCTGCTCAACTCGTCTTTCTCGGCGTTGGCGAAGATCACCTGATAGCGTCCTCCCCTGGTCAAGAGATCCTGGTGCCGCAGGGGTCTATTGCTGAAATCGACATCGTGATTAGTTAGCCAGTCGTAAATAACGGAGGGATCATTTGGGGCGTTCATCCTTCTTGACTACTTTGAGTCTTCATCTCGTAAAGATGCCTCAGATCTCCGGGCTGAATTCGGGTCGACTCAATGAATGCTTCGACTTCATCCCTTTTGAACCTTATAACACGGCCGATTTGGTAAGCGGGAAGCTGGCCATCATCAACAAGCCGATAGATGGTCCTAAGGGAAATTCCAAGAACTTCGGCGGTCTCTTTCGATCCCAACCACTCGGAGTCCGATTCCCGTGCATGCGCCATTGTCAACATTTTAGTCCAAAGACAATGGAAATCAACGAAATAACCTAATAATCATCGATAATCATCAAAGACCGGCTGAGCAGCGCTTAGTGCCCGGCCTCAAATTGCGAACCACCAGGGAGGGCTCCGGCGGGCACTGGCTAAAAGCTTGCAAAAAATCTTTCCAATCGCCCTCCCGGCCAGGTCCACATTTAATGCAGGGAGACCCACTTCGGACTTACACCCGAGTCAACCAGCCAACCAAGACTGGACTCGAACTTGGCAGAGTGAACCAAACAAGACCTCAAGATGGGGACAAAGTGACGAGTAGTAATTTCAACATACTTTATTACCACACTTGTAGCACTAAAGAATGCACTGTGCTAATTTAAGGCGTTATCGCGATTCGAGCCTTGCAGATCTACTTGGAGTACACAGATGAGGACCACTTACATAAAAAGGCGCAGCACTGGCTGGAAAGAGATCAAAGCACCCGCCCCGAACCCTGCTGACGACGGGCAAACACCGACGAGGGTTTCAAAAACGGCCACTAAAAGAGTCTTGGTCGGCACAATACTCATAGTAGGGGCGGTCTTCGGGCTTTCTTGGTCATTTTCAAAACAGTCTGGACTATCGACCTTGCTAGTTGTGGTTCCTAAAAAGTCGATAGCGCCCTATCAGCCAATCACGTCTGGTGATCTGACTACCCTCGAGATGCCCACGAAATCTCAATTCAATTCACTATTTCTGACCAGCCCCGCTAGTCTGCTTGGCTATCAAGCCCTCGTTCCGCTAGAGCCAAATGAACCGATTACTCAATCGGAGGTTGCTCCGATCATCCACCACGCCGACCGAGAGCTCACGCTAGAAGTTCCGTCCGCCAGAGCCGTCGAAGGTTCAATCTCACCTGGCGATCGGGTAGACGTCCTCGCCACCTACGGAACTGGCCCCACCGCCAATACGATAACTGCTGGTAGGTCAGTTTTAGTGCTATCGGTTTCCGAACTCACGAGCTCATTCAGCAGTTCGAGTCCGAAGACGATCTCAATTACCTTAGCAGTCAGCAGCTTCGAAGAAATGATGGCAATAGCACAGGGGCAGGTAGCCGCCACGATAACCCTCGTTAGGTCCACCGGAGCCCTGCCATTTCCCAAGCAGGACGTAATCTACCCACCAATCGGAGTTAGCCAGCTGCTAGCTAGCAATGGCTCGATTGCAAACTTGGCGGCACAAAATGGCTCAACACAGTCACAGGTGGGATAGATGCGGCTCCATTTCGTAGCTAAAGAGGCATCGAGCTGGCCCGTACAGATAACCAGATGGATATATAACAGCCCCATCCCCGCTACTGTCATCTCCTACCCCCATCCGGCCATGCTCCCAGAACTCGCCGTAGACGATTTCATAGTGGTGGATGCAAGCCTCCTTCGCTCGTTGGAAGGTGTTATCGAGGATCGCAAACACTCGAGCAGCGACAGCGTCTCTGGTTCCCGCGTCATCGTTATAGGTAATAATGCACCTCCAGGTTTCATCTGCCTTCCCGAGCCACTCAGTCTGAAAGATTTTCTTCATGCAATCGAGACGAGCCACGAGCCACCTGTTAATCCTGTCGATCAACTGACAGATCGCCGGTTAAATAGTCCGGGTGAAGGTTCCGGGGTAACCCCTCTGCCCGAGGGCGTGAACTTTGACTGGTTGGCAGAAGGCTGGCCGAAAAATTTGGAATTCGAAGATCCGTCGCCAAGTGGCCAAACTCTCGACATCGCAGCTGAACGGGTCCCCGGAGATAACTTCTCAGCCCCTGACCTTGCAAACTCAAACCGCCATGGATCAGATGGCTCAAAGCAGGAGCTGGAGTCACAAACCGAAAAGGTAAATCCCGTCGACTCAATACCTCCCATCGCGACCCCTTCGGACAAGCCGCTCGAAGAGTCCACCATAAGCGCTTCGACTTTACCGAAAAAAAGGCGCAACAAGTTCAGGTCCTTCGAATCAAAAAGCAATCGAACCACTTCACCTTCGACGAGCGGCAGGGACCTGCCAGTATTTGGCCACATAATTGCAGTTGTCGGTTCTGGTGGGGTGGGTACTTCGACGATTGCTATGGCCCTTGCACAGGGTTTGTCACAAATCGGAGGTTCTTCACTATTGATAGACGCCAGATTGCGAGGAGAACAAGCCTTTCTAAACGATGCTCGATCCAATGCCTTAGGAATTTCCGAACTTATTAGAGTCTCGAGAATATCCCGTCTTGAAAAGCGTGAACTCGATCCGTATCTCGAATGGGTTAGAGCCAGAGGCTACTTCCTCTTGAAATCTAGCCGCACAAAGCGTGACTGGCTCGGATGGGATCAGGAGTCTATAAGCTCCACACTCGAAACATTGACAAGCCATTTCGAACACCTGGTCGTTGACGTTGGTTGCGATTTCGAAGGATCTTCAGACGTCGGATCCGCCGACATCGAGTTGAGAAACCTTTTTGGAAGGTTGTCATTGGCACTATCATCACTTGTAGTGCTCGTCGGAACGGACGATGCCAAAGGACTCTTTTCCCTGGCTTCGATCAATCGAGAAATTTCCCTCTCCGGACTGACCACATCACCGAGGCTATTCGTAATGAATCGCTGCGAATCGAGTCGCCTTAAAAGAGCGATGGATCAACAAGAATTGACCCGCCTTCTCTCGGCGTCCGCAAATCCAAAGGCACCGAGAAACGAGCGCGAACAAGGGAAAGTTATTTATATCCCTTTACGGCACGTCGAATCAATAATTGCCGACGTACTGCCCTTGCCCAGATGGATGGTTGAACCATTTCACGACTTCTTCGCTAACAACAGCCCATTGCCTCCCAAAATTCATTCAGTTGACCTACGCGACCTCAACAAGGCGGCGCGTCTCTGATTGACCACTCCCCGCAGCCAAAGCAACGGATTCTACGTCGCATTCGATAATCGGTCAGGCATATCTACCAGGACCATGCAACCAAGTATGTCCAATTCACCACTCGGGCCGAAGGGTGTCGGCCAAACTCGATTGCTCGCCACCTGAAGAGCCACGCGCATCTGCTAAAC
>JAJZCF010000197.1 GCA_021846265.1 Actinomycetes bacterium | reverse complement strand
CCTTGTTTTGTGGTCCTTACTTCTCTTCGGTGGTGATGGCCGCTAACGCCATCATCGCATCGGGCGACGAAGGTGCGATGTCCCAAGATCTGCCTAGGATCGCATCGGGTGAGGCCAGATACAGCGTCTGCAGCTACGAAGAGGCGAATGGCTTCGACTTGGCGATGACGTCCGGTGAGGCTATTGCTCATGGTGATCAATACCTGGTTACAGCTACTAAAGACTACGTAATTGACGGCGTAACCGCAACGGACTTTTTAGTGTTTGCGAAGGTGCTTGGTGAGCTCTCGCTGTTCTATGTTTCGGGGGATTCTGATGGTGTAACTAGAACACCAAGCGAGACACTGGATCAGACGAGGAAGCTAGGAAGGGTTGAATTTGTATCAACTCCCGCCCGGATGGTCGGAAAGGTCGGTGACGGACCTGAGATCTACGAAAAGATGTTGAACGTCGCAGTTGCCGCCCTAAGTGTCGAAATGGTGGGTGGCGCTCAAGCTTGTTTGGATATGGCCGTAGAGTACTCAAAGGTCCGGATTCAGTTTGGAAGGCCGATCGGTTCTTTCCAGGCGATAAAGCATAAGTGCGCGGACATCTTGGTCGAGGTCGAGTCCGCAAAGTCGGCTGCCTACTATGCGATGTGGGCGGTAGCGAATGATCCCGCCGAGGCTCAGATCTCTTCGCCATTAGCTAAGGCTTTCTGTGGCGACGCCTACTATTTTGCGGCGGCGGAGAATATTCAGATTCATGGGGGAATCGGTTTTACCTGGGAGCACGACGCTCATCTCTATTTCAAGCGGGCTAAGTCCTCTCAAATGCTCTTTGGCTCGTCTAGTGAATTTCGATCGATCCTCGCTGACAGGATCGGCCTCTAGCAACCCGCCGGAGAACTCAAGTCCATGCTGGTGGGAACGTAGATTAGCGAGTCCGGGTGATTTTTTGAGGTTCGACTGGATTATTCGCCCCAGGGCTTGTGTTTGATACCACATAGGGTATGTTAAGGTTAGTACACGGTCGGATAGAAGGCGGATTAAGCGTGAGCGGATTTTCTAAGTTAGTCCAAGGTGATATGGCTTCGGTCGAAGAGAGGGTAAGGGAGTCTCTCAAGGAGAGGGGATTCGGAGTCCTCACTGAGATTGACGTTTCGGCGACTTTGAAGGCAAAGATTAATGTCGATAGGAGCCCCTTGAAGATCCTCGGCGCGTGCAATCCCACCTTCGCCAACAAAGCCCTTGAGGCCGATCCCGATATGGCGCTAGTAATGCCTTGTAACGTAGTGCTATCTCAGGAGGCCGATGGAATACTAGTGAGGGCTATCGATCCTGCCTCGCTGGTCTCAACCGAGGATATGAAGATTTTAGCCAAAGAAGCCGGGGATGCATTGTCGGAGGCGGTTTCCGTACTTTAGTTTCATTCCTCATTGGCGGATTCGCTTCTGTTTCTTGGGCAATGCCTAACATTGCAGTACTTCGGGGGCGGGTCCGCTAAATGTATTTCAAAAAACTAGATAGCTGAACTGAAAGGTAGACCTAATGGAGTCCTCGGTGGGATCTGGCGATAAAAACCACAAGATGATGGAGGAGCTGATACTGTCGGCTAAAGCATTGCGTGGTGAGATTCCCGAGGTTTATAAGGGTTTTTCTGATCTTTCCAAGGCAGCGATGGCCGACGGGGCCATTCCCGCCACGCTCAAAGAGGCCCTCGCAATCGCCATCTCAGTGATCAACCGTTGCGATGGATGTATCGGTTCGCACGCTAGAGCCGCTGCGATAAAAGGGACGACCAAGGAAGAGGTCGCAGAGGCGATCGGCGTGGCAATTTTGCTCGCCGGTGGGCCTGGAACCGTATATGGCCCGCGGGCCTACGAGGCTTTTTTGGAGTACAAAGCGGAGTATGATGCCAAGAGGCAACAGGGCTCGAACCAGGGCTGATACTCTAGATCAAAGCACAGATACCCTGTGCGATCTTGGCCGCAGGGTCGCACAGGTCTAGTTGATAAAGAGACCTATATCCGCACACATCTTCGACCTCATTCAACACGTATGAGTCACCGAAGGGGATTAAGTCGATGGCGTAGTTGCCCGGCCCTAGGCTGACCTGGAGCCTGTTCGCCATCTCCACCTCTGTTTCACTTGGCTGATAGACCTCTACCTTCCCCCCCTGTTTCAGGTTTGCCCTAAATTCTCCCCGGGCGGCGGTTCTGACGGTCCAATACGACGACCCGTCTAGAAATAGGTAGCATCTGTGGTCTTCAGCCTCAGACGCCGAATAGAGCTGGTGAAGGGTGGCATTTTTTTCGCTGGTTGCCCAATTGAATCCTTCGGCGCTCACCAATCTTACGCCCTGGCCTCCGTGCCCAAAATTGGGTTTCTGAACCTCCCTGTCGAACTCGGCGGCTATCGGCTCCTCGGTGAAGGTCAAAACCGAGGGGAGTACGTCGATCCCGATGGCGATAGCGGTGGCCATCGATAATGCCTTGTCATAACCGACTTCGGCAACCTTGAGGCTATTGAATACCGAGATCTTAAGTTGCTCAAAGATCCTCGTGAGGTCGGGGTTAAAGCTCCGATTTAATACGAAGTCGCATGGCCGATGGTCGTGTTGGATTTTTAGTGCAAACTTGTCGTAGCTGACTAGTTCTAGGTTCTGGCCGAGGGCTTCAAATGCAGAAATAAGTTCGGCGATGAAGAATTTGTTCTCTTTGACGTCCTGGTCTTGGTAGATAAGCCAACCGTTCACCTCGGTGCCCCTAGTTGGCTGGGCTGCTGTCGCTACCAATTGCGGACAGGATGTCAACTGTAGCGCAATCGATTTTGGTAATTTCAGAAAGCCTTGTGATATGGGGATTTGAGTTGACTTCGCAAACGAGCCTTTTGCCACCTTCGTCAATGAGTAGGTCCACTCCGCAGAAGTCCGTGCCCATTGCCCTCGCCGCCCTGAGAGCGAGGTCGATCTCTATCTCATTCGCCTCGATAACCTCGCCCTTCCCTCCTTGGGTCAGATTCGCCTGGAGCGAATCGCCGCTACTTTTTTGCCTTATCGCACATATCACCCTGTTTGACGCAACGTGCACTCGAATATCTTGTCCAAAGGAGGTCTCAACTAGCTCCTGGAGGATCGCTTCGCGCATGTCATTTTGGGAAAATATTTCGATCAATTCATCGTTGTTTTTAACTAGATGTACCTGAGCCCCAAACGATCCCCTTGAGGCCTTCGCCACCAGCGGGAATCCCAAGCGTTTGGCTGCCTCTTTGAGAGTCAGCGGATGATGGGGTTGCGAAGGATACGGCCTTGGCAGAACGACGGTCCTAGGAGTAGGTATGTTCGAAGCGCTGAAAGCTATGTGCATCTCTCTCTTGTCGTCGCAAGTCCTGATCGAATTGGCGGAGTTGGATACCTTCACTCCGATGGCTTCTAGCGTCGCAGCTAAGTGGAAGTCTTTGTCCAAAAACAAAGCGACATCCGGCCGGACATCTGTCAGGATATCGGGCGGCGACCCAGACT
>JAJZCF010000196.1 GCA_021846265.1 Actinomycetes bacterium | reverse complement strand
CCGCTGCTCCGTCCACTACGAAGTTGAGGCCAACTCGAGCGAGATTTTCGGTGGCAGTTGGGAAGATTGCTTCGGTAGCAAGTTCGTCAGTTGATATTTCTTCATCAAAAGGTAGCGTTACAGTCGATCTCGCTGGTTCGACAAAGTACTTTCAGACAGTTTTGGGTTCAGTGTCAAGTATCTCAGTGGGATCATGTCTAGAGGCCGTTGGTCCGGCGAACTCCATAGGGAATGTCCAGGCAAGAGTAGTGACTATAAGCAATCCGACATCTTCGGGTTGTGCAGCTAGCTTCGGATTTGGCGGCGGGTTCGCTAGACGCTCTGGGGCGGGTGGCAAAAGATCGACCGGTGGCGCAGGTAATTCGACAGGTGGGGGTGCCTCGGGTGGAGCAGGTAAAAGCTTTGCTGGAGCGTTCGGAACCGTAGTCTCGGTTTCAGCGTCGACGATAGAAGTTCAGGGCACCCAAGGGCAGGTCGGCGTTGTACTTGCTCCTACTACGAAGATAGTAGTGACACAGGCTGCCACCCAGTCGGCTCTTGTGTTGGGTCAATGTGCGCGGGCACTGGGCCCTAAGTCTGCGTCTACTACCTTCAGCGCTACGACTATTACTGTCAGCGCGCCCGGACCGACTGGATGTCCGACTGGTGGTTTTCGAGGCGGACGTTCCGCAGCTTCACCACCCACCACGGCTTAGCACTACGGTATAGGCGGGCAATTCTTAAGTGTGGACCACATCGTCCGAAGCTAGAGCCAACCTCGACGGTCGGGGGAAGTTGTTGGATAAAGTTTTCATCTTCCGACTACTTTTTGCTTGAAATGGGTCGTTTAGATCCTTGGCTAAAGTATTTTGTCTTGGACTTCATAATGTTATTTTTGAAGCACATAGCTTCCTGGTGCTGGAGCGATCACTGGATATCGTGACGAACCCAGTTTGGGTGGTGTGGTCATATTGGTTGAGTTGTCGGCGAGCCATTTCTGCCAGTCGATCCACCATGAACCGTCATGGTATTCGGCTTGCTTATACCATTCTTCGGGTCCGAGATAGCTAGCGCCGGGGAGGCGCCTTGACTTTCGAAAGTGTCTTCTTGGGTGACCAGGTTCGCTCACGATACCGGCATTGTGCCCGCCTGAAGTTAAAACGAAGGTGATGTCGGCGTCGGAAAGAATGTGGATTTTAAAGACTGACTTCCAAGGAGCGACGTGATCAGTTTCTGTACCCACTACGAACATTGGTGTTCTGATATCCTCGATAGCGATTGGATGCCCGTCAACCCGGTATCTTCCTTCGGCTAGATCGTTACGGAGGAACATTCCCTTGAGGTACTCACTGTGCATCCGGAATGGCATTCGGGTAGCGTCAGCGTTCCACGCCATGAGGTCGTTCAATTTTGACCGCTCGCCCATGAGGTACTCTCTCATCATCTTCGACCAGATGAGGTCACTTGACCTAAGCATCTGGAATGCACCGGCCATTTGTGAACTATCTAAATAACCTTGCACCCACATGAGATCGTCCAAAAGAGCTACCTGTCCTTCGTCGATGAACAAGGTGAGCTCTCCAGCTTCGGTAAAGTCGGACTGCGCAGCTAAAAGCGTGACGCTAGCTAAGCGGTCATCCTTGTCCCTTCCCATGGCAGCGGCTGCTACGGTGAGAAGCGTCCCACCGAGACAATATCCGACTGCGTGGATCTTTTCGAAGGGAACGACCGAGGACACTGCATCTATTGCGGCGAATGGACCGAGCCTTAGATAGTCGTCCATCCCCATATCTCGGTCTTGTTCGGTCGGGTTTATCCAGGAGAGCATGAATACAGTGTGCCCTTGGTCGACAAGATACTTGACTAACGAGTTTGTTTGTGACAGATCCAGGATGTAGTACTTCATGATCCAAGCGGGCACGATTAGGATCGGCTCTTTGAAGACCTCGTCGGTAGTTGGTGTGTATTGGATCAGTTCCGCTAATCGATTTTTCATCACGACTTGGCCTTGCGTAGCGCCGAGCTGCTTGCCGACCTCGAATTCTTCCGTTCCTGCCGCAGGGAGCTTCGCTGACGCCCGCCTCAAGTCCTCCAGGAGATTGGCCATGCCATCGAGCAGATTCTTCCCTCCAGTGGCAGCGGTCTTGGAAAGAACCTCGGGATTGGTGGGAAGGAAATTCGACGGTGAGAGCATATCTAATAGCTGTCTAGCCAGAAACCGGACAACCTGCTCCTTGTGTAGAGAGACGCCGCTTACATCTGTGGTGGCTACGTCCAATAGCCGCTCAGCGATCAAGAACTGTTGGTGTATCAGGTCAAAGGGCCAGCTATCCCAGCCAGGGCCAGCGAAGCGACGATCGCCTGGAGCGGGCGCTATGTGCGGTATTGGTCTATCGCCGTCAGCGGGTTTAGTCGTTGAATCTACCAAGTACTTGGACATCTCCGCCTCAAGCCGGATCATCTCGGCGAAGATAGAAGCCATCTTTCCTGGTGAAAGAAGCAGGTTAGCTGCCCAGTCAGCAAAGGCGAGGCCTAGGGCGATAGGACTTAAACCTAGGGTTGCCTTGGCAATTGAAGCCTTAACCATGCGATCAATACCCTTGAACTCTTCGCTAGTCAGATCCAGAGAAGAGCCTTGAACATTTAGTGGCTTTGTGGCGAAGGTGGGTTTGGAAATGGTTTGGTAGGCCTTAGCCGATTTTGACGGCTCTCGCTTTGAGGATTTTGCTTCTCCCTGTTGCATTTGACACTCCCGGTAGAGGCGGATGGGTTAAAAGTTCAATGACGCAGATTCAAAATCGAAGTTAATCAGACTCTATGCCAAATAGGCGGATGAGAAGTCCCGAGTTTAATTTAATGGTGACCCAGTTGCTTGAGACCCGATCGGTCTTCAAGGTCTCCCTGGATCTTCATATAATCCGGGGCATATCACACGGTTTAACAATTCCTTTTTTGCTGCGAGACATCCGACTCTTCAAACTTGAGACTTAGGGAGTCATCGGTCGCGGCTGAGTGCATTTGTTGGCTGCCCTGATGGGACAGATAAACCTTGAGGGTTCTGTTGACTAACAAGGCGAATCCAATTTGGAAGAGTACCTCTCCTTGCAACATAAGGGCGAGCAAATTATCTGGCAAAGAAAGCATGGCGAGAATTCCACCCAATAACTGTACAAGGATGGCGGAACTTAGCCAGAAATCTTTGGGTAGTTTGATGTACATGTAAGCCGACGTTGCCATTTGAGCCAAGAAGAAGGTGGCTCCTATTGTCATATGTGCCCAATTGAAAAAGGTTCCCGCTGTATACGGGGTTAGAAGGAGAAGGATTGCCCCCGCTCCGACCACTCTGAAGCATATTGCCATATAGGTGAGGGGTTGCAACAGTCGACGCAGAGATGAGCTATAACTATACACAATGAACTTGCGTGAGTGGGCACTGTCCCAAGGTATACATCCTCAGACGGCATATAGGTGGTATCGTGTCGGTAAGTTGCCTGTTCCTGCTCGTAAAGTAGGGCAACTCATATTGGTGGGTGACCTAGAATCGCAGCCGTCCGTATCCAA
>JAJZCF010000031.1 GCA_021846265.1 Actinomycetes bacterium | reverse complement strand
CATCTCTGCGTCAACTGTTGCAACCCTACAGATGAGGTGACCCCGATGGATTAGCACCGGAGCTTCTACCTCAGGCAGCTTCTATGTAATAGGTGTAGACATCGCCTAAACTAAGTAATTCCTCCAAAGCTTCAGAGATGAATCTTGCGCCGAATTCAACTGGGAACCACTAGCGAAATGACAGGGAGCCCGGAGCATCTTGTCTTGATCACAGCTACGGAAGGTTTTGGTGATACCGGCTGAAACCTAGGACCTTGCGGGTGCTTTTCAGGATCCTTATCCGTGGTGTCAAGTAGTCCATTTTTGGCACCATCGCTGGTCATGGCTATGTTCTGGTCGACGAGATGACATTTTGTAGGGTGAGGACGAATCTGTTTCTATTTCGATCATGCCTGATATCACTCGAAAAGGCCCGTCGGTGAATCAATACTGATCCATGCCCCTAGATAATTTCAGTTAGCGGGCAGGTAAGTGTGCGAGTGACCCCAGGAATGATCTGGATGGACTCGACCACTACCTTACCGATCCCGTCGATGTCCAAAGAATCGACTAGCGCGACGATATCGTAGGGTCCGATCACTCCGTCTGCCCTTTTCACTTGGGATACTTCACGCAAGGCCGGAAGGACCTTTAGCGAGTATCCAATTTCAGTCTGAATCAGTACGTAAGCCTGCAACTTGGAACCTAACTTGTGTTCTTCTCTTTCGGACCGCAAAGAGCCCTAGGCAATCTTAGGCTCTCAATTGGGATGGCTGGCTAGAAATCTGGGTTGTAGGAGACTTTTTCAGGGGATCTACAGGCAAGCGTGTCGATTAAAGTTGGGTTGTCTAAATGGCGATTATCGGGGAGGTGCGAAATTGGACTTAGTCGAGATTATAAACCGCCTCGATGAATCGATTGCTTACCCTGCTCAGCGTCGTTTTGAATACCGAGACTCATGGGCCAATGCGAGGATCAAAATTCATCTCGAAGCCATGATCGCTCATCGAGACGGATACTTAGACCCAAAAGATGGCCTGTTTGTCTTTAACGCACTCGTTCATTTGTCGCGAGGATATTGCTGCAATAACCTCTGCCGACACTGCCCCTTCGTCGGTGGGCCGAGGCGGCCAAAGGATTTCGTGCTAGAGCTATGAGTTTTCCTGCTGTGTTCTAGCCTCATTCGTTCCAAGCGAGGTTAAATTCATCGTGCGAAAGCTTGAAACGTGTTCGCACGCTAGTGCAGGTACCCCAGGGGGTGAGCCCTTTTGCCGAGGATCTCCCTGTCTTCAAGGTCTTTTCTGACGATCCCGATCTGGATCGGCTCTCTTTGGCCGGTAGCTTTGAACGCATCAACGACCTCCGCTGGGCGATTTGTAGCGAAGATAAGCTCGAAGTCTTCTCCTCCGGATATTGCGTCCTCAAGGGTCGCCCCGTCCTGTATCGGAATGTTGTCTACTGCGAATCCACAATTCGAGGCGTCGGCCATGCGCCATAGGTCGATTGCTAACCCATCTGAGACATCCATCGCCGCCATTACCTTCATCTCGGCGAGCATGATTCCCTCCTTGATTCGGGCTAGCGGGTGGAGGTGTCTTTTGGCTCTGGTTGAAAGACTCGCCTTGCCGGATGATCCCTTCAATTCTCGTAATCCTGCAGCGGATCCTCCGAGGGAACCGGTGACAAATATGGTATCTCCAGCGGCCAAATTGGATCTAAGCATAGGATTTCTGCCAAAATGCCCTCCAACGACGGAGACGGAGACGACGATCGAGGCGCCATCCGATAGATCCCCTCCGACGGCGACGATTCCGTACTCTTCGCAGGCCGACGTAATACCAGATTGGATTTCGGCAACATTAGTATCCTTGGGTGCCGAGATTGTCACCGTTGCAAATAGCGGCGTGGCTCCCATCGCCGCCAGATCGGAGATGTTGACCGCGATGGCCTTATATCCGACGTCTCTTGGGGTAAAGTACTCCATATCAAAATGGACTTTTTCCGCTATCAGATCGGCACATAGCGAGTATCTATTTTCCTGCAAAACGACGACAGCAGCGTCGTCTCCGACGCCAATTTCGAGAAATTCCAGCCCTTTGCCCGATCCGATTGGGCCGACTTTGGATAAAATCCCAAGTAGATGAGCCTCGTTCCAGGTGGATTCCAAACAAGCTCTCCTTGCTAATTCCTGCAAAAACGGGTCGAGCCCCACCGGAGCTTACCGGGACGCTCTCTCGGTTCATTTGATTATGGTGACTTACTAGGCAAAAATGGCGTAGCCTGTATGAATCCGAAATCTTACTTCAGGAAGGGGCAATCTACATGGCTGAAGTAGTAACCCGAAATAAGAAGCTCCTCGATTGGGTGAACGAAGTAAAAGAACTTTGTACACCCCAAGCGGTGCATTGGTGCGATGGCTCCGAGGCGGAGAAGGATCTTTTGATCGAGCGGATGCTCGAGTCAAAGATGCTTCAGAAGCTAAATCCGCAAAAGAGGCCCGACAGCTACTGGGCGGGATCAGATCCACGCGATGTAGCACGAGTTGAAGACAGGACCTTCATTTGCTCAGAGCGAGAATCAGACGCTGGCCCTTCCAATAATTGGCGTGAACCATTCGAGATGCGCGAGACGCTGAAATCTCTCTTTAAGGGCTCGATGGCCGGAAGAACGATGTACGTTGTTCCATTTTCCATGGGACCGATCGGGTCCAAATTCTCAATAATTGGAGTCGAAATAACCGACTCGGCCTATGTGGCGGTGTCGATGGGGATCATGGCCCGCATGGGAATAGAAGTTTTGAAAGCGCTTGGAGACGACGGCGAGTTCGTCCCTGCTCTTCATTCCGTCGGCGCTCCTCTTCAGCCCGGCCAAGAGGACGTCCGCTGGCCGTGCAACCCGGACAATCGCTACATCGTCCACTTCCCTGAGACCCGCGAGATCTGGTCTTTCGGTTCGGGATACGGGGGCAATGCGCTGTTAGGCAAGAAATGCCTTGCCCTTAGAATCGCTTCCGTCGTCGCTCATGATGAGGGGTGGCTTGCGGAGCACATGCTGATTCTCAAACTCACTTCACCACAAGGGGCCGTCAAGTACGTCGCCGGAGCTTTCCCATCAGCCTGTGGAAAGACCAACCTAGCGATGGTAGTCCCGACGCTGCCCGGCTGGAGTGTAGAGACAGTGGGGGACGATATCTGCTGGATGAGATTTGGCGAAGACGGACAGCTGTGGGCGGTCAATCCCGAAGCAGGGTTTTTCGGAGTGGCTCCGGGGACTTCGGAGCAGACCAATCCAAATGCACTCCACACCCTTAGCAAGGAGACGATCTTTACCAACACCGCACTTACTTCAGATGGAGACGTCTGGTGGGAAGGTCTTACCGATGAACCACCGGCGGATCTTATCGACTGGAAAGGAAATCCTTGGAGCAAAGATTCTGCTACCCCAGCGTCGCATCCCAACGCTCGCTTTACCGTTTCGGTGAAAAATGGTCCTTCGATAGCTTCTGAGTGGGAGGACCCACGGGGAGTGCCGATCTCGGCGATACTCTTCGGAGGCCGCAGGGCTTCCCTGGTGCCACTGGTTACCGAAGCGAGGGACTGGGAACACGGAATCTTCCTGGGATCGGTTCTTGCCTCGGAGACGACCGCCGCAGCTGACGGAAAGGTCGGAAATCTACGGCGTGATCCTTTCGCTATGCTTCCGTTCTGTGGCTATAACATGGCGGACTACTTTGGGCACTGGCTCAGACTAGGTGCCGGAGCCGACCAAGCCAAGCTTCCCAAGATCTTCCTTGTCAACTGGTTTAGGCGTTCCGAAAAGGGTAAGTTCCTCTGGCCAGGATATGGCGATAACTCTAGGGTGCTCGAGTGGGTGGCAAAGAGGGTAGATGGAAGCGTTGGCTACCAAGAGACCGCATTGGGTAGGGTACCTACTATCGAAGGAATCAATACCGAAGGGCTGGCCATCTCCGAAGAGGCCCTCAAGGAGCTAGTCAAAGTGGATACTGATTTACTGATCGAAGAGGTCGACTCGATCCGGGAGCACTACAGCCAGTTTGGCGAGCGACTGCCCTCAGAACTGGCGGCACAGCTATCTCTGCTAGCTGAAAAGGCCACGCAGGTCTAGATGGGTAGCTGATTTTAGATTCAAAAAAGGGGGAGCTCCGAGTGGAGCTCCCCCTTTTTTTGGGTTGGGTTTTATGTGGTTGGAGCTTTTAGGCGGTGGTCGCCCCAGAAGGGGTCGTCGGCTGACCTTGTGGCCCTCCAAAGCCGCCGTTGAAGTTATGGGCACCTCCGCCTTGAGGTGCGATTCCGATTGTGCTTGCGGTTATCGTTGATCCCGAAAGGCTTCCTTCGACCATGACGTGAGTGCCACTCGTGATGCTCGATAGTGTCGGGGTAGTTGCTCCTGGTCCCCTGTAGGTTGTCGAAGAGTTGACCACGACGCTATAGGTAGTGCCAGCCCGTGTAGTCAAGGTAAAGCCGGAGGTTGTAACGGCGGAAGCGGTTCCACCATACCTCGGCACGGCAATGTCCACCATGGTTGCGTTCAAAGAGGTGTGGTCAGATGCTATGGAGCCGTAAGCGACGATGTTTTCGCCAGTGGTTACGTTGTCGGTTGAGGAGGCCGTCGCCTCTCCGGTGGCGAACTGAGTGGCACTACTGAGGTCGATGGTCCGGTAGAAGCCTTGGCGGTCCTGGACGACTATCGTCGTCTGTCCGGCAGAAATTACCTTTCCGGCCAAGGTCGGCTGGATGATTTCGACACTTGCTGCGGTTACAGATGTCGTAGAAGATGATAGATCTTGGTTGGTCGGCCTGACCATTACCTGTTCGCCGAGTGTGACCGAGGTTGGCTGGGTCGTGACACCGATTTCGTGGTATGTGGTTGAGGCGGTTGTGTCCACGGTTACCGACTTGCCGTTATTGGTCGAGATGGTGAAACTGCCGTTGCCGATCGACGAAACCTTGCCTGCTAAGCCGCCAAGCATACTTCCAGGACCTCCGTGCCAACCGCCCCGACCACCGGGGCCGGGGAGACTTTGACTTGCAGCGACAGTCGACGAGGCTATCGCGGAGCCAGTAGTTTGTGTGTTCGAAGAGGCCGAAGCTATGCCGAAGGCTCCCACAGATAGACCGAGGGATATTGCAAGGGTGTAGCTGACTTTTTTGAGCGGAATTGCCTTGATCGTGCGTTTCACTGGATCTCCTTCATGTTTGCGGTGTGCAACTACATAATTGGTGATCAAGCTCTGCTTCCACTTGAATTACTCTCCGAAATTCCGGGGAAATGATCCTTCTCTGTTTGAGCTAACTACTGGTTGTTAGTAAAGAGACAGCAGTTGACCTCACAGGAGTCCTTTGTTATTTGCATCCCAGGGTAGGTAGGGGCATGATAGGAGGGTTCTATTTGCTCTTGGATGAGGTCGGCAGCCATTGAGATGAAAGCGTCGTTCTTGGAAGCAGTCGGGACGCGATGGAGACGTATTCCGAGATCTTTGGCGGTCTGTGCGGCCTGTATGTCTAAGTCGTAAAGTACTTCCATGTGATCTGAGACGAAGCCTATTGGGACTACAACAACGGTGTCGAAGCCATTCTGGGCGCACTCAGTTAGCTTGTCGTTTATGTCGGGGCCGAGCCAGGTTTCAGACGGTGGTCCGCTCCTCGATTGGAAAACCATATCTACCGGGGTCTTTGAGAGTCCAAGGTCGTCGATAGCAGCACTTATTGCATCCCTTACGCTCAGGAGCTGGCTCTGGTATTCCGACGACAAAGCCATCTTTAGCGGGATTGAATGTGCGCTACAGACGACGGCAATTCTGCGTTCACCACCGTCAGCTAGCTCCTTGACGAGGGTCCTCGTCGACTCGACCAAAGTCCCTACGAATCCCGGATGAGAGTAGTAGTGACGAATCTTGTGGACGCGAAGTCCCGGAGCGTGTTGATCGACTGCTTTTTGGATGTCCTCGCGGTATTGCCTGCAACCCGAGTAAGAGGCGTAGGCGGAAGTAACAAAGGCGAGCGCCGACCTGACCCCAGCTATACGAAGTTCACTTACAACATCGCTTAGGTAAGGAGACCAATTTCTGTTGGCAAAATAGATCGGAAGCCCTATTGATCGGGCCTCGAGCTCCGAATGTAACTTTTTGATCAATTCCCGATTTTGATCGTTGATCGGACTTTTTCCGCCAAAGACCATGTACTGTTCGGCGACCTTTTCAAGTCTTTGCCTCGGGACATTTCTTCCAGCAGTGACATTCTCCAAAAACGGCATTACCTCCGAAGGTCCATTCGGCCCGCCAAAGGAGAGCCAAATGATCGCTTCGAAGGTGTTTCGGTCGGAGAAGGACAAGCTAGCGGCCGGCTTTGACTACCTTACCAGCTCTTATGCAGGAGGTGCAGACATAGAGTCGCTTGGGAGACCCTCCGACTATAGCCCTTACCCTCTGGATATTTGGGTTGAATCTTCTCTTATTGCGCCTGTGGGAGTGGGATAGGCTCATCCCAAAGAAGGGCTTCTTCCCACAAAGTTCACATACTGCTGCCATGTCACCGTCTCACAAAATTCTTTTGGCCACCGTCGGCCGAACAAAACAGACATACTAGTTGGTTAAATTACGCCTACCTAACGGTCAATGACAAACTAGCATCTCTCCGATGGTTACCAAGGTGCAAGACCCGGCCGCTTACCTAGTTGAAGCTCTCGAGCTATTCCGAGATCTACTAGCGAGCCACAAGGCAGAGATAGACAGGCTAAACGTCTTTCCGGTTCCAGACGGTGACACCGGCACGAATATGACTCTGACTGTCAACAGCGTCGTCTCTCATCTAGCGGGGGTGGATACTACCTCGTTGGCCGAGGTGACTAGGGCGATCTCGATGGGGTCTCTTTTGGGGGCGCGTGGGAACTCGGGGGTAATACTTTCACAGCTTTTGAAAGGTATAGCCGAAGCGTTTGGCGCATTGAATGGTCCGTTGAGTTCTGTTGTCTTGGCCGAGGGGCTGATGAGGGGGTCGAAGTTAGCCGACTCGGCTGTCTTGAGGCCTAAAGAGGGGACCATCCTAACTGTAGCGAGGTCTGGGGCTAAAAGCGCTATGGCGCTTCTTAGCCAAGGAAGAGCCGTTGAAGTTGATGAACTGCTCACCGAGGTGCTCAAAGAGGCGCGAACTGCTCTGATCGAGACGACGAATCAACTCGAGCAGCTCAAAAAGGCCAATGTTGTAGATTCTGGCGGAGCGGGCCTGATTTACCTCTTTGAGGCCCTATTGGTAACTTGCACAGCGGAGCCCTTGCCGGCCTCACTTTCGAGCTATTCGTGGTTGGAGCGGGCGAAAGAGCTAGAGGGACCGTCAGTCTTAGAGGCCAACGACGTTGAACAGTCCGAGGAGGAGGAACTCCGCTACGAGGTGATGTACCTTCTGGAAGCGGAGGAGCCCGCTGTCTCGGCGATGAAGGAAGTCTGGGCCGGCCTTGGCGACTCCATCGTGGTTGTCGGATTCGACGGAATCTTCAACTGCCATATCCACACTAACGATATTGGGGCGGCGATTGAAGCGGGGATAGGCTCTGGCCAGGTTAGAGATATTCGAGTGACAGACCTCAGGGAGCAGGTTGAGGAGGAGCGATGGGTCCGGGTTGCGGGTGACGAAGCCGTAGATAAGCAGCCTACTCCGAGGGTTAAGACTGCGGTGGTAGCGGTCGCAAACGGAGAAGGGCTGAAGAGGATCTTCGTATCGATGCGCGTTAATCAGGTAGTCCTAGGCGGCCAGTCGATGAATCCCTCGACCAAGGATCTCCTCGACGCAATTTCCGCTTGTAATGCCGACTCAGTAATAGTACTACCCAATAATTCGAACATTATCGCCTCCGCAAAGGTCGCTTCCACCTTGGCGGGATTACCTGTGAAAGTCATGGCGACAACGAACGTGTTGGAGGGTTTCTCCGCACTGATGGAGTACGATCCCGATGCTTCGCTTGAAGAGAACTTTGAATCCATGTCGAGTGTTGCCACTCAGCTGAAAGTTGGCGAGGTGACCCGGGCAGTCAGGGATTCTGAAGGGATACACGGCCATGTCCTTGCGGGACAATGGATTGGCCTGTCTCAATCTGGCATAGAAGTGTGTGGTGATCTACTGCCGGACGTGGTCATTATGCTGATCAAGAGTCTCCTTGGCGATGGTCATGAGATTTTGACGCTGATCGAGGGAGAAGGTTCATCCCTGGCGGCTACTAGAGCAATCAAAGAGGCCGTGGAGGTGGACCACCCAAATCTGATAATCGAGGTCCACTATGGCGGACAACCACTGTACCCCTATCTAGTTGGGGTCGAGTAGCCGACGGCAAAGGTGTAGATGGCAAGGACTTTACATTCTCTCTCCGCTATTGAGGTCGGGGTTCTCAAGGGTGTCGGCGCCAAAATGGCTGTCGCTTTGGAGAAAGTTGGCGTAAGGTCCATTTTTGACCTGGTTACCTACTATCCCCGGCGCCATGTAGACAGGACCAATGAGGCGACCATCGACGAAGTGGTGCCAGGGGTCGAGACGGTCGTATTGGGTAAGATAACCCGAGTCACCACTAGAAGGCTCCGAGGCGGAAGGGTGATTGTAAACGCCACCCTTGCAGACGATACTGGATATTTGGATCTGGTTTTTTTCAATCAGCCCTACCGTGAGCGGCAGCTCCAAGGGGCTAACGACGTGGCCGTCTTCGGTAAGGCAGAAGAGTACCGGGGGCGTTTTCAGATGACCAATCCAATAGTCGATTTGGTGGGCGCTACCACGGGAAAGATTGTCCCCATTTATCCCCAGTCGCAGATGGCGGGCCTTTTGACTAGGGACATAGCTAAGTTTGTCGCCGAGGCCCTCGATCGAGCGGGCGAAATATTCGATCCCCTTCCCCCTTGGGTGCTTTCCCAATTCTCACTCATTCCTCGCGATCGGGCGATAAAGGGCATACATCAACCCGAGACCATGTTGGAGGTAAAAGTCGCTCGAAAGAGGCTTGCCTTTGACGAACTCCTAAGACTACAACTCCTCTTGGTTGCGGAGAAGGTCAAAAGAGAACAAACCTCCAAGGGCATAAGCCACGATGTCTCGCCTTTCCAAATTGGCAATGCGACTTTAACTTCCGACTTTTTAGACCAGATTCCGTTTACTTTGACAACCGCACAGCGCAAAGTTATTTCCGAGATCGCATCCGATATGTCCTCCCCGATCCCGATGCACCGTTTGCTTCAGGGAGACGTCGGATCTGGTAAGACGCTGGTGGCATTGACCTCTATGTTGATGGCGGTCCAAAGCGGATACCAGGCGGCACTTTTAGCCCCTACGACGGTCCTTGCCGAGCAGCATCTATTGTCCATCAAGGCTCAGCTTGGGAATTTTAGGGTCGAGGCTAAAAATGACCAAGACGGGATGCTATTTCCGATTGAAAATAGGCCATTGCGGGTAGAAGCATTAACCGGGCAGACGACCGCTGCACGACGAAAACTGATCCTGAAGGACCTTCGAGACGGTGCCATCGATATCCTTATCGGCACTCACGCCCTGTTGGTGGAAGGGGTTGAATTCCAGGGATTGGGAGCGCTAGTAGTCGACGAGCAACATCGATTTGGCGTTGAGCAGAGGTCTCTGCTTCGGGAGAGGGAGAAAATCAACTCAGGAGTAGAGCCGGACCTGTTGGTGATGACTGCGACTCCAATTCCAAGAAGTGCGGCGATGACTGTCTTTGGGGACTTGGATGTATCCATTCTCGACGAGCTCCCACCCGGAAGGACTCCGATTGACACCGTTTGGCTTAATCACGAAGAACTTGAGGAAGCTGGATGGAGCGAAGTAACTGGGCGAATAAGAAACTTAGAGCAAGCCTATGTGGTATGTCCCCTGGTAGAGGAGTCTGAAAAGCTCAACACGGCGTCGGCGAATCTAGTCTATGAACGGCTCAGCGTCGGGCCTCTGAGCGGACTCCGGCTAGGCCTTGTGCACGGGCAGATGAACGATAAGCAGAAGAACGAAACCATGGAGGGCTTCAGGCGGGGACTGATAGACGTCTTAGTCGCTACAACGGTCATCGAGGTTGGAGTGGACGTCCCCAACGCCAGCATAATTATTATCCTTGATGCCGATAGGTTTGGTATCGCTCAACTGCACCAGTTGCGGGGAAGAGTTGGTCGAGGAACTAAGCCATCCCGATGCATCCTGGTATCGTCGGTTGAGTCGGATTCTCCAGCTGCCGAGAGACTCAGGGCGGTTGCAGAGTCGACAGACGGTTTCAAGCTGGCAGAGAGGGATTTAGACCTGCGAGGGGCGGGAGAATTGATGGGTACCCGCCAGAAGGGTACGACGGACCTCAAGCTTGCTTCAATAACCAGAGACAAGCAGCTTGTTTTTGCCGCCAGAAATGCGGCCGTTAAGATCGTTGATCGGGACTACGCGATGGGCAGTTTCCCTTATTTGGTCAATGAATTGACCGCACTCATTGGTGAGGAGGAAGCCGCCAACCTCTTCCGTGGCTAAAGGCAAGGCCAAGAGGCGACCTGAAAAATTGCTGCTGGTTGCATAGTAGGTCCGTTTGACAAATGAATTCTGGATTGAACCGGACTTTGATATAGGTTGGCTAAATGAGGGTACTCGGCGGAACTTCCAAAGGGAAAAAGATAAAGACTCCACCAGGCTCGCTGACTAGACCCACGTCGGCTCGGGTCAAAAATTCGCTTTTTGGCATGCTTTGCACTCGAATCGACTTCTTCGAAATAACAGTCCTCGATTTGTTTGCCGGTTCTGGCTCGCTGGGACTAGAGGCAATCTCGAGGGGTGCAAGCCAAGTAGAGTTCGTTGATTCAGCCCATAGCGTCGTCCAGGTGTTGAAGCAGAACATCGCAGGTATACCCCCCGACGTGGCAAGGGCCACAGCAATAAAGTCCCCGGCCCTTGCTTATTTGAAAAATCGAATTTCGGCCAACGCCCATTACGATTTAATTTTTTGCGATCCTCCATATCTTTTTGACGATTGGAATGAGCTTTTGGGCCATGTGATTCAAGTTACGACTGAAGACTCGATTATCGTAATCGAGAGCGACCGTGAAGTAAATCTGCCTGAGGGTCTCAGTGTCCTAAAGGTAAAGGACTACGGTTCAACTGTTATAACCCTGGCAAGCTTGGCCTAGATACTACTTTGGAGGCTAGATGATAAAGGCGCTCTACCCGGGCTCTTTCGACCCTTTCCACAATGGCCATGTCGAAATAGTCGAAAGGGCGTCGGTGCTATTTGACTCGGTTGTCGTGGCTGCGATGCGCAATCCACAGAAGGCCGATCCGCTCTTTTCACTAGAAGAACGACAAGAGATGATCGTGGAGGCGGTTTGTCATATCAAAAATGTCGAAGTTGTCTCGCTGTCAACTTTGGTTGTGGACCTCGCTAACCAACTTGGTGCGAGCGTGATAGTCAGGGGCCTTCGAGTCGTTTCCGACTTCGAGGTTGAACTGCAGATGGCGCAGATGAATCGTAAACTATCCGATATCGATACGGTTTTTATACCAACTTCCGCCGAATATTCCTTTTTGGCTTCGAAGCTCCTGAGGGAGGTCGCGAGTTTCGGAGGGAATGTTTCGGCGATGGTGCCTAAGGTGGTGGCGGATGCGCTCGACGCGAGGTTCGGAAGATGACCAAGGATCCAACGGGGATTTTGTCGATGGGGAGAGAAGCCTAACAGAATTACTCGACCGTTTGGTATCTATGGCCCAGCAGGCCAAGACCGTGCCTTTGTCGTCGTCGATCCTGCTTCCAAAGGATGACTTACTAGAAATGCTCGAACTCGCCCGAGCCAGCCTTCCGTTGGAACTGAAGAAGGCGCAGTGGATGTTGCGCGAGAAGCAAGAGTTTTTGGATCGGGTTGGATTAGAGGCCGAAGAGATCATGCAGGCGGCGCGGGCACGGTCGGAGGGGTTAGTGGCCAAGACCGAAATCGTCCGACAGGCAACCCTGACCGCCTCAAATATCGTTCAAAGCGCCAAGGAGGAGGCCTCCAAATTGAAGCTCGATGCATCCGACTACGCCGACCAGAAGTTAGCGTCTTTGGAAATAGTCTTAGAGCGCACCCTCAAGACGATTAGGGCTGGAAGGGAGAGGCTTTCACCGCCCTTGGTGGGCCTCGAAAACCCTTCGGAACTTTCGGACAAGCATTCAGCCGAGTTGGATGCCTTTTTCGACCAGGATACCGGTGGCCAAGGTGAATAGGGATTTCAGTTTTGGGGTAACGAAGTTGCTTCGGGACCCTGCAATCGTCAGGCAGCTTGATATGCAGGGGCAGATTCCTGAGATTTTTGTGACCTCGTCGTGGATTGAGGACACCGAGATTATCAAACTTGAAGGCTTAGCTGAATCGGTCCACGAGGGGATCTTGGTCAAGGCGAACATTACTACTAAATGGCTAGGGGAGTGCGTTCGCTGCCTCTTGCCTGCTTCGGGCGACTTGAAGGTCTCTGTAATCGAGCTTTTTGAGGAGAAAGCGGACCCCGAAGGCGATACCTATCCCTTCGACGGTGATGTAGTCGATCTCTCGGAGATGGTTAAGGACAATTTGGTCCTCGAACTTCCCCTTGTTCCGCTTTGCAAGAAGGACTGCCAAGGACTTTGCCAACATTGTGGCCAAAACTTGAATTTGGGATCGTGCGAATGCGACGACAAGGTGATCGACCCAATCTGGGAGTCGCTGTCCGAGATAGAGTTTCCAGAAGAGACCTAGCTAATCTTTTTGAGGTCGTCGGTCGAGTTTGACCGAGCGAATGCTGCAGCGAACTTGCGTGGCGGATACTAGCCTGTAGCGGCGCATGGGGAAGTCCTATGTTAACGATTCATACCTTGTGAGTAGAGATGGCTGTACCCAAGAAGAAGACATCAAAGGCCAAAGGCCGAAGCCGAAAGGCGAGCGCTTGGCGGTTAGAACTCCCAAACAGGAGCACCTGCCCGTCTTGTCGCGTTTCTAAGCGTCCGCACCACGTCTGTGGTAACTGTGGATGGTATAAAGGCCGCCAGGCAGTTGAGGTTAGCTAGTTAGTTGACAGTATCGGTAGCTGTAGACCTAGAGGGTGGCGATGGTGCTCCTTCGGTCGTTGTTGAGGGAGTCAAGATTGCGCTAGCGCAATTGGACGTTCGCATTCTCGCCGTAGGCCGCAGCTCGTCGCTAGCGCTTCTGGAGCCCCATGATCGCCTCGAACTAATCGAGGCGACTGAGGTAATTTCAATGGACGAGGAGCCGGCCTCCTCGGTTCGGTCAAAGAGGGACTCTTCACTGGTCCGATGTGCAGAGCTAGTCCGGGACAAGGCAGCGGAAGCTACCTTTTCCGCCGGTAACACCGGGGCCGCGATGGCCGCCGCCCTCTTTAAGATGGGAAGAATTTCCAAGGTGGCGCGGCCCGCTATCGTGACTCCTATTCCGGTACCAGGCTCCACTCCAACGGCGCTTTTGGATTCGGGAGCTAACGCCGAGTGCTCACCATCGTGGCTTGTCCAGTTTGCGATTATGGGCTCCGTATACGCCACCGAGAGGCTGGGCATAAAGTCTCCCAAGGTTGGCCTGTTGTCCATCGGGGAAGAAAAGTCAAAGGGTAACTCCCTCGTAAAAGAGACCCACGAACTACTCAAGCGAGCCCATGGAATCAACTTCATCGGAAACGTCGAAGGCCGAGATGTTATGTCGGACCGTGTAGACGTTGTTGTCGCTGACGGATTTGTCGGAAATGTCGTGTTGAAGACGCTCGAGGGTGCGATGAAGACCGCAGCTAGGGCAGTGTTGGAAGCCCTTTCCCTAGGCGAAGACGGCAAAGAGTTTGCGGAAAAAGCACTTCAAAAATTGATTCCATTGCTCGGTGAGTTAAGTGCGGATACTTACGGTGGGGCTGCACTGCTTGGGGTAGACGGACTGACCCTTATCGGACATGGTTCGTCTTCGTCCAATGCAATTGTCAATGGAATAGCTACCGCCGTTTCGCTTGCGGAACACGACCTAGTAGGCAGACTCCGGACGGCGATAGCGGAGGGATAGCCCGGGCCAATCGCCGTCGGCTCATCTTTTTGCTTGACTTACAAGCCCGTGAAAGCTAATTGATACAACGCCGTGTACCTTGTTGGATTGGACCTGAGTTTCATAGAAGTTAGCCAGCGTCAGATAAGGATGAAAAAATGAGTGCACTCAGCAGGGACGAGATCTTTAAATCGATTCGAGACCACCTTGCGGACATATTAGAGATCGATCCTGCCAAGATTTCTGAGAACTCCTCCTTCGTTGACGACCTCGATGCTGACTCTCTTGCCTTGATCGAGCTCGTCGAAGCGATTGAGGAAGAGTTCTCCAAAGGAGATCATGTCTTTAGGATTGAAGATGAAGAACTCGAAGAGCTCAAGACGGTAAGGGATTCAGTGGACTACGTGGCAGAGAAGCTGGGGAGCAATTAACCCAAGCTCCATTTGTCCTTGGAGCGTCGTTTAAGGAGTCCCCTGGTGACTTGGACTTAGGCGGAGCTCGGATTCGTTACCAAGGAGGTCTAATGAGCCAGGCCTTTAGAAGATTGAGCCCGGATTTAGTCGAGGTACTCCCACACGGCCTGATCGGGACGAAAAGCCTAGATTTGGCTTTTAAGCATCGCTCGTTAGTCAAGGAGTACGACGTCGAGTCGAATGAGAGACTCGAATTCTTAGGCGATGCCGTCTTGCAGATAGCGGTCTCCGACTACCTCTTCAACCGACTTGCCGACATCCCTGAGGGTGTATTGACGAAGCTAAGAGCGTCGGTTGTCAATTCCGCCGTACTTGCAGAAGTTGCCAGGCGCTATGCAATTGGGGACGTTATTGAGATGTCTAAAGGGGAGGAGTCTTCCGGAGGGAGGTCGAAAGGCTCGATACTGGCCGACTGCGTCGAGGCCATTTTTGGTGCTTGTTACGTTGAATGCGGCTTTGAGGTGGCGCGTGGATTTGTCACCCTCCTGCTCGGTGAGGAGATTGAAGCCGTCGTTGCAAATCCCGTAGCCCTGGGGGATTACAAATCGAGCTTGCAGGAGTATCTCGCTCGCAGCTCCCTATTTCCAACTTATGAGATGTCCTGGGACGGTCCCGATCACGCTCGAACCTTTTATGCCAAGGTCTATGCCGACGACGACCTCCTTGGGGATGGCATGGGGGTCTCTAAGAAGCAGGCTCAGCAGGACGCGGCGAAGAATGCACTTTTAGAACTCGGTGTAGAGGCATAAGTGCCGGAGCTGCCGGAGGTCGAAACGGTTAGGTCTGATTTAGAGGAGGAAGTATTAGGGGATCAGATCCTTAGCTCGCATCTCGCTAGATCTAGGGTTTTTAGAGACCTAGACGAGACGGCATTGCAAGATCGGCCCCTACTGGGACGCTACCTTCTCGGAATTTTCAGATGGGGTAAGTTCATCTTCATGGCGCTCGGTCCGAACCTAGGCATCCTAGAGCGAGACCCTCATCGGCGGATTTTTCTCGAAGAAGGTCTTTTAGAGGAGCGGAACCTTAGCGTTTTGGTGTTGCACCTCGGAATGTCGGGTCAAATTTTGCTTCTGAGAGAAGGAGACCCCGTGCCCCCGCACTCGCATATGATACTGGGGCTCGCTTCTAATTTGAGACTCGTTTATTGCGATCCGCGAACCTTTGGTAGGGTGTTTCTCGCCTCCGGTATTGGCACTGGTCCAGTAAGAGAGCTTCAACACCTTGGGGCGGATCCCTTGGCGGACTTCTCGGAACTGCTTTTTGGGTATGAGCTTATGGCGCGGTCGTCAGCTGAGGTCAAGGCTCAAATGCTAGACCAAAGGAAAGTCTGTGGGATAGGTAATATCTACGCCGATGAGATACTCATTAGAAGTGGAGTTCACCCTCGAAGGCGGGGTTCGACTCTCAAAGAGGACGAGGTCTTGAACCTGGCTCAAACGACACTTGAAACGCTACTTGAAGCTGTGGAATTGCGTGGTTCCTCTCTCAAGGATCTAAGGTACAGAGATCTTTTCGGTGAGATCGGTCAGTTTCAGAATTTCCATTTGGCTTACCAAAAGGACGGTCAGGCTTGCAAAATATGCGGTTGCGAAATTGCCAAGGAAAAGTTCCAAGGGCGCCATTCGCACTACTGTCCTACCTGTCAACCATTGATCTAGACCAACTTCGAGAGGGATTCGGGCGGTAATTATGCATCTCAAGAGCCTCACTTTGAAAGGTTTCAAATCTTTTGCTGAGACGACCAAGATTAGCCTCTCTCCGGGCGTGACAGTGGTCGTTGGACCGAACGGGTCGGGGAAATCAAACATCGTTGACGCCATTACCTGGGTGCTGGGAGCGCAGGGCCCCAGATTACTTCGCTCTCAGAAGATGGAGGATGTTATCTTTGCCGGGAGTTCGAAGAGGTCGGCCCTGGGGCGGGCCGAAGTCACGCTCGTACTCGACAACGAGGACTCGACACTTGAGATCCCCTCGGCGGAAGTGGCGATCACAAGATCTTTGAATAAGGCGGGGGACTCGGAGTATCTAATTAACGGATCCGAGGTCCGTTTAGTGGATTTGGTAGAGCTCCTTGCCGATGCACACCTTGGCAAGAGCCAGCACGTGATAATCGGTCAAGGCCAGATCGATCAGATGTTGAGTACTAGACCGGAAGATAGGCGCCAGATCATCGAGGAGGCCGCCGGGATTCATAAACACAGGCGTCGTAGAGAAAGGGCGGATCGCCGACTCCTCTCTTCTGACGCCGACGTCGAGCGCGCGGGCGACCTTCTCCGAGAGGTAAAGAGGCAGGTAAAACCGATCCAGGCGCAGGCTGCCGCCTTCAAAAGGGCCGAAGAAATCAAAAAGAGGCGAGGAGAGCTTAGGGCTTTCCTGGCAGGCTCAACACTGCAACGCCATCTCGGTGAATACGAGAAGGCTGAAGAGACAAAGCAGCACCTCAAGGGGGATATACAGCTTCTGAGAAACGAGCTTTCCCTTTTGGACCTAGAGAGGATTACTCCCGATCCAGCGGTTTCTTTAGGTGAGACTGAGGTGGCGAAGCGCGAACTTGACTCGTTGAAGACTAGATACTTGGTGACATCTACCAGACTTCGAGAAAGGCGATCGTCACTTGAACGCCAATTGGAGCAGATGACCGTGCCGGGAGAGCTTCAACGGATCGACGAACGTATTGAAAGGGCAAGAGCCGAGCTTGAAAGGGTCTCTGGCGAAGCCGAAGAGCTTTTCTTGGAGCAGGAGAGGCTTGAAAGTATTGCACAGTCCCTGAAAGACTGCGAGACCGATCCGGAGGGAATCAAGAACGCGAGGAGGCTCCTCCTTGAAGTTTCAACGCGGGTTTCTGGTCTCGTTGTGCAGAAGTCGGGATTGAGTAGGGCCGTCAGCGAGATGGAGCTTCAAATTGAATCCCTCAAGAAGCGGTCAATAGGGGTGAATTCCGCCATCGAACTCGCAAGCGAGCGACTTTTAGGTATTACATCCAAAGCCGAGGAACAGGTCGAGGCCGAAGGGGTGACAGAGGTTCTCGATCCTGATCAGTTGGTCGGAGAGATCGAGGAAGTCGAATCAAAGATAACCATCCAGCGCAAGATTGTCAGTGAAGCACAATCCGAGGTCGCATCGAATAGGGCAAGCGCAAAAGCCCTTGAGTCACTACTTGGCGAACAGCGTCGCATGGCCCGTATAGACGAAGTGTCGAAGCTGGAAGGAGTCATAGGAGGACTCTTTGAGCTAGTTGGAGCTAAGGACGGGTTTGAGAAGGCCTTGGAGGCCGTCTTAGGGCACTTGAGCACCTCTATTTTGGCGGAATCATTCGATGCTGCGATGGCGGCTCTACCGCACTTCCAGCGAGATGGCAGCAGCTTCTCGGCGATCATATCCGGAGGTTTAAAGGAAAGCAATCTAGAAGATGCAGGGCTCAAGGGGGACATTCCAGGTGAAGAACTTGCTTCGAAGCTGGTCTTTTCCGATACTAGGGCAATGCAGCCGGTTCTTGCTCAGCTTGGCAGGGTCAGGGTGGTCGACGATCTCAGGGAAGCCATAATTTACCTGAAGGACAATCCAGATTTCGATTTTGTCACTCGCTCCGGTGAATTGATACGAGATTTCACACTTTTTGCACCTGGGACATCGGTTGCACTTCCCCTATCCGACCTCATGGAGGCGCGGCAGCGGCTTGACCACTGGAATATTGAATTCGATATAGCTTCAAAGGAACTCGGACTCCTCGAAGCGAAGCTATCGGCGGCAAAGCAGCGATTAGCGGCGTTCAACGCGGCAGCTAAAAGGAAAAGAGACCTTTTCGAAGCTAGATCGCATGAGTTATCGACTCTGGAGCGCGAAGTTTCAAACAAGATATTTGAAAAAGAGGAAATATCTCGCATGCTGAGCGAGCTTGAAGTGAATCTCGAAACTCAAAAGATCCAGCTTCAAGAGACAGTCTCAACATTGGAAGAGGGTGAGAGCGAGCGGTCATTGCTCGAAGCATCGCTATCCGACCTTGAGTCGAGTTTGGCTGAGTTTGACCGAAAGAAGAGGGCCTTAGAAGTGCTCCAGTCGGAGTTCCGATTGAAGACTACTGCCATTCAAGAGCATAAGAGATCAGCTATAGCCGCCGAAAAGGAAGCGCTGGAGTCAAGGGAGATGGTTTCCGAGCAGCTTGTCCTCCAGGCTAAAGAGCGAGACAACCTTCAAAGTGAGCTAGCTACTGTTCAGCTCCAGATGGAACGGCTTACACAGGTAGAGCTTCTAATTACCGCGGCGCAAGAGGGTCTTTCTCGCCTCACTTCGCAGGTTGTGGCTATCCTGGAGCAAAAAGAGGGCCAGATCTCCCGCATTGCGGGGACCCGAGCCGAAATTGGCGAGAGGCTGGACCTGCTGAACGAAGAGTTGCACAAGAAGGAGCTTCATTCGACTGAGGCGAGAACAATCTACGCTGCTAGTGTTGAGCGTTTTACTCGAGAACTAGAGATGACGGAACAGCAGATTTTATCCGCACCACTACCAGCGGCTTCGTCATCTTCTCGTACGGCTGATCAGCTTGAAGAGTTGGACGCCGAGTTAGCAAAGATTGGCCCGACCAACCCCTATGCAGAGTCCGAGTTGGAAGAAGCCAACGAAAGAATTAGCTTTCTCGAGCAACAGCTTGAAGACGTCCGATCGTCAAGGAAAGAGCTAGCAAAGGTGGCTCATCAGATTGAGCGTGAGATGAAGGCGATCTTCGTCTCCGCATTAGAAGACATAAACAGATCTTTCCACACCATTTTCTCCGAACTCTTCCCCGGAGGTGAAGCTTCGGTAGTTCTGTTGGATCCGGCTAATGTCCTCGAATCGGGGATCGAGTTTGAACTTTCAATTCCATCGAAGAAGGTGAAGAGGATGTCCCTCCTATCTGGGGGCGAGCGTTCTATGGTCGCCCTTGCATTTCTCTTTGCAGTCTTTCAATCTAGACCCTCACCTTTTGTCATCCTCGACGAAGTGGAGGCCGCCCTGGACGACAAGAACCTAGGTCGGTTCTTGGGCCTTTTGGATCTATTTAGGACTTCTTCGCAGCTTCTGGTGATCAGCCACCAGAAGAGGACAATGGAGGTAGCCGACGTCCTTATTGGGGCGGCGATGGACACGAGTGGCACAACGAAGATCATTCGGGAAGAGATTTCTCAAAGGCTCCCGTTGATCAAGTTGGAGGCATAATTGGATTATTTGCCTGCCTGAAAGCCCTTTGGCTGCCTATTTCAAGGATGAGATGAACTCGAAGCTACTAAGCGCCTTGCCCAAACTGGTGGTTACCTTGCCAGAAGAAATATCCAGTGCTGCATAGAGATCTGTGGCACCTTGACGTACATACTCGGTGGTCTTTCCTCCTGAGACACAGGGAACAAGGGGCAAGGTAGGCCGGGTGCGATTCAGCTCCTAAATCTACTGCCTGATCAGAAGTTGTATGTTTGAGTGCGGTCGAAGGTGCGGGTCCCCGCGTGTTTTTCACCGGGCCTTGTCCAAGCTGAATACGCATACTGGTATACGGATTATCTGGCAAGAAGCGCCCTGTGAGCTTTGGACTCGAGGAGGTGGGCGACGGAGCGACGCCGTTCGCAAAGTTTCCGTCGCGTGTGCATGCACCGGACACGCATGCAGAGGGCACGCTTGCACCGGCATCTAGGGACTCCTCGGGTGCCAGAGGAGCAAAGCACTGAAACCTTCTGGAGTTCCTGGAATTGAACCAACGGGAG
>JAJZCF010000030.1 GCA_021846265.1 Actinomycetes bacterium | reverse complement strand
TTGTTTTTGCGATTGAAAGTTTCCGCCGCAAGACCATTAGGCACGCAGTGGGCAATCAGGTACCAAGAGTTTTGGAAGTTATGTTGAATTTTATGATTGTGACGACTGGGGAGGCCCACTTGGTTGTAGTTTCGTAACCATGGCGAATGAACTTTTCAACTGGCTTTATCGCGATATCGAGGATCAGGCGAGAGTCATACTTGAGCCCTCAAATTACAACTACTATCGGTCCGGTGCAACCCGCGAGCGAACCCTAGCGAGGTCCAAGGATTCATGGGCGAGCTACGACTTTGTTCCGCGAATACCAATTGAGCGAAAAACTGTTTCAAGTCGATCGCAATTCTGCTCCGTTGAACTGGCCACTCCGCTTTATGTAGCCCCGATGGCTTTTCAATCACTTCTAAATAGCGGTGCAGAATCACAGTTTGCACTGGCAGCCAATTTAGTGAATGTTCCGTACTGTCTTTCATCCCGAACTACCACGTCAATCAGTGAAGTGGCTGAAATTGCGTCTGATGAAGCCGAGCGGAGGCGGCTTTTTGGACAGCTGAGTGGATTTCACAAACACATGCTTGAGCATTTTTGGCAGGCCGATGAAGCTATCTCAAGCGGTGCGAAACTATTCTTTCAGGTCTACTTCATGGCCGAGCGGGAAGTGACATTTCAACTTGCAGAAGAGGCTCAATTAAACGGATTCTCTCTTTTCTTGCTAACTGTAGACACCCCGGTTCTTGGCATGCGCCTCTCGGATTTGAAAATGGGCTTTGTTCCGCCTGAGGGGTACGCCGACAAACTTTATGATCGTTTAGTGAGAGAGGGAAGGCTTTCCAGCGCAAAAAGCGCCGATGATATTCCATTTCAGCCCAAGAGCAGAGATAACGCTTTGAACCAGGATCCAGGTATTGGACTTGGTGCTTTGAGGCTATTAAAAGCTAGAGTCGACCTCCCGGTGGCCGCCAAGGGAGTTATAAGGCAGTCCGATCTGTATGGCGCCCTAGCGGAGGGGGCCGATGGCGTCGTGATTTCGAATCACGGTGGGCGTCAGTTGGACGATACAGTTCTTACAGCGGATGCCTTGTGGAGGCTCTGGGATAATTTTGAATCGTCGAGAATTTCAGTTGACGGTGGTATATCAAATGGGGCGGACGTCGTGAAGGCTCTATGTATGGGTGCGAGTTCAGTGGGGATAGGCAGGAATGCTGCGTGGGCCTTTGCTGTGGGCGGTGCGCTGGGCCTTGCTTCCTATCTTATTGAACTACGTATCGAGATCGAATATGTGATGACACTTTTGGGAGTGGCTTCGGTTTCCGAACTAGGTAGGAGCGACATAACTTTGAGCTCAAGAACATGACCGCTGGAAGGATTTGCCCAATTTTCAGAATAGGTTCACTGCCAAGCTAAGACCAAAATCTCAGAAGAAATCGCCAGGCTCCGCTGGCTATTTCCATAATCGAAGATCGGAGCTCGGGCTAGCAACTCGAACATACTCGGCGATGAGCATTCTGACCTTCGATAGAAACTATTAGGGCAATGTCCATTTTCGTTGTCCATTTTCGTTTTGTCATTCACGAGAACCCTTTGAATGGTCGCCAACTTCCACCTTATGGACAACATTTGGCCTATCTCTTGCCGACAGGAAACCCAGCGAAAAGTTTCGATCACCCTCGAGAAATTGCTGATCGATATTGTGTCAAAGGGTTGTTCGTGGAGGCGGTTTGCGAAGCTGATCACCTTTGCATCAAGCCGAAGCTCTTGTCGGCCAGCTTGATAGATTGATCAACCTACGCGTCAAACCCCTTCCGTAAGGGAGGGGAAGGATAGCACTAACGTCGAAGCCTCTAGATGGTTTCGACAGAGAATAATGTCACACCCAGGGGTCAAACTGCACCTATGAGCATCCGTCAGAGGTTGTACCCGAACTTAGATAACAACGAAATCCTAGTTATGCACTGCTCAAATGCGCGTTTTGTCTACAACTTGGGTCTCGAACAAAGGAATCTCTGGCGCAAGGACAGGACGGCTAGGATCAATTACCGCACCCAGGCTAAAGAGCTAGCTGAAGCAAGACAAGCGTTCACTTGGCTCAACGAGGGGTCATCGGCAGTCCAGCAACAGGCTCTACGCGACCTAGACCGAGCTTTTCAAAACTGGTGGAAGAGACCGGATCACTTCTCTCGCCCAACTTGGCGCAAAGCTGGAGATAACAAAGGATTTTACATAACAGATCTCTTAGTCAGAAAACTTAGCCACAAGTGGGGAGAAGTATCGGTTTCCAAGGCCGGATGGGTCAGGTTCCGACTAAGCAAGCCATTTAGCGAGATCGAAGCCTCAACCCCCGGAAGAAGAGGTGGCGTGAGCCACTATCTACACTTGGGAATCCTCTTTTGTGAGAGGGGAAGGGAGGATGTCAAGGGTAGATCGCAAGCTACCTCGGATGCCAAGCCCGCTTCTGATCTTTTAGCTTGACTGGCTCAATTAGTTACTGGTTCGGCGGTTAAATTCCCAACCGGCGGCCTTTCCGAATTATTCTCATGGCCTCGCATCCATGGCTGAACTGGCCAGCAAATGGTGTTGGCTTAGAATTCAGTTCGACAAGATTGCGCGGAGTGAGAGTTTTGAGTATCGTCGAAAAACTAGCCTGGAACTGCGACGAGCCACTTAAGACCATCGAGCATGGGCCGATGCCGTCAAGCGCTTCTAACTTCTTGATATCTATAAAGTTAAGCGACCTGTGAAAAATTTTACAGACATTGATGAATGACAATTGCCGACTAGATCTGGACACTAGTTTTTGACCGCTGTACGTAATCTATCTGGATTCGGAAGCCCATTTTTCAGGTTGCTGCCGAAGAAAACTAGCAAAGGCCGATAAGCGCTCTCACCGTTCGTCCGCTAAGTTGACATGGAGGCAACAATGTGCTCAACAGGGAGACCTAGTCTACTCTGCAGCTATCTCCTTGGCGTCCTTGGAGGTATTTAGGTCCGAAATCCGAAAATATTCAGGTAGCTACGGATAGATGGATGATTCTGCTGTAACTGTTTTCCTTGGGCTTAATGGAGGGGGATTTTAAGAAGGTACAAGGGTCGAAGGCGTGAAGTGTCAGGCTATAGATACTGGCTAACTTGGCGCAATTTATGCGGTCATTTGAGAGAGGGCATTATTGCCAAGATTTACTTGCTCAAACCTCGAAAGTATTAGGCCTGCGCAGCCTTCGGAAACTGGGCGACCACAAGGCGAACTAGCTCTTTAAAGGCGAGTCGAGCTCGATCCTTTGATGCTTGCGTGTGATCAGATGCTAAGAGGCTTAAATAAAGTCCTCGGTAGGTCCAGAGAATTAGCCGGGCGGCGCTGGCAAGCTCACCCTCTGGGTAATCCTCCTGCTTCAGGACTGCCTTGATGCCGTCTATCCAGAGTTGTTCTGACTCCATTACGGCCGCATACTTGTCCGGGCTCCGCATCGCTAATGCGTATAGTTCGAATTGGGCCATTCCCAGTGGAAACTGCTTCACGTCACTTATGCTGTCCCAAAGGGCGAGAGCGAGTTCCATGAACTGATCTATCTCGATCTCTTTAAATTTATCGAGCAGAGGCAAGTCCCTACTGCGCATGCTTTCTAGGATCTCGGCCAACAGAAAATCTTTTGATTTAAAATAATAATTAAGGGTGTTGCTGGACACTCCCAACGCTCGAGAGCACCCCCTGTAACTCCAGTTTGCCAGGCCGACACTAAGTAAATATTCGGTAGCTGCATTCAGCAGGCGACTCTTGGCCTGATAGAAGTGTTCAGATTTTTTGGTAGCGGCGAACCCGGCCGATTGGAGCTGATCTTTGAGCTGATTTTCAGTCATTTATCAAACCTTTGATCTAACTTCTGGAAGCCTAAAGACCTTTGGCTATAACCCTAGAAAAACTAGATCTTCCCGCTAAAGACATACTTATAAGTATTCGTATAATAGTCTAGCCATAGTTTAAAATTGTGGCTCCTTAGCGGACGAGCGAAAATCGAAACTAGCCCGGCTTCTGGAAGGACGAAGGAAGTGTTCAGCTGCGCTTCGCGATGGAGCGGACCATGGTTCACCACTTTCGGGTTCTGCTGAGTCCTATTCGAAGGAAATAAAATGGACAAAAGCGAAGCCCGCTAGATCCAAATGTGCTTTTTGTGTGGCAAACCGTTGCCTAAAGCAGCGTTGAAAGCCTTGTTTGGCATGGAGGCGTTTCTGGCGGAGAGGCCGTATGGGCCGGACTGCAAATTTGTCTTAATCTTGGAGGTCCGATGGGACACTCGGCTCGGTTGTAAGTTTCATATTGACCTAGGAGTTGCCTGTAGTAGTAGGCGAGGCGAGCCCTAGGCTCTTTTGCGATGGATAGCAGACCCATAGGATTTTTCGACTCAGGACTTGGGGGACTTAGCATCCTTGCGGCGGTGAATGACTTGCTTCCTTTGGAATCTAGCGTTTACTTCGGTGACACTGATCGCTATCCCTATGGCTCAAAGCCCCAAGAGGATGTTGCTGAGTTTGCTTTTCAAATTGCATCGTATCTGGTCGAAGTACACGACGTGAAGATGATCGTCGTGGCATGTAACACGGCTTCGGCGGCGGCCCTAGATCTCCTGCGAGAAAGGCTGGGCGTACCAGTAGTGGGCGTAATTGAAGCCGGGGTCAGAGCTGCTTCAATAGTGTCAAGCTCATCTCGGATTGGATTGATAGCGACGGTCGGAACGGTCGGGTCTGGAGCATATCAGCGAAGCTTTTCGGAGTTCGCATCGGAGGTTGATCTGACTTGTCAGGCTTGTCCCGGGTTCGTGGAGCTGGTGGAATCGGGGGAAGCTGACACCGAATCGGCACGGATTCTGGCCAGGAGGCTGCTCGAACCCATTTTGGATGCAAAGGTAGATACTCTTTTGCTTGGATGTACTCATTACCCCTTCCTTGCGAGGCCGATACAAGACGTTATGGGGAGGGATGTCATTTTGGTGTCATCCTCAGAAGAGACAGCATTCGAAGTGCGGCACATGCTGGAAGGTAATGGACTAGCTGCGACCGACGAAGCAAGAATACCTAGCGAAGTATTCATCTCAAGTGGTGACTGTACCACTTTCGGGAGACTTGCCGCTAACTTACTTGGACGAAATATAGGGAATGTGATACACGTGAAAACTTCGACACTGACTAGTGGCTACGGGCAGAGATGGGAAAGATAATGCGACTTGATGGACGGATGCCAGGTCAGATAAGGCCAACCGAAATACTGCGAGATTATACCGAAATGGCCCTGGGCTCAGCGCTTATTTCGGTAGGTCGAACTAAAGTCCTCTGCACCGTTTCAATGGAGGAGAGGCCACCACCGTGGCTTAGGGGAACTGGCAAGGGATGGGTAACCGCCGAATATTCGATGCTTCCCGGTGCTTCCCCTGAGAGAATTCCCCGTGAGGCCGTCAAAGGCAAACAGTCGGGAAGGACTCAGGAGATTCAGCGACTTATAGGTCGGTCATTGAGGTCATGCATTGATCTTGGGTCACTCGGGGAGATCCAGCTAAATGTTGATTGCGATGTGCTCCAAGCAGATGGTGGAACGAGAACGGCTTCAATCACTGGAGCATTTGTAGCTTTGTCAGATGCCGTGGCGAGACTGATGGACGTGAAGCAGATCAAAGCTAACCCGATTATCCATGGTTGTGCGGCAGTATCGGTCGGCGTCGTTGGTGAAGATGCCATGGTTGATCTCGACTATTCAGAAGATTCTGTTGCCGAAGTCGACATGAACATTGTGATGGACGAAGGCGGTCGATTCGTTGAGGTACAGGGAACAGCTGAAGGCGCTTCTTTCTCCAAGGGCCAATTAGTCGACATGATACGGCTAGCCGAGTCGGCGATTGGAGAGCTCCAGACCATTCAGGGCAAAGTGCTTGCTGTCGCTCCTTCGCGCAGGAAAATAAAACGGTGATTTTTTTGGCCACCTCTAACTTTCACAAGGTAGAGGAGATAAAAAGACTCTTGCCGGGAATCGAGTTGGCTCCTCGACCCGGCTGGATTCCAGAGGTCATCGAGGATGGTGGCAGCTTTGAGGAGAATTCTATAAAGAAGGCCAAGGCTATTGCTTTGGCTACGGGAAGCCCCGCGATTTCAGATGATTCTGGTTTGGTAGTCGATGCACTAGGCGGTTCGCCTGGAGTCCATTCGGCTCGATATGCCGGAGAGAATGCGACGGACGAGGAGAACCTATGGAAACTCCTTTCTGAACTACTAGGCGTTTCCAATCGATCGGCGAGGTTCGTATGTGTGGCGACCTATTTTATGCCCAACGAGAGCTTTGTAACTTTCAAGGGCGAGGTAGAGGGTCGATTACTGGACTCCGTAACTGGTCATGGGGGGTTCGGCTACGATCCTATCTTTGTTCCTGACAGTGGTGATGGAAGAAGTTTCGCTGAAATGTCCATGGACGAGAAGGCCCTCTACTCTCATAGGTCACGGGCCTTTATGAAACTTCGTGACTATTTAAACTTCCTCCACCAGGCTTAAACTCAAATAGATCGTGCCGCTCAAGAGTTCTGAATGCAGTTCCGGGTCAGCGATTTTGGACTCCGGTAAACATGAAGCTGCTGCGAGTTAGAAGCCGGATGAAGCGAGAGGCCTGCCTTCGCCTTGGCGAGAACAGGTGAGAGAAATACCGTCCGGGCACCGTACAAGCCGCAAAAAGTGCTGTTAAAAGGGCTATCCATGTGACCCGAGCACGATCTATTTCTTGTGGTGGATAATCCAATCACCTAGGTGGATTATGCAATTAACAGACCAGCCAGACTGACCGCCTCTAATTTACTCGCCCCTTTCTCTCCGCCTGGTGTTTGATAAAGTAGCGTTGCCAACAAAGGGCTGGTTCTTGGTACCGAGGCAGGTGGAGGTAAAAACCGACCACTTGGGGTTCTATCTCGATGAGTTTCGCTTCGGTTTCAATCGGTGTACCTAGCAGTAGTCAAAGATGCCCTACCATTACGTGATACACAGGTCGCCGTCTGGTAACTAATCACCTGCCGTTAAGTAGTGGCAGAGCTGGCCGCCAAGACATTGGTACCAAGTGCTCTGGGCGGAGAGTGATTGCGACTGGAGGGCCTTGTGCTTCCTGCCACCGAGACGATATGAAGGAATTCTGGACCACCACCTATTGTGCGTACTCCGGCAGGGTGGAAAGCCCTTGTGGAGAAACTATCGCTTTTTCTAGACAATCGAAGAATGGTGTCGTTGTGCGGGCGGGGAGACTCGAACTCCCAAGCCTTTCGGCACTAGAACCTAAATCTAGCGCGTCTGCCAATTTCGCCACGCCCGCTCGGAAGAACACACTAGTGGACGATTCCTCGTATCACTTACATATTGTATCTATATGGGCCTATTTCAATTGTCCTCAACATTTACGCAAAGAGTTCAAGGTAGGATAACCTCTCAAGTATGTCAGAGTCTAAATTTTATGGAGCGGGCAAAATGGACGCTATAAGGATGGCGATGTCGGAACCTCGGAGTTCTGACGTGTTTCAGCAACTGCTCGCCGAGCGGATTGTGTTTTTAGGTTCTCAAGTGGATCAAACTTCTGCTAATCTCATCAGCGCACAACTGATCCTTCTGGCCGCCGAGGATCCAGAAAAGGATGTGTCGCTTTACATAAACTCTCCGGGTGGTTCGGTAACCGATGGCCTAGCAATATACGACACGATGCAGTACATAAGCTGTGACATTAGAACCATATGCATTGGCATGGCGGCGTCGATGGGGCAGTTCTTGCTCTGTGCTGGCACTCCGGGGAAGCGCTACGCATTGCCGCACTCTCGAATACTGATGCACCAGCCTTCTGCACAAATGCAAGGCCAGGCGACAGATATTGCGATACAAGCCGAGCAGATCGTCTACATGAAAAAGATGCTCGCAGAGAGGATTTCATTCCATACTGGCCAGCCAGTCGAGAGGATTGAAGCAGATTCCGAGCGCGACCGCTGGTTCACTGCCCAGGAGGCTAAGGAGTACGGCTTTATCGATGAAGTGATCGAAAAGGCACCTGCAGTCATGAAGAGTTAAGTCTTGGGAACCTGATTGGTTAGGATTAAGTGGCCGTACTTCGGGTGGGGTTTTTGGAAGAAGCTGGCGGGAAATAGGTTTGGTCGGCGCTGATCTGGACTCTAAGAGGTTAGAGCTAGGAGTATTACCAAGCGACCGCTTCCTGTCGCCTTAGTTCTCCACGTGGGCAACCATGCTTTGGAACTCACTTCTGCATTGGGAATGTCAATACTTTCGGGCAGCATTTTTAGCTGGCATTTTGAGATGTATAGGTCTCTTTGGTGTCTGGAAGTTATCAGGGGATCAGCTGCGCTGCTTGGATTTATGCGAGTCCTCGGTTATGAGCAGAATGGTGGTGGGCCTGCGGGAAGTGCTAGGTATTTTGTCCGAACAGTTAATGAAAGTACCCGTTGACTTTCTTGCAAGTTGAGCTTGCTGGCGAACAGCGATTGCAAATACTGCGGCAAGTGTACAAGGTATCGTGTCATCGTTCATTTGCAAAGTCGCATTCGTAGGTCTGAGTGGCAGGCTGAACAGCTAACTAGTGGGAGAACGATCGTCGGGGTTTTTTTGGGGACGACCCGATTCTTTTAGTGGATCTATCTCCGAAATAAAACACAAGGTGAGCTTGTAAAACTCTGGGTTCGCCATGGGAGATGCTGCACTAGGCTGTTGAGGATTAATACTTTTCTTTGCGCGTATCTCGCTGGAGGCTAATTGTTAAGTGAGCAGGGTGGTTTTGAGGCCGAAGATGGTACAGCGATTTCCAAGAGGCGTACCTCTGGTCAATTGACCGTTGTCAAACCCAAGATGTCTCTCTCAAGGAGGGTTACCAATACTTATAAGTATAGGGATCTTCTTTTTAGCCTAATTGGTAAGGAGATTTCAGTAAAGTACAAGAACTCAGCGCTGGGTATCTTGTGGTCGATGTTGAACCCGGCGATGTATATTTTGATCTACTTCCTGGTATTTCAGAAGGTCTTGAAAAATGGCGTCCCCGATTACGCCATTTTCTTACCAAGCGGACTTTTGGTGTGGAACCTCTTTCAAACATCTATATCATCAGCCACTACTGCCGTGGTGGATAATGCCGGTTTAGTGAAGAAGGTCTCTTTTCCAAGAGAGATTCTGGCTCTGGCCTCGGTTGGAGCAGCCTTTGTCTTCTTCCTTTTCCAGGCGATTGTGCTAGTTATCTTCATGATAATTTTTCGGGTGCTGCCTACTTGGGGCTACTTGTGGTTGGTGCCCATTGCGATGATAGCTCTGTTGGTTTTTGCATCAGCGCTAGCCGTTTTTCTTTCGGCGGTCAATGTCTACCTGCGGGACACTAGACACCTAGTCGAAGTACTTCTGGTGGCTTGGTTTTGGGGAACTCCGGTGGTCTATCCATATATGGAGCTCGCGGTACCGATCAATAAGCTTGGACTGCTGTGGGTTTATCTGCTAAATCCAGTCGTGACTCCGGTTGTGACCTTCCAGCGCGCACTTTATGGCAAGGTCTCTCCTTTATCGTCAAATGCTGCACACGTAATCATCAAAATTTTGCCCACAGCTGGACCGGGGTGGTATCTGACTCATTTGCTGATCACGATAGTCGTTGGACTTGTTCTTTTCGTTGGTGCCCTGTATGTGTTTGGGCGGCTCGAAGGCAACTTCGTAGAGGAGCTGTAGTCAATGTCGGTGGCCGTACAAGTTGAAGATGTTTCAAAGCGATTCAGGCTTTACAAAGAAAAGATGACCTCTCTAAAGGAGAGGGTGATCCACTTCGGCAAGGTGCCGTTTGAAGAGTTTTGGGCGCTCAGCGATATTAACATAGAGGTCCAAGAGGGTGAGACCCTTGGGCTGATCGGACATAACGGCTCGGGGAAATCAACCCTTCTGAAGTGCATTGCCGGAATATTGCTTCCAACCTCCGGGGAAATAAAGGTGCGCGGCAGGGTAGCTGCGATGTTGGAGTTGGGTGCTGGATTTCACCCCGAGCTTTCAGGGCGAGACAACATTTACCTAAATGCTTCGCTGCTCGGGATGCCAAAAAAGGAAATTGACCGTCGCTTTGACGATATTGTTGACTTTTCCGAACTTGGCGGATTCATTGAGAACCAGGTGAAATTTTACTCATCTGGTATGTACACCCGACTTGGCTTTGCTGTTGCCGTAAATATGGATCCCGATGTCCTATTAATTGACGAGGTATTGGCGGTAGGGGACGAAAACTTCCAAAGGAAGTGTCTCGACAAGGTCAACTCTTTTCAAAAAGAGGGGCGTACGATAGTTTTTGTGTCTCACTCCGTCGACTTGGTCAGGGCAGTATGCGATCGGGCTTATGTTCTTGATCACTCAAAGGTCGTAGGAGGAGGACCGACTGCTGAAGCGATCGGAATCCTTAGGGATTATCAGCTCAAAGGTTCAGGCTTAAACCATGATCCCAATTTACCTGAGCTGATCGACCTAACTACTGATGATTCTGCTGGCTTGGCACAAAAGCAGCAGAACCCGCCAGCTTTGATAACTTCGATGTCTTTGCTACTTCCAGATCCATCTAGAGGTTATGCGGCGCCAAATGAAGTTATTTCCTTAGATCTGCGGTACGAATGTACTACGCCGCAGGAGGTACTTGTCGGGGTTGAGATTACTGATGTTCGGGGCGAACTGGTATTTTCGGCGACCTCCGAGGATCTCGGCTTTGGGTCGTACTCTTTATACGGGCAAGGTGAATTTGTAGTAAAGCTGGGTCCGATGCCCCTGCTGGACGGGGTGTTCTCCTTGGCTGCATCGCTGTACCAAGTTCCAGGAGGAGCACGAATTGACTGGCGTTCGATTGAACAGGCGTTCAAGATAGTTAATCCAACGAAATGTAACGGAATGGTGGCTCTTCCCGTCTCGATTCTTCAGGAGTCAGGTTCTTGAAATATCGCCTGGCGCCTTGAGGGGCAGCTGTTGGCCCTGGAATGCCGAAGGAAACCTAGGCAAGATTTTGTGGTGAGAGTTTTATTGAAGCCGAGGTTCAGCACTGTTTGGCCGAAAGCCTATTTGTCGTTTGAGTGGTTGTTTTGATGGGAAACTGCGCTTTGCAGATCATTAGGTTTATGGCACTCGAAACTATCGCCCAGCCGAAGCGCTTTTGGTGTTCTTTATCTCAATTGAGCTGAGCGGGGAGATTCGTCTCGCCGGCTTAGAGGGAGGTAGAACGAATAGCGCTATATGTCCTAAGATCAAGCACGGGGTGAATGTTGCCAGGAAAGATAGGTTTCCCGAATCCGAGGGTAAAAGGGGTCCGAAGCTAATTTACCGCCCCATCTTTGGGCAAAGGCGACCTCTTCCGTTACCCAAGTGTTGAACCTATAGTGATCGCGGTGTTCATTTCCGCGGGTTTTTCCTTCGTAGTGGAACACTATCGGACGAGTGTCGATGAGTACTTGAAGTCCTAGCTCTCCGACGCGAAGACAAAAGTCGATATCGTTGAAGGCAACTGGAAATCTGTTGTCATCGTAACCCCCTACAGCATCGAACACTTCAGTTCTAAAAAGCTGCAAGGCACCCGTAGCCGCCGAGGCTCTATGGATACTGCGGGCGATAGTGTCGCTCCCAGATTCATCTCGCGCTTTTCCGCTCAAGTAGTGGCCTGCAAAACGATTTATTCCTAAGCCAACTCCAACGTGTTGAATGGTAAGGTCAGCATAGAGTAGACGGGCTCCAACAACTCCTGTTTTTGGAAGTCTCGCTAGCCCAACCAATAGATCCAAAGAGTCCCGTGAGATCAGCTCTACGTCGTTGTTCATCGTTAGCATATACTCGCCTTTCACCAGCTTTCTCCCTTGATTTATAAGGCGCGAATAGTTAAAGCTGGGCTCATGAGATTCGAGCACTTCCGCTTTGAACAGGTTCTTTCTTGAAAGGAGTAGATCGTATAACTCGCGGGTCTCGTGATCCGTGGAGGCGTCGTCGACGATGATAATTTGGAGGTTGGGATAGCCGGTATTCGCCAAAGAATCTAGTGCATTGGCTAGTAGTCCAGATCCATTGCGGTTGGGGATTACTACGGAAATAAGCGGTTTGAAACTGTTTTCGGAAACCACTCTAAATTGACGAGGTTCAGCACATTCCTCGACGGAAAGATTTAGGCCAAGACTAGAAATATACTCATTTAGCAGCTTAAGCATCGGGTTCTGTGCTGTTACTTGGTCCTCGAAGATAATTGTCAAAAAGTGAGATTGGCTGGTGTTATGGTCGGAATTATTGGCTAGCGGGGCCTCTATGTAGCAGGGATGAGCAAAGTGCGTGGGTTCCGAAAATGATGTGTCGGCTGAGAGTATCAAGGCGATTGACCAGCACAAATCCCAGTAGGTTTGAACCGTGGTTATTGAGCTGACGATGGGAGTCTGGTCCTGTGACCTCAGGAGGCCGAGGGCCCTACGTCTGAGGCCGAGCATTCCCCTGGTGGCGTTCGTTTGGGCCATGAGGATCCAGTCCCAGTTTCCATGCCAAAGGGGCGAATGAAGGTGATGATTTTGGTCCTCGGACACGATGTCAGAGTACAAAAAAGGGGCCGATCCATTCTCTGACTCGGCGAGCTTGAGCCTAAAGAGAGCATCAACAGAGAGTCGATCACCCAGTCGAAGTGGAACAATTATTTCAGCCGTAGACACTTCTAATGCCGCTAGAAAGCTTTTAGGGGCTGAATTTGAATCCATATGGTAAGTCTTTAGAGCGATCCCAGATGGCGGATTGTCGAGCGAGGCTAACAAGGCATATTTGTCGGGAATGATCAATTCGATCTTGCCATAGCACTGCCCGTAAACGGACCTAAGCGTCAATAGAATTTGAGCGTCAAAGGGATCTGTGGCAGGGTCATTTATTACCATGACTGAGATCATCTCTGCCATTGCCGGGTCTTGTAGGCATCTTTGCTGAACTGAGCATAATTCCCTTGGAGGTAAGTCTCCAACCGTGGTCACGTCCCTGAAGCGGATTCTTTCAGTGCTACCTGGTGAGGTGTCCTTTTTCAAATGGTCGGCCGGGCCATTTAGTGCGTGTGGGACGTCATTGCCGATCATCGTTAGGTGAACTGTCCGTTTCTCGACATTTAATGAGTCCCGTCTGTAAAAAGAATCTCTGCTAGCCGAAGAGGAAGTTTATATACCTGTCAATTACAACACTCCAAGTAAAGTTTTTTTCTACGTAGAGCTTTCCCTTCTGACCTAATTCGTCCCTAATCGCCTGATGATTAAGGATGGTTTCGAGGGCAATTTCGAATTCAGGGTAATTCTGAAAAACTACACCGGCTTTGGATCGATGGACATGTTCGGTGGTAGCTGCGCAACGACCATTTACAAGAACTGGTATCCCAACGCTCCATGCTTCCATGAGGACTAAGGAAAACGATTCGTAGTACGAAGGTGAGACTAGCAAGGAACAGTCTCTAAGCACGGCCCACTTTTCATCCTCAGAGACTTGACCGGTAATCTTGAGCCAGGACTTTTCTTCGGGTGCGACTGCCACAGGGCCAACCAAAGCTAAAGATACGCTATTTCTGTGGCGATCTCGGTAGGCAGATACGAAGTCCGCGAGCATTGTGGTGCCTTTCAGGGTATCTACCCTTCCCAATGCACATATGTAAGGCTCTTCAGGCGCCAATCCCAGGACTTCTTGACCTGTTAACTTTGAAGGTGGTGGCGCCGGATCAACCCCGAGTCCGAGAATTATCCGTCGAGCTTGCGATATTCGAAATACGGATCTAACTAGGTCTTCTTCAGCATAAGTATGGAAAACTATCCTGTTTGTGTTCTCGAAAATGTCCTTGAATATTGGTAGATATAGTGGGGCTTCATCATGTGCCGCAGGATGGAGGACTGTTCTCGAAGCCACCTTTGGCATAGCGTGGACGGCTGGGTGATAGAGATAAGGATAGAAAGCGATGAAGTCGGCATCGGTTTGCGAAATAGCGTCGATAAGTCCTTGCGAAACTGGTCCTTGTAGGCGGATGTATTCGAGGGCCTCTTCTTTAGTTGCCGACTTGGCGAAAAACTCAATTTTTCTGGAGAATGACGCAAAGTCCCTCGAGCGCCCCTGGTCGACCGCAAAGCGACTGACCTTCACGCCATTTTCGACGGACAGGCCCTCGTCGTATTTTGGTTCCCACTTTGCAATGTCTCCGGCTACAGTGGTCAGCGCTTCAACAGTAAAGCCACGCTTCACCAGACGCTCCGCTATCATCCTTGCGGCAAATTCGGCGCCGCCGGTAATGTCACTGCCGAAGCGTGGAGTTACAAAACTTATTTTTTTGTGACTCGTGATTTGATTGCCATTTCCTTGCGCATCAAGTTGTTGACTCATGGACGTACTCCGTCGACAAGGCCATAGCTGGTTAATAAGTCTCTCAGGGCGGTTCTTGCGCTTTCAAGAGACAGCTTGGTCAAACGATCTTTCGCTCGACGACGCAGATCCTCAAGGAGCTCCTGATCCCTTAGAACAACGTCAACTGCCGCCGCCACTCGAAGAGGATCTGAGCTTTCTAGAAGTACGCCAGCATCTGCCAAGGTTTCTGGTACAGCAGAGGAAGCCAGCGCCAATATCGGTAGCCGATAGTGCATAGCTTCAAGGAGCGGGACACAAAAGCCTTCGTGCTCGGACAGTGAAACAAATATGTCTGCGGTTTGATAGTAAATGGACAGCTCCTGAGCGCTGACTCCTTTTGTCAGAAAAACGGCATCATTAAGGCCGAGGTCGTCGACCATCGCTGTGAGAGAATCAAAATACTTAGGGGTAGCTGGCTTGCCGACAAGGTAGAGCTCACAATTGGGATTGTACAGCTGCTTATAGGCTGCGAATGAGCGAATGAGATTGTGCTGCGCCTTACCCGGAGTGATGCGCCCGACGAAGAGCCACCTCTGCTTTTTCTGGCTCAGGATTGTTGGGTCAATGGCCGCATCTTCGAAGTTATCCGGATTGAAAAGAATTGGCAGCACCTGTGTCGTCGAGAACCCAAGGTCAATCAGTTCTGATTCATTGAAATGAGAGTCGGCCAGGGCGAGTTGGGTCATTCCAGAGAGTCTCTCGAGCTGTATTCGGCCGATGTGTTGGCTAGCACTGGTTCGATTATCCCAGCCATCGAAGAAAGCCGACGGAGTGATGTTGTGATAGTCAATCCAGATTATCTCTTTGCGTGAGGATAAAAAGTCGGCCATGGCGGATGCTCCAGCGACGTGGTAGAGCAGAATGTCTCCGTCACTTCGCATCTTGGGGTAGCTGAGAAATGGGTGTGCAATTCCTACATGATCGTCTTTTTCTGAATTGACGAAGACTTCATTCTGGATTCCAAATGTATCGAGTGTCTTTTTTATCTCGAGCACGTGAGATCCGATTGCGTCAGAATTTAAAAGCGATGGCACAAATTGATGCAGTGCGCTCACCTTTGAAGTTCCTTATTTAGTGGCGGTATCAAATTGGCCAAGGCGGTTAAATTTTGCTTTTTTGCCGATTGATAACTGTACTGCCTAAGCCGCTCCTCTGCTCCGACGTAGCAATTCTCGCGTATTTGTGAATCATTAAGCATTACCCAGGCAGCAGAAGCGAATTCAACCGGCGACTTGTCTTTGAGGAGGATTCCTCCATCTCCTACTGTTTCAGGAATAGCACTTGAAGCGTAGGCCAGGATTGGCAAGCGATAGCGCATTGCTTCGACAATAGGAAAGCAAAATCCCTCGTGCTCAGATGTTGAAACAAAAAGGTCGGCTTTGTGGTAGTAGTCTGCAAGTTCGTTGTCGGAAATGGAACCACTTTGCATGACCGAGTCGCCGACCATGAGCTGGTTGGCGTAGGATTCGAGAGCCAGTGCGTAACGCTCGGAGGTTCGTTTGCCTATCAGGATAAGCCTCGCATCTTTATCAAATATCTTTTTGTAAGCGGCCAATGCGGCAATTAGATCATGCTGCGCCTTATTAGGGAAGATCCTGCCGACGAATATCCAGAGCGCTCCCCTGGGGGTGTCCTTGTCTAACCTTCTTGAAACGCTTTGATGGGGGATGAACGGCGATGCGATGGCCGGATCTTTGAATCCGAGTTCAACGAGATTGCCGGCATTGTACTTCGATACAGCGATGGCTCCGTGGGCTACTGACGAGAGCTTTCCCATCTGGTCAAGAGCGATCGAAGTCGCCACCGATGCGCCAAAATCCCAATTTTGAACTAGGTGAGGTGGCGTTATGTTGTGATAGTTGACAATTAGCGGTTCTCTCCGCTCGGACAATTTGTATGCCATGGGCGACAAGGTGGAACCCTGATAGATGAGCCAGCGATTCTTGCTCGGCAGCGGATGAAATCTCGAATACGGCCGAGCTTGTGATTCCAGGCCGGGCTTTATCTCGTCGGCAAAAATCTCGGAGCTTGCGCCGAGTTCTCTAAGGAGGTCCCTCAATGCCAGCGCGTGCTGTCCAATGGCGTCTCTCGGCGCGAACGATGGCACAAACTGATGAATTTCCATGGTCTAGCTAGCAGAGCCCTGCTGGTCGCTCACTTTTTCGGCGATGATGACGCATTCGCTTAGGTTTTTTACGCTTTGTTCGGACTTTGTCAAGAGTTTTGGCGTCACGCAACTGAGCAGTTCCTCCCAAGTCTCGGTGTGCAACAAGTGTCCCGGTGCTAGGTCGATGGCAATTTTAGACTCTTTATCGTTCAGTTTGAAATCTGGAAGATGAGTGATCAGTACTATTTTGCCTCCAACTTCAACGGCTCTGGCAGCAGATTTAAGAATTCTTCGGATTTTGCCTAGACTTTCTAGTTCGTAGCTTCCTTGAAGTAGCACGCAGTAAAGCGACCCATCTCTTACGTTCTCGAGTTCATCCAGGGTGGATGAAAGCCTTACATCCAGTCCGCTTTGCTGCAGCTGGTCCAGGACCGTCTCGTCGGTGTCGACACCATAGACGTCCGCTCCACTTTCGGTCAAGCTAGACAAAATATTGGAGGCAGTACAGCAAGTAATTATCAAGCGTCCCGGTGAGTTGGCCAGCAGGTCGGAAACAAACTTAGCCGTCTTCTCGCTAACCGGCATGGCAGGAGATCTTCCAATTGATTCAGATGGAAAGGGAATCCTATCTTCTAGTGACTTTATCCGTAGATCAAACGCAGCAATGAGTTGCATCAAATTCGCCGTGAAGTTTGTTATCTGTTGCAGGAGATAGTTCAAATACCACGCAGTGAGCGAGCGAATAAACTTTTTGACTTTCGAAACCCCTGGTGTGTTCGAAGCTATAGGGACGTCGATATCCATAAAGGCCGCCCGGTCGGTAGAGCGAAAGAGTGACCAAAAGTCTTCCCTTGAGGTTCCACCTCCTTGTGGTATTAATCTCTCAAAACTATCCTTGAGTCGCCGCTCGAACGAAGGCGGGAAAGCACCTTCTCTCCGTTTGCGCTCGACTTCTTGGGCGATCTTTTCTTGTATTGATCCTTGGAATGAGCCAATTGACTCGTTGCTATTCTCTTCGAGTGTGGAAGGTATCGGTTCAAACGAATCTGATTGAACGCTAGGCGAAGCTGAACCAAACCCGATTTCGTCTATTCGAATTGGGGGTACAGACTCACCTTTTCCCGGCCCGTTTAGTTGGTCTTTGGGGTCTTTTGTCACTACTTCTTCCTGGGTGTCGCCATCTGCAGAACAATCCTAGAGGAAATGTGCATGGGTGGCCGGAGTTGGGACCTCACAAATGATCCCGCTAGCGTTAATTTCCTAATGGAAGCACATTGCAATAATTTTTGCTATGTTATTAGTGAATATCATGGCGTGAGCTAGTTGAAATTACACTACTGCTTGTGATTTAAGATCATGCCGGAAGGTACCGATAGAACCATTTGCCGGGGTATTCCTCGGAAACGCTTAGCGACCGGGAAAGCTTAATTTTCGGCACTCGCTGCTTGATTGGCTAGCGAACGGAGTTTCAAGTGAGGCCATTGATATTGAGGACGCCCGACCATCGGATCCGCCGTGAAAAGAAAGGTGGTCTGGGAGTTCTTTTCAGCTTGGTTGCCGTGACAATGACCGCCCTCGGGTGGCTATTGATATCAGGCAACGGGGTGGCAAGCGCTGATACTTATCTCACTTTCACAGGTCATGGGTGGGGGCATGGATACGGAGCAGGACAATACGGAGCTCTCGGTTATGCCGTTGAGGGTCAGCAAACTTACCAGCAGATCCTTACTCACTACTTTTCAGGCACGACTGTTGGCACTACTTCGGATCAGATGATCAGGGTTGTAATCACCGGGAACGACGGGTCAAATATAACGGTGTCGTCTCCTGCGCCGTACACGGTGGCTGGACATGCGGTGCCAGCTGGCTATATGGTGCAGATGGATATAGCCGGTAGCAACTGGAATATTCTCGAGTCGACTGGCCCCGCTGCGTGCGGAGTCCAGACACAGCTGCAGTCGATTGCGACGGTACCAGAAGCCCAGGCTACCGTAACTCCGTCGGTGGGAAGCGTTTCGAGTGCAATAGACCAGGAGACCTATTCTCAAGCGCTGAATCTGTGCCTTTCGTCTGGAACGGAAGTTGTTCGAGGACTTGTTCAGGCGGCGGATGTCGCCGGGAGTCAAAGATTGGTTAATGTCCTACCTCTAGAAAGCTATGCCAAAGGTGTCGTTGCTTCGGAGATGCCAGCATCCTGGGGACAGCTTGGGGCACCGGGACCTCAGAGCCAACCTTGGGGATTTCAGGCATTGGAAGCTCAGGCAGTTATGGTTCGGTCATACGCCGTCAGCACACTTAACAGATTTGGGTACGCGGATATATGCGACAACACTTACTGTCAGGTCTATCTTGGCATGCATAATCCGAGTTCCCCACTTTATCCGCTTTATGCAATAGCAGATCAAGCAGTAGTTGCGACTGCTGGACAGGTTGTTGTTAATGGATCGACGGTTGTCGAAACCCAGTATTCATCGTCAACCGGGGGATATACGGAAAATGGTGCATTCCCTGGAGTTCTAGACACTTATGACGGGATCTGCATTCCGGGGGCGTGTAATCCAAACCATGATTGGACAACTCAGGTCTCGGAATCCAGCATCCAAGCGGCTTTCCCGCAGATCGGCTCCCTGACTGGGATAACGATACTGTCCAGAAATGGACTTGGAGATATGGGCGGTCGAGTTGAGCAGATGTCGGTAGTGGGTTCAACTGGTTCTGTCACGGTTACCGGAGCACAGTTTGCTAGCTACCTCGGACTGAATTCGGACTGGTTCGAGATTACTGGGCCGATTTCCTTGCAAGGTACCGGACTTAATTCGCCCACAACGACTACCACCCAACCGCCGCCACCTCCTGGCTATTGGATTACTTCTCCATCGGGAGGCGTATATGCATTCGGGTCAGCAGTAAATTATGGTTCAGTCTCCGCTGCTACCCTTCGGTCTCCAATAACGTCGCTACATTCCACGCCGGACGGTAAAGGCTATTGGCTCATTGATGGATATGGAGACATTTATCCATTCGGCGACGCTGCCAACCTTGGGTCAACTGCCTCGATCAAGCTCAATAAGCCGATCGTGGGTATGGCCGCCACGCCGGACGGTAAAGGCTATTGGTTAGTCGCATCGGACGGCGGAGTGTTCTCTTTCGGGGATGCCCAGTTCTACGGATCTACCGGCAACATAGCCCTCAATAAGCCGATCGTGGGTATGGCCGCCACGCCGGACGGTAAAGGCTATTGGTTAGTCGCATCGGACGGCGGAGTTTTCTCTTTCGGGGATGCCAAGTTCTACGGTTCTACCGGCAACATAGCCCTCAATAAGCCGATTATTGGAATGGTGGCATCAGGCGATGGAGCCGGGTATCGACTGATTGCGGCCGACGGCGGAGTCTTCGATTTCGGCGACGCATCGTACTATGGCTCTTTGCCCGGGCTCAACGTAGTGGCAACGGCCACCTCGCTCGCCCCTTCTCCCGACAACAACGGTTACTACGTGCTGACCAACAGCGGCAAGGTGTATCCATTCGGTGACGCAAAGGCAATGGGAGATCTTACAACTATTTCCAACCCACCATCGTCAACCGCCGGTATCACGTCGGTGGGGTAGCGGGTTTGAATCGCCGCCTCTTGAAAAGGGGCGGCGATTGGTTGTATCTGAACTATCGGTCAGAACGGTATCCTTCTGGCAATCGCTTTAGGGATGTGTTTGTAGACGAGCATTACCCAGCGCATCTCCTTTGGCGACCATATCAAGCTCTTCTTTTTCGCTAGAGCTTCGATGATGTCGTTCGCT
>JAJZCF010000195.1 GCA_021846265.1 Actinomycetes bacterium | reverse complement strand
TCTGAAGGCGCCTGAAACCATGCAGATCAGCGACAACGCCGAGACGCCCGTACTTCCGGCATAGAGCCGACGCCGGATCAGCACACCGTCCGCTCGTCGTCAAGACGGCCCTCAACAGACGCTTACGATGCACAGGCCGTCGTTAAGACGATTTCGAGTGTTCAGGAAGCGCTTAAAATCTATACGGCCAAGAGCCCAGAGGCGTTAACGTTTGCGAACCTCGCTGGTGCCCTTGGTGATCTGGCAGGAATTATCCAAGGATTCGACCAGGGCGGCGTAACCGGCAGCCTCGAAGCGGGCTGGAGCGCCGATGCGCTCATACAGGCTGTGGACGGCCTTGAAAAAATCTCTCTGACCACTCCGGGCGTTCAGGAAACGGCCATCATAATTGGTGTCGTGATTGCATTAGCTTCCCTGTTTTTCGGTGGAAGTCACGATACTCCGGCGAACATGCCGGACAAATACGATACCAAAAACTACGGACAAGGTGTCGCGAATTTACAGGGAGCGATGGGTGCGAACGGACAGTCGTTCACCGAGAACCCGAGTTTAAAGGCGGTATTCGCTGGACGAACTGGAATTCAAGATGTGGAGGAGACGCTCGCACAGTATGGGACGGTGCAGAATGCTCCTCAATGGCTACAGCCACAATTCAACCAACTCAAAGCAATGTTTGGTGAAAGCAGCACGGGTTCCGGGAAACTATCGATCGGCATCGGCGGGAGCGGAAAGGACTGTAATAACCAACAGGTCGTGGGTGCCTCAGGATTGAGCGGAGCAGAATATCAATATACGCAGTTAGATGCGGTTCTAAACCAATACCAGGTTGCATATGCAAAGGCAATTGCAAGCGGGCAAGCATCGAGACTAAGCTACTATGATGCCTCGGCGGCGCCCGGAACGCCACCTCCCCCAGGTGCCGACTTCAGTATATCCTATCAAGCGCAGAGTTATTATGTATAGCCGAGGACTCGCGGTGACGCTCTCCAGCCTTGTTTGCGTGATCCTGGCTGCAGATTGCTTTGGCATTGGCGCTGCAAGGCCGTCGAATGGAATGTCTTCGCCCGCACCGGCGCCGACCGGAAAGCTCGTGCCGCTGTCCTATGCGAACTATGGACTACTATTCAGCGGAACGATAATTAAGGAGCCCGCTTCAGGGATTGAAATTACACGTGCGTTCTATGTTGAGATCCCAGATCCACGTTATCTCAGTCCCTCGTTGAAAACCCGCGAATGGTGGCCGTCTGAATGTGTCTTTTTCGTGAATCGTGACCCGCGCCCGGTCACGCATATACAATTTCTCTTTTCATGGACATCAGCGCTTGGAAAGCCGGAAGGCGAGGACCCTCTCGACGTTCGCCCGCGCGCGGTAGGGAAAGGTGTATTCGCATACGGAAAACCGGAAGTGCTCTGGCCGGGTGGCACCGCGAGCCAACCGTTCTATGATCCACTTTGTCGCGATCCATACACCAAGAGAGCGACAAGGAACGATGCCTGGGATTTTAGCCCTAAATTTCACAACAGTGATGTATGGAAATTGAGTGTTCGAGTGACGAGGGTGGACTATGGAAACGGAACCTCTTGGGGCGCCTTGTGGTATGCCCCAGGAACGAAGCCCGAACCTACCGGATATCTTCGACAGGAAGAATATTCAAATATTCAGCGGAACTCATTCCGTGCAACACCCCTCCGCGAAATAACCAGTTTGGAATCAGCCAGCCAATTATTGCCACCATCCGGGTCTCTTTAAGAGGTCCAAGTGAAACTGCCGCGTACCACGACATCGAGGGCTCTCAGAGCATGAACATCGTCAGCGTCACGTTATTTAAATCTCGACTTCAGTGTTACAAAAAAGCTAAGGATAGAAAGGGGGCTATCTTTCGGTTACAGGATAGCCCTTCGACGACCCAGAACCGCGACATAGAATTTCCCGCGCTGAAGTGATTCCTTTGCGGCACAGCATTGATCTGGTTAAGATTCACTGGAATCAGAGCGAGATTCAAATACAAATGGTAAAAGCAAGCCCTTCACTGAGTGGATATTAGCGGACGGAGCGTTCTTTTGAGTATCGGAAAAATTCTTGACCCAGTTCATCGTATTGTAGCAAAATCGTCGGTCCTCGTAAACTTTGCAATACTCCTTCGAAATCAATGTCGATGTGTCATTAAATACCACCTCGCCGAAAGCCCGGATACGTTGGCAACCGGAGAAACGTGGCTTCGCGAACTCATAGCGCAAACGGGACTTCACTTTATCGATGTTGGAGCCAATATTGGTGACTGGACGTTAGCACTAAAAAAACTTGCGGGTGCAGGAGCAAAATTTGCCGCCTACGAGCCTTCACGAAGTGCTTTCGTAATTTTAAAAGAACAATTCGCTAGCGATCCATTCGTTCAAATTTTCGATAGTGCTGTCGGAGATCGCCCAGGCACGATGACGCTCCTTGAGGAGTCCAATGCTGGGAAAGGCAGTACGCTTGTCCCAGGCCTCACGCGTATTACAGGCGAGAATCGCGTTGTGAACGTGACCACCTTGGACGATGAAATAGAACGGCTCGGGTGGCCCTTGGTTGATTGCATCAAGATCGATGCGGAAGGATACGATTTTCACGTTCTTCGTGGCGCTCGAGAGGCATTAGAATCCCATAGCATCGCAGTCGTGCAGTTCGAGTATAATCGCGCATGGCAGCTGGCTGGCGACACTTTATTCGGGGCGATGTCGTTCCTCAAATCGCGAGACTACACAACATACCTTCTCAAGCGAGAAGGGTTATTTACACTAAACTACGCCTTGTACGAAGAATATTTTGAGTATTCCAACTACGTTGCGATAGCGCCGCAATTCATGCGCATTTTCGAGCCGTATGTCCGAGGTAAAATCTAGGGCATATTTTGAGTATCGCGGTACAGTGCAACGCTGCGGATCGAGACCGGTGCTGGCGAGACGCGGTCCTGACCTGGTCAACCAACTCGAAGACCGAGCCAATGTGCTCCAAGCCACGAGCCGCGTCGAGGACGGGGTCTTATGGATAGTGACGGTGTAGAAAATGCCGGCCTCTTGATGCTCGGCTAGATTGTCCTAGCTAGCCTCCCCGGCCGAGGGATCCCCTTTGGACGCTGATAAATGCCGCCGACCGTCTAACAATCGTCTAACAGACCGGTCGGAAACAGCCGGGATTGCGGGGTAGCGGACGGGAGGCGGATGCGCGGAATCCCTCGGAAAATCGAGGTTTTCGGTAGCGGATGGGAACTGCCGGTGGGCTAGGCCCCGTCATGCGGCCAGTGATTTCTGTGGCGGTTGGGTAATTTCGTAAAGCGCGAGGAACTCCTCGGGTGTCATGCCATTGAGTGAACTATGCGGATGCGTGCTGTTGTAGGAACACCGCCAGGCCTCGGCTCCGTCTCGGGCTTCAAAGATCGTCCTAAAGCGATTGGCGTTGAGCAACTCGTCACGAACGCGGGAGTTGAACGACTCGATGAACGCGTTTTGCGTTGGCTTTCCCGGCTGGATGAAGAGCAGTTCGACGGTGTGTTCGTGCGCCCAGACTTCAAGCGCACTGGCGATGAACTCGGGGCCGTTGTCTACTCTGAGGCATTTTGGGTAGCCATGTTCGC
>JAJZCF010000029.1 GCA_021846265.1 Actinomycetes bacterium | reverse complement strand
TTGCATTCGATGCACGGATTTGGCGTCAAACCCTCAACATGCGCTTTTACGTAGTAGTCAACCACCTTTTCGTCAAAGGAATCAACCATGTTGAAAACGAAATGTCTGATGCCGATCTGTTCGGCGACTCGTCTAGCGTCCTCGACATCGGAGACCGAGCAGCAACCGGAATCCGAGACTCCCCCCCAAAGCTTCAAAGTGACGCCAACCACTTCATATCCAGAGTGAACCAAGAGGGCAGCTGCAACCGAAGAGTCCACACCACCGGACATGGCGACGACTACTTTTCTTGGACGATTGATCATAGAACTACTGCTTTCCACCTCTATATGCGACGCCGAGTGAATTCAGGACCTCTACTAGAACACCGGGACTATCCGAGATGATCCCATCACAGCCCAACTCCACTAGATAACCCATCCTTTTCGGTTGATCAACGGTCCAGATATGTACCGCAACGCCCCTTTTGTGTGCATAATCTACCAGTTCAGGACTCAGGTACTCATTTCCTTCGAGGGTGTCTGGAAGCTGCAAGGCGCAGTAATCGAGGGGGTTGCCCCCGGGTTCGCTCGACAGAAAATCCCTGTAGAACGAGTAGGCCTCTTCGGTTGATGCGGAGGTGAATATCTCAGGGTCGCACTTTCTTATCCGCTTTAGCGGCTCCGAATGGAATGAGGCAACAATCGTACGGTCCTTTGCCCCATATCTTTCTATAGTCTTCGCTAGTTGAGCTTCAAAACCGGAATCGGGGCCAAAATCATCCTTGATATCAAGATTGCATATAAGGTCTGGAAAACCCTCAAACACCTCTTCAAGCCTCAGCAGGCGAAATCTATCGTCCACGGACCGACGGCCCCTATAGGGGAAAGACCCGTCCTTATTCTGAAAGCAGTAACCGGCATCCATGGCGGCTATCTCCTCAAAGCCAGCCTCGTCAATCCCTAGCTCTACCCCAGTTGAGCTCAATAGATCTCGGTCATGATTGCAGACGATCACCCCGTCCAAAGACAGATGGAGGTCAAGTTCCAAAGCATCCGCACCCTGGCGTGCGGCGGATTCAAATGCAAACTTGGTCGAAGCAGGGGCTTCATTTGCTCCACCCTGATGGGCAAAGGAGAGCACCCTTTTTGAAAGCCATTGGTTATACACACCAGAGAAGCTAGCCGCTCGGGTAGTGTCTTTTTGAATGCTTGATCACATCCTTTTAGACATAGCCGGCGCAATTAGAGCGACGATGGAAAATGCCATGCTAGAACGCTCCTCGATAGAGGAGCGATTCCAAGTAGACGTCTGGCTGGGTGACATCAGCTTTGAGACCTCCTATTCCTTGCCCGGAGAGGCAAATCCGCCGAAAGTAAGGGCCGATCTCAGCTTCGAATGGCCCACTTGGTCGCAAAGTGCCTACAGGTCATGGGCAATTGGAGAGTCCGAAGGAGACAAGCCGGAGTTCACACTGCAACTCGCCCTTAGAATCCAAAGGCTTTCCGAGCGGCCAGATATGGCCGACATATCTGGAACGGCTCCCCTCTCTTCGCCGGTAATGCTCGAAGGGATTATTGAGCTAACCTCGATCAGCGTCGAAGAGAGCCTAGAGATGGAAGAGGGAAACACCGAATGCGCCGTAGAGTTCCTCTACGAGTCGAGTTTTCACCTCTCGGATCCAATCCTAGAAGACCCTTCCAAGCTCGAAGGAGAGCTCAAACCGCTAGGGACCTGGCTTGCCTCAGTGCTCGTAAAGCTCGCCGACCTGCCACTGAGCTATCTGCCTCCAGACGAAAATGAAGAATGATCCATCGTCGGAGTCGTGAAACCTTTTCCCCAAACACGAAAAGTCCATAGAGATACAAAGTCCAACTCGCGCTAGCCGAGACGCCATACCGTCCGATCCGATCGATTACTTGAAGTCCCGCCTTATCTCTGTCGAGGTCGTTCAATGCTCGATGATGTACCGTAGGTCCTCCTCGGGCCTGGCGCCGAAGTGACTCACCACCTCTTTTGCACACAGTTGACCCAACCTGGTAGATCCCTGCAGATCAAGACCAAAGTATTTGCCGGCTATAAAGCCCGCCGCATACTGATCCCCAGCCCCGGTAGTGTCGATCACCCGCTCAGCAAGGCTCGGGATGGCCACTACCTCGTCAGAATCGAAGCTAAGTGCACCCTGTGCACCAAGGGTAATCGAGCCATCGACACCTAGCTCCATAAGCCACTTCGCCGACTCCATTGGGTCCGAAAATCCGCTCAACCGAGACGCTTCTTCTTGATTCCCAATGACCGTGCTCACCCCACTGTTTAGGAGCCTCATAATCAGAGAATGATGCCTTTCGACGAGATTCTGGTCGGAAAGGGAAAGGACTACCTTCCTTTTTACTCGGGCCGCATTAGTAGCCAGCGCGAGCAAGTTATCAAACATCGCCGGGCAGTCGAGCAGGTATCCCTCGATGTAGCTGATCAGAGGTGGCGAGTCGAGCAGGTCTTTCATCTCATAGTTTCCGATCTCAGCCGAAGCCCCGAGGTAAGTGAGCATCGTACGCTGGGCATCTTCGGTGACTAAAACCAAACACCTGCCCGTACCGGAAGTTGTATCTCCATGAGGCACGAGTCCCCTGGTCGTGATGCCAAGGCCACGGAGCTCTGAATCGAATACCAACCCAAAAACATCGTCTTCAGCCCTTGCGACCAGCTCGCTCGGCACTCCGAGTTTGGCGAGTCCGACCATCGTGTTAGCGACCGACCCCCCTCCCTGCTCTTTTGTAATCTCGAGGTGGCCCTGGATCTCCTGCGAGGTCTCCCGGTCCACGAGCGCCATGGTGCCCTTAGAAAGGCCGAGATCTTCGATGAGTTGGTCTCGGACTTCACAGAAAACATCAACAATCGCGCTGCCAACCCCGACGACCCGACGATCTAAACCATTGATCAATTTGAAACCTTTACCTTCAAGAAGCCGAACTGTCTCGCTACTGTCCTAACCGAGTTAGTCGGGACGACGATCTAGGACAGTTTAAGGGTCGACCCTGCAATAAGTGGACTTTGGGAGTTCTGGAGGCTCTACTTGCTCTACATTTAGCCACCTCCGATATCGTCGATGCCGACAAGAAGGCTATTTGCCCACTCCTTGGCTAATTTCGCAGCCGACACAGTTCGGGGCGCCTAGCGGTTAAATACATGGCAAAAGGCAGCCATGGCCCAGCTAAATTGAGCCGAAGTCGACTAAAGCGACGACTTTTGGTGCCCAAAGTATTACTTTCACTTGCGTATCCAACCATGGTTGTCCAGAAGTTGAACTAGGTTTAGCTTTAGTGAACGAAACGAACCCATACAAACTGGCGGCCGATATAAGGCCAATTAGGTATCAGATATCCCTCTCCCCTGACCTTGAGTCGCTCAAGTTCACAGGGAAAGAGGAGATCGAGGTCAATTTAGCTTCTCCTGCATTAGCGATCAAGCTCAACTCGGTGGATCTAGATCTGCAGCGGGCAACAATCGCTCAAGGAACTTTTACTCAAAGTGCTACTTGGGTCTTTGATAAGGAGATGGAGACGGTCACGTTTTCATTTGAGAATCCGATCTCCGAGGGAAGCGCAAAACTGTCGATCGAATTCGAAGGTGAGCTTTGGGCCGGCCTAGCAGGCTTTTACCATTCGGTTTATACCGACTCTGACGGAGAAAAAAAGACGATAGCCACCACTCAGTTTGAGTCGACCGACGCCAGGAGGGCATTTCCTTGCTTCGACGAACCCGAAATGAAGGCGATATTTTCGATATCGATCGAGGCAGACTCCGAACTGCTGGTTGTCTCGAACTATCCCGAGAAGTCCTCGGTTCCCTCGGATAAGCCGGGTAAAAAGATAGTTACTTTCCAGGACACGATGAAGATGTCTAGCTACCTCGTGGCCTTCGTGGTTGGAGACCTTGAGGCGACGGATGTAACCTATTCGGGTGCTACCCCTATCAGGGTCATCCACCCCAAGGGCAAGGGTCACCTCAGCGCCTTTGCACACGAAGTAGCCGATCACGCCCTTAGATTCTTCACCGACTGGTACCAAATCGAATACCCGGCTCCAAAGCTAGACCTGTTAGCAATTCCAGACTTTGCCGCCGGAGCTATGGAAAACCTTGGCGCCGTTACCTTTAGAGAGACCGCCCTCCTTATAGATCCGTCCTCTGCATCGGTTGAGGAGATGATGCGAGTCGCCGAGGTCGTCTGCCACGAACTGGCCCATATGTGGTTCGGAGACCTGGTCACTATGAAATGGTGGAACGGCCTTTGGCTCAATGAGGCATTTGCAACCTACATGAGCTATGCAGCTTTGGACGCCTTCAGGCCAGAGTGGAAGGTTTGGGAGAACTTCGCAATCGGCACTTTGATGTCGCAGGAAATCGACTCTTTGTCCACCACTAGGCCGATCGAGTATCCAGTGATATCGCCATCGGATGCCGGTGGGATGTTCGACCTTCTCACCTACGAAAAAGGCGGATCGATCTTAAGGATGATCGAGCAGTACTTAGGGATCGAGCAGTTTAAAAAGGGTATCCGCCTCTACTTGAAAAGGCACGCTTACGCCAACGCCGAGACTACCGACCTCTGGGATGCCCTCGAGGAAGCGACGGGCGAACCGGTTCGAAAGATCATGGATACCTGGATCTTCCAGGGAGGACACCCGGTAGTATCGGCGAAACGCATCGGGACCAAAATAGAGATGTCCCAATCACCCTTCAGGTACCTTTCGAGAGAATCCGACCCTAAAGGAGCGGTGGGAGATCTTTGGCAAATCCCTATGACGATCACTACGAGCTCGGGCGGAACCGAAAAGATCCTCCTTGGTGCCGAGCCAAAGGTGATCGAAGCTGCGGCGTCGGCTCCGCTGATAAACGTCCACGGGTCTGGCTTTTTTAGGTCGCGATACGAACCTGAATTAGCCCAAGAGATATCCAGTGTTTACGGGTCGAAAGAAACATTAGAGAGACTGAAGTTTGTATCCGACACAGTTTCACTAGTACAAGCCGAGATGCTCGACCTCTCTGAGGCGATAAAAGTCGCCCGGAACATCACAACCGAGAGGGACCCGAACGTCCTTGGAGTATTGCAAGGTTTGATTGCAAACATCAATCGGATATCCCAAGAGTCAGAGAGACAACTCGTAGCGAAGTTCGCGAGGGAAGTCTTCGGCGAAATTTATGAAGCCTTCGGCTTTAGCCCACGCGAATCCGACTCTCCCCAGGACAGAGTCTCCCGCTCGATCGCAATAGACGTAATGGGGATAATTGGAGACGACCCGGAGGTCAAAGAAAATTGCTTTGACGCTTTTCGACAGGATATGGCGGGCGATTCTGCCCTCGACTCGGACATCGCCTCCTCGGTCATCAGGGTCGTTTCATACCACGGAGACGAGACTGAGTTCGCTTTCATGCTCGATCGCTATCGCCATCCCTCTACCCCTCAAGAGGAGATGCGCTTTTTGAACGGACTGGCCGGATTTAGCCAGGCCAGGCTCGCCTCGAGGTTAGCTGCGATGTGCCTAGGCGAAATCAGGTCCCAAAACGCACCCTTCGTCCTTGCAAGAGCGATGGCTAATCGCTTCAATTCGGAGATTATCCTGCACTTTTTGGAGGAGAACTTCGAAGAGATGAAGGAGAAGTTCCCCACCAATGCCTTGCCGAGGATGCTCGACAATTTCTCGACGTTCTACGCCGAAGAGAACTATCGCCTAGCCCCCGAGGTGAGGCAATTTTCCAAGGATCATCAGTTGTCAACCGGTCAAAAAACCGTCGACCAGGGGCTTGAGAAGCTAGAGGTGGGCCTTCGTTTTAGGCAGAACTACTCAGGCCGCATGGCACAATACCTGAAATAGCGGTTCTAACCGCAAAAGGTTGAGTCAAAATACTCAATCACATTTTCGAGGTAGCAGTCACCTCAACGGCATTGAAACCGTCTGCTTGCCAAGGTATGGCGAGCAGACGGGTATTATCCGGCAGTAACAATCGAGGTCACAGATGACAGAGTTTCCGGAGCGACTAAAGGAACTCGCCGCTAAAACCAAAGGCTTCATGCCCGAACCCGAAGGTCTGGCGCTGTTCGACCACACCTTGAAGGTCGGGAAAAAGGTATCGGGACCGATCGTCGAGATAGGTAGCTACTGCGGACTCTCAGCTTTATACCTAGGCGAAGCGGCCAGAATACTTGAGAGACCCTTTATTACCATCGATCACCATCGGGGATCCGAAGAGATGCTCCCTCCGTCAGAGTTTTTCGATCCCGAACTCCTGGACCCTAGCACCGGGAGGTTCGACTCCTTGGCGACCCTTAGGCGCACGCTGGAGCTGGCAGACCTCGAAGACTTCGTGACCGTGATGGTCGGGGAGTCGACGCTGATATCGGGATTGGTCAAAGCTCCAATCGCCGCCCTATTTATCGACGGCGGACACGGTTCACTAGCGACCTGGAACGACTTCAACTACTGGTCAGATAAGATCGATCAAGACGGGCTCTTGATGATCCACGACGTCTTTTCTGACCTCAAAGACGGCGGGCGTCCACCCTTCGAAATATATACCTACGCAATCCACATGGGAGACTTCATCGAGATAGCCCAGGTGGGTTCCTTGCGGGTTCTAAAAAGGACGCCTCGACTTTAGGCCAGGGCCGCCCAAAGCATCCCCGTCAGGCCGCCCCCCAGGCCCAAAGTAATAAGCGAATCGGCGATCAAGACCGCTGCGGCGGTGTAACTCGACCTCTCGTCACCGGGAAAACTCTTGTTAGCCTCGTAGGCGAAGCCAGTAAAGTAAGATCCGTCGAGGTCTCGGAATCTTTCAGTCAAAGCGAGGACTCTCCTCGCATCATCGCACAAGTAGTTGGCTGCGAGGGCGATCGCTAGCTCCGAGGTTTCCGCTGCCGTCACCCACTTCGACGTGGACTTGCACTTAACACCCCAGCCGACCACTAGACGATCCTCAATACAATGCATTAGTCTCCGGCGGGCTTGTCTCGGATCGAGCGCCCCGACCAGCGATGGGTAGTAGAGGTCCATCGCCCATTCCGACTTATCCAAAAAGATTTCGGGGCGGGCGGAGATCGCATGCCTCAGAGCAGTCTCCGCTTCGAGCCAGCTCTGCCGGACCTCGCCGAACTCCTCCGCTACGATATTTGCCGCCTCCAAGGAGGAGAGGATCGAGGACGACCCAGTCAGCATCGAACCCTGATGGACATACCCATCTGGGTCCACCGCCCAGGGGAATGCGCCGTTTTCGAACTGCAGACCGACTACATAGTCGATGGCCTTGGCGACAGAAGGCCACATCTCTTTAGCGGTCGCCTCGTCCAATCCGCCAGCGAAAGCGGACATAAAAGCCACTGCGACGTATGCGGTGGTATTCAAGTCCCTACGAGGCTCCTCTACTCCATTCGTCAAGTAGTAGTGGCAGAAAGAACCATCTTTATTCTGTGAATTAAGTAGCCAAGCCAGTCCCTTTTCACAGGCCTCGATCTCGCCATAGAGGGAGAGGGCAATGACGACTTCGCAGTGATTCCACGGATCGCTGTGTCCGCCCGGGTACCAAGGAAACATCCCATTGTCAAGCTGAAGTCCGACTAGGTAGTCGATGGTGTCTTTCGCTTGACTGGAGCTGAGTACTCCGGGGCCCCACTCACCTCGACCAATTACAAGTTGGGTCACCTACAAGCCCCCTCGTCTTTATCATTTTGGAGGTAGACAACCAGTGATTTCCCAAGTATCCAGTTGGTCCGTTCCTCAATGGATCGCAAGAGCACATTCGGGCTAAACATATCTTTTACCAGCAACGACTCATACCAACTGGCTAGCGGATGCGATCTGTTGTCCACTCCAACCCACGACTTGATCCACCAGTAAGGACTGTGTATTGCATGGGCCCTTTTGAATCCTAGAATCGAAAATCCGACCCCTTTGACAAAGGCCGCCAGCTCCGATTTTGTATAGATCCTGATATGTCCGCCCTTCGCCGAGTGGTACTCCTTTGAGATCGACCAGTTGACAACCTCGGGAAAAAAAGACGGCACGGTGAGGGCGACAACCGCCTTAGCTTTAGTAACCCTTCTGAGCTCTTCGATCACCGCCAACTCCTCATCTAGGTGTTCCAACACCTCAGAACAGATAGCCGAGTCGAATACGTTATCTCTGAAGGGAAGCGTCCTGGCGTCCGCCATAAGGACTTCAACCTTCGCTAGACCCAATGTCTCCGAAGTGGAAAGCCCGGCCGCATACTCCGAGACTCCACGCAGGCCGGCCTCGTCGAGGTCGACGGCGACCGCCCGGGCGTGTCTAATCATCGCCTCGAAGCTATGACGCCCACCACCTGCGCCGAGATCTAAAAGAAACCCGCCCTCGGGCAGTCGTAGACGATCAAAGTCGACACTGAGCATTAGGGAGCGACCTCGTCCAGAAAAGCGTCATCGTCGCTAGGGCTAACTCCGGTGGTCTCGGGACGACTAAACGCCGCTCCGTCGAGCACCTCTAGATATCTGTCGACTGTCCCCAAGGCTGCGGCCCTCCATGAGAACTTCGAACGTGCCCTAAGGATCGCCCGATTACCCATCTTTTGGGCCGATTCGCCGTCGGACAGTACCGCCGCAATTTCTCTAGCTAGCGCAGAAGAGTCACCCGCCCTAACGATACGGGCAGCGGTTCCATCCCCGCCGACCACCTCTGGAAGTGCCCCACCGTCAGTGACGATAAGCGGAACCCCACACGCCATGATCTCTATCGCCGGCAAAGAAAAACCCTCGTATAAAGATGGCACGACCGCAACGGAGGCCCTAGCGTACAGCTCGACCATCTCCTGCTGAGTAACCCTTCCTAGAAACTGAATCGAGTCCTTCAGGCCTAGTTTTTCGACGCTCCTCTGCACCGGGGATTCGGCCTTTGGTTGACCAATAATCGCCAGCTTGATATCACAATTACCCCTTGCTTTTAGCATCCTCACCGCTTCAACGAGGTAGGAAAGTCCCTTCAGGGGAACATCCGCCGAAGCTGTGGTGACTATAAGTCCGGGTTCCCTTTCGATCCCCTCCAATGGGCGAAAAGTGGTTGGGTCAACTCCAATGGGAACGACGCTGAGCCTAGAAAGTTCGACACCCATCTCTTTTGAGATATCGATTGCAGAGGTATGAGAGACCGTGATTAGGTGCTCGATCCTCTTTGCCACCTTGGTTTGCATCCTTACGAAGCCATAAAACCTCGCTACGCCAAAACGCTCCTTTATGCCTTCGGCGTGCTCAAGACCGAGCTTTTTGTCGATCGTTATCGGGTGATGAATCGAAGCTAGCGTCGGCAGCCCCTCGTTTTGAAGTCGAAGGATAGACCAGGAGAGGCTCTGGTTGTCATGCAAGAGGTCGTAATCGGCGATGCTGGTTTTCAGCGCCGAATATACCCTCATCCCAAAGGTACGCGGCTCCGGAAATCCTCCGGTAGACATAATGGCAAACTCTTTGAGATCGATTAGATCCCTAAACTCTTTCAGCCTAGGAATCCTAAAGGGATCGTCTTCTCGATAGAGATCTAGCGAAGAAACTTTCGTCAGCTCTACTCCGCCTTCCACCTCGGGATAGGGCTGCCCAGAAAAAACCTCAACTTTGTGTCCGAGGGCGGCAATCTCTCTCGTTAGGTAGCGGGTGTATACACCTTGTCCGCCTGAAGTTGGATTGCCTCGGTAAACGGTAAAAGCAATTCGTAGTGGCCTCTTTCCAGAGAGCGCGAGGGATAGATACTCTTTTTCAGACACCAAACCACCAATGGGATTTTACTTCTTACAAATTCTGATCAGAGGTTACCAATAAGTTGGCATGGAATCGTCGCGGACCCGCCAAAAACGGTCCAGAAGAGGTCTTTTATCGATCCTTACTGGCAAGCTGTTTCCTTGGCCACTCCCTTTAATTGAGCAAAAGTGCCCCCAATGGCGGGCTCGAGGTAAATCTGCTCTCTTAGCATTCGGGATTAGACTTGGGGCCGCTGGCCGTCGACTTGCCCTTGGACGATCACTAATCGGCGGCCCTGTAGTGGCAGTGAGGGGTCCCCGGAAGTTGATCCACTCGATCGGCAGTGGCCTAATCGGCTTCATCGCTGAACTTGGGCTATGTGACGCCGAAGTCGGCACAAATTTTATCTTTAGTCAGCTCGCGCGTCGCCGAGATGACATCCGCTAACACTCCGCATCGGTGTTTAATGGCAAGCACAAAATGAGTATGGCAATCCCAAAAGTACGGCATCCACTACAAATGTACGATGATTTCGACAAAACACCATCGCTGCCAGGTGCTTGAGCAATTACCAATGAAGTGCAGCCCCAACGGTCGAACTTAGCCGGGAGGCTAACCGCCCTTCGGTGAAGTTTTTGATGCCGTATGACCCCAGATATCGACCAAACAGACGTCATGAGCACCATGACCCGTCTCGCCCGGGCGCTTCGGAACGCGATCCATCAGTGATAGTTGACGTCTCATCGCCCGCAATGCTGGGTCAAAATCCGACTTTAGAAACTGTGGTAGCACAAAAGCAGTTCACGCTTCGCTTTTCAGAAGCAGTCGATCGCTCCAAAGAAACCACTCCGTAGGACTAACTTCAAGTCAGTCAGCTACGGTGCGCAATTCCAACCGCCGCTTCAGCGACTATTGGCTTTATCTCAATATCCACTAGTCCGGCAGACTCAAAAATTCGACGCCAAGCGCTTTGGGAAATTGGCTTTTCTTGAAGCCTAAAAACAAACCGGCCGACATTTTTTACTATCCTCCACCAACCTCCCGGTCCCCGCTTTATAAATTCCACCAGCTTCGAAGCGATGATCTCTCTATCTTCGGATGTTAGGCCACGGCCAAACATCATGTCTCCGATGACTATCTGTCCGCCTGGTCTGAGCCATTGCGCCGAACTCTTTATGATTTTCGCCTTCTCAAGGTCAGAAAGGTGATGCAGGACGTAGTTCGAGACCACGAGGTCAACCGAATTTGGTGCAAAGTTCAGGTGCTGAAGCGCTCCCACCTGAGTCTCAACATTAGAAAGTCCCAGGTCTTTCGCCTTGTTCTCGAGGATCTCGATCATCTTCGGAGAAATATCAACCGCAATCACCTTATCAAAGCGCTTCGCCAGCGGAAGGGCTAGTTGGCCAGAGCCGCAGCCGAGATCGATTGCAGTACCCAAACTTTGTGGGTTGGAAAACTCCAATACCGCATCGACCACCTTATTCAAGCCGGGGTTCTCCATCTGTTCCCATGACTCGGCCCTCCTGGTCCAAATTGCCTTCTGGAGGCTGAGACCAAGTTCTGAAATCGCATTTCGCATCAGTCCACACTAACGCCTAGTTGCCTTTTGACCAGATCCCAAAGGGGTGCGACCCTTGTCGAAAACTTATGTCGCCTTATCGGGCTGATAAATGCTCGGTAGAAAGAATGTCGACCCGTGACGACTGCAAATGACGTTCAAAGCCGTCCAGTTCATTGAGATTTTCAGATCTCGACACCGCCCGTTCATCAAGATTGCACCATGCGTTTTCTCTATGCCACAAAGGTGTATCAGTACGTAGCGGGCTTTCGGTCTCATTTGAAGATTGCTAAGGATCGGTCAAAACTGGCAACCATACGTAACCAGAGAGCAAGTAACCAGAGAGCAAAGAGGCGGTTCAGATGCCAAGCGACGCATGCGAGGTCAGCCTCGATGCCGTGAACAAGTTCTACACACGGGGCAAAAGGGCCCTCTGCGACCTAACGGTCAAAGTAAATCCCGGAGAGTTCGTCGTTCTACTCGGTCCTTCGGGTTCGGGCAAGACGACACTGCTGAGATCTGTAGCCGGCATCGAGAGGATTTCCTCTGGAACGATCACGATTGGTGGTGCCGCGGTATCTTCGGGGAGCAACATGCACGTGCCACCCGAAAGGCGCTCCCTTGCGATGGTTTTCCAGGACTATGCCCTATGGCCCCACATGAGGGTCAAGGAAAACGTAGCTTTCGCGCTAGCCAGAACAAAGCAAAACAGATCCACGCGCTTGGCAACGGCATTGGAGATGCTAGAAAGAGTCGGCCTATCCCACCACGCCGACAAGTACCCAAATGAACTTTCCGGAGGCGAGCAACAACGCGTCGCACTCGCCCGGGCTTTGGTCGCCCAGCTCGGTCTAGTTCTCTTCGACGAACCACTTTCAAACCTCGACGCTGACCTCCGAGAGAGAATGCGGATCGAAATCGGAACCCTTTCCAGGTTGAGTGGCGCCACTGCGATTTATATCACCCACGACCAGAGCGAAGCCTTTGCACTCGCAGACAAGATAGGGGTCTTGGAACATGGAAGGCTGGTCCAATTCGGCGGCCCTGAATCAATCTACAATCAGCCGGCAAGCGAGTTCGTGGCGAGATTCACTGGGATCTCTGGCGACATTAAGGCTGTCATCCAGGAATGTGTCGCACCGGGGATGGTCCAAGTTGCGGTTCCGCACTCGAGCGGGGGTCGGATCCTGGCAAAAAACCTCTCAAACGCTCCGCTAGGCGGCGAAGTGTCTCTACTTTTCAGACCATCGGCCCTGCGAATAGTCGATACGAACACCGAAAATGCCACACTGCGAGCCATCGTCACTGACGTGGCTTTCCGGGGTAGAGGATACGACATTGCGCTTAGGCTTCAAGACGGTAGCCACCTGAACTCGATATACTCTGATCATAGGATGAAACTCAACGAATCGGTGGGTCTGAGTGTTGACCCGGTCGGTTGCTTTGTATTCGGAGGACGGACGAGCTCGCTGGATTCACAATCCCTGCTGAGCTGCCATCCGCTACACGAGAAAGAGACGGTTGCTTGAGTTCCTCGGTCCTCTTTATAGCGGTATTCCTTGCGTCATCGGTAGAGGCCGTAGAAGCGCTGACGATCGTGTTGGCTTCCGGACTTACTAGGGGGTGGAAGTCAACATTCCAAGGAGTGGCCGCCGCCCTTGGAACCCTGGGCATCCTGGTTGTCGCCTTTGGGCCCGCTCTCGTCCATTATGTGCCGATCAAAACCCTACGTATAGTAGTTGGTGGCCTGCTCCTGATCTACGGCCTGCAATGGCTCAGGAAGGCAATTCTGAGGCAGGCCGGATTTAAAGCAAAACACGACGAAGACAAGATATTCGACGAGAAGGTAGCCGAGCTCTCCAAGGCGCCCAAGGCAGTCGGGTATGACTCGACAGCCTTTACCGTCTCATTCAAGGGTGTCTTTTTGGAAGGTCTCGAAGTAGTGATCATCGTCCTAACTTTGGGAACCAGCGCTCACCAGATCGGCCTCGCAGCGCTAAGTGCATTAGTCGCTATTGCGGTGGTATCGGTGATTGGCGCTGCGGTATCAAAGCAGCTATCCAAAGTACCAGAAAACACCATGAAGATGGGGGTGGGGCTGATGCTGATCAGCTTTGGCACCTTCTGGGCGGGTGAAGGACTCGGGGTTAACTGGCCCGGTTCTGACCTGTCGATCATCTGGCTAATTGCGCTCTATGGCATAGCAAGTGGGCTCATAATTGCCTACAGCTCTTACCTAAGGAAATCCGTGGTTCGGACGAAGGAATCCCAAGCGTGAAATACCTAGCCGCCTTTTTCAGGTTTTGGTATGACTTTCTCATCGGTGATACCCCGGAGGTATTTTTGGGGGCAGTCCTAGTCCTGCTTGTCGCTTATGCCATGGCCAAAAGCACAGAAGCTCCCGCGATCCTCCCTGCGCTCGTTATCGTCATCCTCGTGCTTAGTGTTGGATTTGCCGTAATTAGGAGCCTGACCTCCAAACAAGGCGGCTAAAAGACTTCGTCTAGCTCCACTCGACGCTTCCTGGTCGAAAATAACAAAATCGGGCCGGCCACCAATGCTGACGCAGCCCCGACAACTAGCGCCGCACGCGGGCCAAAAAGCTGCGAAATATATCCGACCAATGGTGCTCCGATCGGGGTGGTACCTAGAAAAGCGACCGTATAGAGGGCCATCACCCTCCCCCGCATCTGCGGAATCGAGTTAAGCTGCAAACTTGAGTTTGCCAGCGCTATAAAGCTGATCGAAGCAGCCCCCATGGGGAAGATAGCGATCAAGGCCCAGGTGAAATTGGGCATAGCTGCTAGTACGAGTATCAATATCCCAAAGACCGTAGCGATAGCGCCTAGCCTCCGCCTCGATGTCTTACCTATGGCGGCGCTTATAAGCCCTCCGATCACCGCACCGACACCCATGACCGAGGTAAGTGCGCCTAACGTACCCGCTCCGCCATGGAAGGTCTCGGTAGAAAGAAGCGGGAGCAATACTTGAAAGTTAAAGGCCAAAGTACCTATCAAAAAGACGGCACCAAGGGTCAGGCCAAGCTCTTTTGACTCGCGGACGTATCTAAAACCCGCCCTGATCTGGCCCTTGGCCCTTGCAACTGGAACGTAAGGATAAAACTCCGCAGGGTGCATCATATAAAGCGCCCCAACGACGGCGAAAAAGCTCAGAGCGTTGACAAAAAAGCAGACTGCGACGCCTAGGAGGGAGATCAATATAGCGGCAATTCCAGGGCCGATCGCCCTGGCTGCGTTCATGACCACCGAGTTGAGGCTCACGGCATTCTGAACTTTTTCCTTGCCGACCATCTGCTCTACAAAGCTCTGCCTGGCCGGGTTATCTATCGCATTGACAAATCCCATTACCAAAGCGAGGCCATAGACCATAGGGAGTCTGACCACCCCCAGCTGGGTCAGGATCCCAAGGGTTAGCGCTTGAAGCGCTAATAGGCTCTGGGTCACGAGCAGGAGCCGCCTCTTTTGAATTCGATCAGCGATCAGTCCGGCCGGTGCGCCAAATATAAGAACCGGCAGAAAGGCAAAGGCACTTACGAGTCCCAGGTCTACGCCACTCCCAGTCAGATGTAGAACGAGAATCGACTGGGCAATCGTCTGCATCCAAGTGCCGGAGTTTGAAATTATCTGTCCAATAAAATAAAGCCGGAAGTTTCTCCCGCTCAAGGACCCAAAGGTCTTTTTCAATAGCTCAGTTGGACCCAAGTCCTATTCACCTACATCTAACTTTTACCGCCGTTACCCAAGGTGTCGTTGAAGGGTGGCGTCAACCAGTTCAGAACTCAATTAAAGCCCGACTCACTCTGCCAACACCGAAACACCCGAAGAATTCCTCAACGGTATCTCTGGAAGAATGAACGAAACTATTAGTGCCAAGACTACAAAGGGTATCGCCCAGACGAAGACAGAATCGATCGCAGAAACAAAGCTGCTAAGGACTGCGTGGTGAATCGCTGGAGGAAGGAGCTTTAGCTGTGCCGGAGTGCCGAGAGCCCCGCTCGCTACGCTCTGAGGGATAACAACCCCTTTAGGGAGGTTTCTCACCAGGTTTGACCTTAGTTGGCTGACTAACACGGCACCAAAGATGGAGGTCCCGATCGAGGAGCCCAAAGACCGAAAGAAGGTTACGGCTGATGTAGCCGTACCGAGGTGGGCATAGTCGACACCGTTCTGAGTGGCGAGTATCGTCACCTGTAGGCTCAGGCCGAGGCCGAGGCCGATCAGGGTCATATATGCAGCCTGCACCCAGTAGTTGGTGCCCAACTGCAAGCTACTTAGCAAATAGTAGCCGACGGTCAAAAGGGCAAACCCGATGATCGGAAATCGCTTGTATTTGCCGAGACGACTCATCATTCGACCCGAAACTATCGATGCCACCACTATTCCAATGGTGAGCGGAGTGAGCATCAAGCCAGATTTGATCGCTGACACTCCCCTGACAATCTGCTGATATTCCGGCAGGAAGACTACTGCGCCAAAAAGTCCCAATCCCGTAAGGAAAGCCATCGCAGAAGAGGTAGAAAAGACCCTAATTTTAAAGAGTTCCAGCGGGAGCAGAGGTTCTTTCGCCACCGCTTCCCTCCAGAGAAATGACCCAAGAAATACCAAGGTGGCAAGGACCAAGGCAATGATCTGCCAAGATCCCCACGAATAGGTCGTGCCCCCCCATACGGTAACGAGCAGAAGTAGTGTTACTCCAAATGCGACCAGTGTCGCACCAAGATAATCGATCGAGTGTTGGACGGTCTTCTTTGGAAGACGAAGGTGGGCACTCGTCACGATGAGGGCCAAAATACCTATCGGAACATTGATATAAAAGATCCATCTCCAAGAGAGCGCATCGGTAAAGAAGCCGCCCGCAAGGGGCCCTCCAACGCTAGCAAAAGCAAAGACCGCCCCGGTGTATCCCTGGTACTTGCCCCTCTCCCTAGGAGAGACGACGTCTCCAATAATTGCAAAGGCGACGGCGAAGAGTCCGCCTCCACCTATCCCCTGGATCGCCCTGAAGGCTATCAATTCAAAGATATTTTGGGACAACCCAGAAAGTATAGAGCCGAGTAAAAAGATGACAATAGCGAACTGGAAGACCCTCTTTCGACCGTAGATGTCCGATATCTTGCCATAGAGCGGCGTGACGATCGTAGAGGTGATGAGGTATGCCGTAACGACCCAAGAGAGGTGGGAGATTCCGCCTAGGTCACCAACAATGGTGGGAAGGGCTGTCGAGACGATCGTTTGATCGAGGGCCGCCAACAACAGCCCGAGCATCAAACCAGAAAAGACGTAAAGGATCTCCTTGTGAGTGAGCCCCGGCTGCTCGCCTTCGCCGGAAGCAAATGTTAGCGACGGTTCGTCTGGTTGATCCGATATGTCCATGGAGCTTACAACATAGCTACATAACATGGCTATTCCAACAAAATACCTCGATACTCCACAATCTGCGATATTGTCAATCCATGTGCGGCAGGTTCGTCCAAGGCATGACGAGTGACGAAGTATCTGAATTCCTCTCGGCGGTATGGTCGATAGAGGTTGTTCCACCTCCGGCCGAAGTGCCTAGGAGTTTCAATCTGACTTCTAGTCAGCTTGCCTCGGTCGTAACTAGCAGGCCCGAAGATGACGATAGGCTCTTTCTTTCGGGCCTCACTTGGGGCATTGATGCCTTCTCCCCTCCGAACCGACCACCCATAAAGCCGATCAACGCGAGGATCGAAACCGCATCTGTAAAACCAACCTTTAGACAACTTTTCCGCTCGAACCATTGCATTGTTCCAGCATCTGGCTATTTCGAATGGAAACAGTCTGCGCCATCATCTAAAAAACAGCCCTACTTCATCCATCATCAAGACGGGTCCGAAATGTTTTTAGCCGGTCTCTGGTCACCCACAAGGAATGAGTCTCCGTCCAGTTTTGTCATTCTGACGACCGAGTCTAAAGATCACCTCTGCGAAGTTCACGACCGGATGCCAGTAATACTGCAAAGTGATGACGCGCTTAAGTGGGTACAAGGCGAACTCGAACTGACGAGTGAAGTGGTCACCAAAAAGATCGTGACTTTCGGGATCGTCATGACAAAGGTCTCGACAAAGGTAAACAATCCAAAGAACAACTCAGCTGATCTGCTGGAGCCGGTCAGTGAGTATCTAGGAGAACAGGGAATCTTTTAGGAGTTCTGGCTAGTCTCTGGACTGGCAAATACCGAAGCAGCCGCCGCTCGAGCCAAGACTGACTTGGCGATTCCGCCCGCATCAAGTCCCAATTCTCCAAGAATTGAATCCGGCTTTGCCTGTGCAATGTAGCCCAGAGGTACTCCCAGCGACATAAAACTTTGCGAATAGCTGAGCTTCGAAAGGGCGTCTGAGATGTGTGAACCGGCGCCTCCGGGTACAAAGCCATCTTCGACCACAACTACGAGCTTCGAAGAGGCTAGTTCGTCGAGCATATCGGTATCGAGCGGCGCAAGTACCCTAGGGTCCCAAACCGACACCTCTACTCCGGACTCCTCGAGCTGGAGCGACGCTTCTAGAGCCGCTTCGGCCATCTTTCCCACCCCAACTAAAGATATCCCAGAGTTACCGCTTTTTAGCTTGTTGGCTTTGAGGCCCGAGCCTATCTTTTCGCCCACCCTTAGCGGGCCCATGGTCTTCGGAAAACGGAGCGCACAAGGTCCCTCGATCTCTAGCGCTTCTTTCAGCATCTCCTGCAGTTCCTCTATCCCAGATGGGGCAAAGACGGTCATCTTTGGTATCGACAAAAACTGGATCAGGTCCATCACCCCATGGTGACTCGGTCCATCGTCGCCAGTTATCCCGGCCCTATCCATCACAAAAACCACGGGGAGTCCATGGAGCGCCACGTCAAGGTTCACCTGATCAAAGGCGCGTGAGATAAAGGTTGAATATATCGCCACTACCGGCTTCAAACCGCCCATGGCCATTCCGGCGGCGGCGGTGACCGCATGCTGCTCGGCTATTCCAACGTCGAAGAATCGATCGGGAAATGACTTCTGGAAGGCCAGGAGACCCGTTGGGGACGGCATCGCTGCGGTAATCGCCACGATCTCAGGACTCTTAGCGGCCAATTCCAGAAGCTCGGTGGAGAAGGCCTCGGTATAGGAGTACCTCTTCTTCGACGAGTCTGTCGAAGCCACCGGAATCTTCAAGTCGTGGAGCCTTTGGACTTCGTCGGTCTCAGCCGGTCCATATCCCCGACCCTTCTGGGTCAAAACATGGACGACTATTGGCCCATCCCATTCAGCTGCGCCCTTGAATGCATACTCCATCTCGGCAATATTGTGACCGTCAATCGGGCCGGTGTAGCGGACGCCAAGTGCTTCAAAGAACACCTTTGGTTCGATCGCCTCTCTGAGTGCGGTGGTAAGTCCCGTGAGGCCCGAAGTGGCTAATGGTCCAACGCCAGGGAGGTCAGAAATCACCCTAGAGATCTTGTTCCTGGCGTGCATGTATGAAGGATGGAGCCTCAGTTTGGTAAGGCCCTCAGACAGCCTTGAGACGGTTGGGGCGTATGATCTCCCGTTGTCGTTCCAAACCACAATGGTCTTCGAGCGAGCGTGTCCGATATTATTCAGAGCTTCGTAGGCCATGCCCCCGGTCAGGGCGCCGTCACCAACTACCGCAACCACTCGTCTAGCGGATTTGTCATCGACGGTACCGCCGCCCGAACCTACCTCCGGTTCCGAGCCAAGTGCCAAGCTCGCCGAAATACCAAAGGCGTAACTCAGCGCCGTAGAGGCATGGGAGTTCTCAACCCAATCGTGTGGGGATTCAGCTCGATTCGGATAACCAGACATACCATTTTCACTTCTAATGGTCTCGAACTGGTCTTGCCTGCCGGTCAATAGTTTGTGCACATAGGTTTGATGACCGGTGTCGAAGATGATTATGTCCCGAGGAGACTCGAATGCTCGATGTAATGCAACTGTCAGTTCGACCGCACCTAGGTTGGACCCTAAATGCCCTCCGGTTACCGTTACCGTTTCTATGATCCTGGCCCTAATCTCTTCGCATAGTACGTCGAGACTATCAAAGTCAAGATCCGCTAGATCGGCGGGTGATGAGATCTTTTCCAGCCACATCGCCTTCAGACCTCCACCGGACGAATAGCCAGATCTCGACCAATTGGGCCGAAGCCGACTAAAACTACTAATGCCATAATTATGTCGCCACTTCTAACCGGTTGCATCTAAACAGGCACAAACTCGTACCTCATTTGGCTCATACACGGCGGTTATCGATATTTTATCCTGCACAGACCCTCTGGTTCTGTTCAAAAATTTCTCCAACCAGCCTAGACATTGTTAACTGAAACCTAACTGTTTGCACTCCCGCTGTTGGCACGTTCCATCCAACTAACCCGTCACTAAGTCGATATATACAGCCTTTGCTCGGAAGAAAATAAGGCGTGAAGTGCAAAGATAGCCTATAGTTCCCGGGGTGATTAAACAAAACCGACAAAGTATTCACACCAAAACTCACAACTTTTGCACCAGATACCATGTGGCCATTGTCACAAACTCGATAGATCGTCACATTCGAATCGGCGAACACCTTATGGAGGCAAGAGGACGACTCACTGAGACCCTTCACGACCTTCGCCTCTTCGACGGAGGAGAAGTCATAAGGTCCGCCCGGCAGTACTACATAGGCTGCCGCCACATCTTTTAGCCACTGGAGGTATCCTTTGGCCGAAAGATCGTTTTGATAGAGGATCTTGTTGGTCGGGAAATCGTCCTGCCTGAACCACCCTCTGACGATAGGAATCGACGACCCCGGCAGGAAGTAGTCTCCAAAGTGGCTCGCAGAATCGACGACTTCAACCCTCTGGCCGGCTTTGAGATGATCCTTCAAAAAACTGATGGCCGGCTTCCAATATTGTGGTGTGGACTGCGCTGCGGCGGAGTGATCAAAAGGTGCCGAAATGAGCGTTGAGCTGCCCCAGAAGATCGCATAAGCAATAACGACCAGGCCGAGCTTGAAAGAAAGTTGGTCGCGATATCTAACGTATAGTGCTACCACTATAAAAACTGAGATATCTGAAATCCTCGTCGCATTTGCCCCCAACTCCGAGCGAACTAAGAATGCAAATAGACAGGCTGCGGCGAACACCCCAAGGAAAACCTTCGTCTTCTGTGCCTCGATCTTGGCCAACCAGACCCAGACCATCACGACAAAGATCAAGGCTTCGCCTAGGTCGGTCCACCAAAAAGGGTAATATGCACCACTTGGGAAGGCGAAGGTGGTCAGAACCTCGACGATGCTGACAACGCCAAGCGAAACCAGGTATTTGTCGATCAAAAATCGGTTGGCTAGAAATTCAGAGGGGCGGCTTCGACCAACTCTCTGATCACCAGCGAAAAACCAGCTGATCATCCGATCGACCCACCTGGCGATGACGAAAAGGTCTAAAAAATAGAGGTCCAGTGGCGAAGTAGCCCAAATTGCG
>JAJZCF010000028.1 GCA_021846265.1 Actinomycetes bacterium | reverse complement strand
AGGCGTATTTTGGAAATGCTTGAACGTTTTGACAGGTCGCTCGATGGGCAAAAGCCAAAGTATGACGGGCCAGCTTTTAGCGGCTACTAGTGGCCAAAAAGGATGCGCCAAGACCTATCGCAGGTTTGGTTGTCAACGACAAGTTGGCTAGCCTACTGCGCCAACCTACTCGTTATGAACCACGACCGATATGTCGTGCACGGCTTCAGAGTGAAGTTCTTTCCCAAGAAAGAGTCGGTCAAGAAAAAGGGCGGTGTGAATGGCTAAGAAACAGGTTCTGAAACTTCAACCCGTCGATTCAACCCTTAGAGAACAGAGTCCTTTAGGTAAAAAGATAAAATCCAAGCACCGCCTGCCACAATCCAAGCGGAGCTAATTCTACAGAGGCAAGCGGGTTAGCAAATCCAAGGGCCAAGAAGACTAAGGCAGTCGCGGTCGTACGGGCTAGTTTCAACCCGGCTGGTGTAGGTATGCCGTAAGAGCAAACCGTACGCTCGGCACTCACGCTGTCCTAGTCGGGAATCCCCCGGCTCTAGCTATGGGAAGAATTCTAAGGAGCGAGCGTCGCTAACACTCGTTTGTGAGTGATTATGGCCTTCTTGCTCCAGGGCTGCAAAACTTCAAATTCGGAGGATCTGGAGAGATAGAGGTCCCCTTGCTCGGCGACGAATTTACCGATTTCTTCGAGTAGTTCTCGACCTCCTTGTTGAAAAAGACCGTCCAAAACGAAGCGTTTGCGGCCGATTCTTGCCGCCAATCCGAGGGACTTTGCAATGTTGGCTAGGTCAGAGGGTGCAACTATTACACCCGATAGCCTCGGGGATGTTATCCAGTCAATGAACTCGACCGAGTTAGCGAACGACTCGATCTGCCCTTGGTCAGGGTCGTCGTTGATGATCTGCTGCGAAAAGGGGCCTTCCGATAATTCGAGGATCGAAGTGATTAAGTCCAAGGTAAGTGTGATCCAAACCGAGGCGCTGGTGCCCGCTATCTGATCCGCCCTCAGGAGATATGGGACGAGCCAGGGCGCCAAGTGCTGTTGCAGCAGCGTTAGTTTCGCAATTTCAATCGCCTTTGACCTGGGTGTTTCGCCGTCGGAAAATTCGGCCTCTTTCTGTATGATCTGCCCCAATAGGTATAACATGGACGACAAGTAGTCGGGGTTCGGGGGCACTTTTACTGAAATGGCCCTATAGAAACCGGCAATCTCTACTTGAGATTCCCCGCCAATGTTTCCATCGAGGGATAGATATATCGAGGCAAACGGGGGTAACTCGCTGACCAAGAGGGCATTTATTGCTTCGCACCCCAAGCGGTCTATCCCAAGGGCGTCGAGCAGTACCTGAGAGGGGACTACGCCTTCGGAGATCTCCGCCAATGCCATTGCAACCTCGGCCTGGGCGAGGAGGGTCGTTGCTGGATATCTCGTCATTTTAGGGAATCTGCGGGCTGGAGTAGACTGGCCCTTTTTGTCGGTTTGAGCGGCCGCATCAGCCATCTTGGCCTTCTTGTGCCGTCGGGAGACACTTCTTGTGCCGTCTTTGTCATCTTGAGCCACCTCTCGAAGACAGCCTTCGATTTGTCAAGGTCAACATGTACTTCGCCGAACTCGTCGCCGATATGAGCCTTTTCTACGCTCACAGCCTGATGCCAGCAGTGCATCCCGGAAATTGGGTCCGGGTGGACCGGAAATATCAAGTTCTGGTGGACGCCAACGTCGTTCCACCAGAATCTTGCGGTATCGGGATCAGACGAAAGATACGGTTTTGGAGGTGACTTTGGGATCAGGTGTCTCTTAGCCCCCTCCGAGTCGAGCTCCACCCTTCTCATGGTAAGTGAGTTCGTCGCGTCAGTGAACTTCCATCTTCCCATGTGGTGGGAGCAGGCAACTACCCCCGGGCGAATGCCTTGCGTAATCCACGGTTTTGCAACGAAGTATCCGATTTCGGAGTTCACCCTGATGAGGTCGTTTTCCTCTATCGACAGCCTTTCCGCATCGATTGGGTTGATCCAAACGGGGTTGGTGTGGGCTATTTCATCGAGCCATTTAGAATTGGCCGAGCGGGTGTGAATCTGAACTGGTAGGCGAAATGTTGAGATCAGGACCATCTGATTACTTTCAAGCTTGTCCGGATGGATGTGGCTCTTTACGTAGTTAGGAATGGCTTGGTCCTTCCATCCCCATTCGGCGAGGGTCTTGGAGAAGAATTCAAGCTTTCCTGACGGCGTGGGGAAGCCCCTTCGGACCTCGCCGTCGACAACCACTCCGACGGGCCTTTTGCCGCTCGAGTCTGGATCCGGATCTCCGGTAGGGACGATATTGGTCGACACGGGTTTAGCCGCACTGGTATACACCCGCCCAAGTCGGGTCGTAGCCGTCTCGATCAGCTCATTCTCAGGAACTGCTTCGGTGAAGATCTGTCCGACCTTGTTCTTGATTTCAAATGCTCCGTGGCTTTGCATGAACCCAAGGGGGGTCTTCCCCTCTGCCTCAGCTCGCCCGGGCAGGCCAGGGACGGAATTCTCAAAGATATATTCGTAGTACTCTTCGACTGTTAGTTTCTTGCCCGGATTCTTCTTCGACTCGTGGTACTGCCTAATACCGAGTGAACCGTCGGGGTCGATCCTCCAGGACAGTTCAATCCAGAACTCGTTTTCCTCCCAAACTTCGCCGGGATTGACGTCTCGGGTGTCTTGTACTTCGCCGCCCTGGCTGTTGGCGTAGGTGCGAAGTACTGGCTGACGAAAGGCCACCCACTGACCGTCGTACTGCTCGTAGGAGGCGAGGTCGTGTCTCTCCGAGGCGTGCCCCATCGGTAGGACGTAATCCGCAAAGTAGGAGGTTTCATTCCACGTCGGAGTCAGAGCCACGTAGCAGCCGACCTTGGACTCGTCCAGTAGCATCTCGATCCAGGCCATTCCATCTGGATTAGTCCAAACCGGGTTATAGACCCTTGTGAAATAGACATCCATTGTCCCCCTGCCTTGACCGATGAGGTGTGGAAGCAGGAAACTCATCTCATTCATTGAGAGAGGGTAATCAGAAGGCCACGAGAGCTCGTTCCAAACGTCAGGGTGTGGAGGCGTATAGATCGGCCTGGGGACATACTTGTTCCATGCGTTAGGGTATGTTCCACCCTCGGTTGCAATGGCGCCCATCAGAGCGTTGATCAGTAGAAGGGTCCTCGAGATCTGCCAGCCGCCAAGATTACCTGCGGCGGCCGAACGCCAAATGTGACTTGCGAACTTTTCTCCGGCGGTTGCCACTATCTCGGCTACCTCCAGCAAAACCTTTTTATCTATTCGTGACTCAGCCGCGGCGTAGTCAAAGGTGTAGGGCGCGTAGGTCTCTTTCAGGAGGGAGATGAAAGTCTCGAAATCGGCCTCAAGCTCTGGGTGGGCGCACTCCAACCACTCCTGCCAGTTCCACCACTTCCTGACGAACTCCCGATCGAAGAGCTCTTCTTGGATTAGGTAATTAGCAATCGCCAAGTTGATCGCCGCCTCACTACCTGGATAAGGAGATAGCCAGTAATCCGCGTGTGTGGCGGTGTTTGAGAGGCGAGTATCCAAGACGATTAACTTCGCTCCACGCTCCTTGGCTTGTGTAATTCGCTGAGCGTGTGGGTTGAAGTAGTGGCCAGTTTCCAGGTGAGCACTAACTAGGAAAATGACCTTGGCGTTGGCGAAGTCGGCACTCGGACGGTCCATCCCGGTCCAGTAATGCCAGCCGGCTCTTCCAGCGGACGAGCATACGTTGGTGTGTGAGTTGTGTCCGTCTACTCCCCAAGACGCAAGGACCCTTTCGGTAAAGCCATCTTCTCCGGGGCGTCCGATATGACAGACGATCTTGTCCTTGCGCCCCGCAATAATAGAGCTACGCAGCTTGGCCGCTATTTCGTCGAGGGCGGTGTCCCAACTAATCTTCTCCCACTTACCATCGCCACGGTTGGCAGACCTTTTGAGCGGGAAAAGGATTCGATCTGGGTCGGTAATTTGGTTGATGGTCGCTGGACCTTTGGCACAGTTTTTTCCTCTAGAACCCGGATGTTCTGGATTGCCCTCAAACTTTGCGACCTGATTAGTCTCTTTGTCGACGTAGGCCAATAGTCCACACGCTGATTCGCAATTAAAGCAGGTGGTGGGGATCAGAGCATAGCGTCGTTCCTTCTTCGTCGGCCAGGCCTTCGAGTCGAGCTCCATCCAGTCGCTCCAGCGCTCAAAAGGAGGATGCGATGCTAGGTGTATTCCGGAGGGTCCCTGGTAGAAGGTTTCACCTCGCTTCTCGGTCGCTTCTCTGGCGGCGGACACTCTTTCGCCTGCTTCTTGCAAGCGGAAAGTTGAGCTCATTTCGTGGTTTTCCTTTTCTTTCATGGCCGACCCCTTATGCCAATGGAACTGACTGTCCTGCTTGGATGTATGCGTGTTCATACCCCAAAACACCGATTGCCGCCACAACTAATAGGGCTACGCCGCCTATCGGAGCGAGGACACCGAGTGCTGTTAGTGTCATCCCTATCCAGAAAGGCAGGCGGAACTTTCCCTTGGTCATGGTCCACACCGCCGCCTTGGCATGAGAAGTAGGGTGCGCCGTAGTGACCTCTCCGAGTACAAGCACTAGATGTATGGCGACGAGTGCCGCTCCAGTTCGCAGCAAGAAGCCCTCGCCTTGTCCGCCATCAACCAGGGCCAATACCGCAAATCCAACTAACAGGGACTGCACTAACAGGTGGGGAAGCCTCAGGGGGCTCTGCCAGAGATCTCTGGCCCGGGCTTGTGCAAAAAGAAAGGCCGTATAAGTGGCTGTCATGGCCGAAGCGAGAAAGAGGAGCCCCCCTATAATCCCCTTTATCGCTGACGAGGATCCTACTTCCCCTTGGAGGAGCCAGGCTAGGGTCAAGGCGCCATCGATACCCAGAAGGATTCCACCCCTAACGAGCCAGGATTCAAAGCGGGCTTTGGTGAAGAGAAAAATGAACCTTCCTGGTTTCTTCAAGTCGGCAATTAGCAGAAGGCCGGTTATTGCCAAAGCCGCGAGCGCAATGAGCGGAGCAAGCAGTACGGAGCCGTGAGACCCCGAAGGAATCTTATTCGCCACTATCGCCAAGCAAAGACCCATGGTCGTGCCGGTTGCAATTCCTTTGGTCCAGGTATATGCGCTTACCCTGATTCCCCACGGGACCGAATGGGAGACGTCATAAGCAAGTTTGGCATGTACTGAGTGGTTGGTCTTGTCCCCAAAGTCGTGACCTGAGTTGATCAAGTGGCTGTCTTGATTCATTTGCGACCACATGAAGACGTCGCCTTTTGGTCTGCCGGCTGCTAGGGGATCGAGGGTAGCTTCGTGCGCACCCTTGTAGAAGAGCTTTGGCCTTGTCGATTTTTCACCCCGTCTGACCTTGACAGGTTCGCGATGGATAATTGCCGATACTTTATCCGCTGGGTTTTTGATGTTGCCGATCAATATCGCCTCGGTCGGACAGACTGAGACGCACGCTGGTTCTAATCCGACGTCGATTCGATGGGCACAGAAGTTGCATTTCTCTGCGGTGTGGTCGTCTGGATTGATAAAGATGGCATCGTATGGACATGCCGCCATGCAAGCCTTGCACCCGATACAAATCGACTTGTCGAAGTCGACTATGCCGTCTGGCCGCTGAAACATGGCACCAGTTGGACAGATTGCAACGCATGGAGGGTTTAGGCACTGGTTACACCTGGTGACTTGGAAGTTCCTCCTTACTTGGGGGAAGATTCCGACGTCTACCGCCTTGACGTAGGTGCGGTTGACCCCAAGCGGAACCGAATTTTCTGATTTGCACGCCACTGAGCATGCGTGGCAGCCGATGCACTTGGACTGATCTATCAGCTTGACCCAAGTGGTCTCGGTGCTCACATCGTTCGATGCCACCTTTGGCAAAACGTCCCCCCTAAGCCGACCCATGGAAATCGCATACATAGTCGTATGACCTTGCTAACAAATAATACGACTACAAATCGATTGCGGTACTTGGCAGCTGCCTTTGGGGCTATAGGGATAGACTATGGCATGGCCTTATATCCTTTAGTCCCGTCGCTAGAAGGACTCGAGATATTTGTAGCGGTAGTGGAGTTGGGGAGCCTTTCAAAGGCGGCGTCACTGTATGGGATCTCCCAACCGTCGGCGAGCGAGAGGCTTGTCACTCTGGAAAGAGTCCTGAAGCTAACCCTTCTAGATCGGACCTCACATGGCAGCACTGCGACTAAGTCTGGGCTTGTCATCTATGAGCAGGCAAAGAAGGTTTTGGCGGCGGCAGAAGTTTTGATGCTCAGCGCAATTGAGGCCTCGGGATCGCAAGCTCAGCGACTCCGGGTTTCGGCGAGCTATTCGATCGCAGAATATTTGCTGCCACAATGGCTAGACAAGCTGCGTTTAGTTGACCTCGGCGTAATGCCGGAGTTGACCGTCGCTAATTCAGCAAAGGTAGTGGAGTCCGTCCTTGCTACGGGGGACTTAGGTTTTATCGAATCGAGTAGCAACCACACCGATCTAGAACGAATTGCCGTCGGAGGGGACGAACTTTGGATAGTCGTCGCTCCCCACCACGGGTGGGCGAGATTGAACAGGGCTTTATCGCCGCTCGAAGTCTCACGGGGACCGTTAATCTTGCGTGAGCGCGGGTCTGGGACTAGAGAGATATTTGAAGAGGCGATGGCTCGCCTGGGGCTGACTGACCTCAGCGTCAAAGCGGAAATGGGTTCGACGGCTATGATCAAATCCGCCCTGGCATATTCAGCATCAGCTGGTGTCCTGAGCCGCCTTGCCGTTTTTCAAGAAGTGGAGCGATCCGAGCTAGTTCACGTCGAAGTTGAAGGCTTAGACCTAAGCCGGTCCCTCTACGCCATCTGGTCCAAGCAGCGAGGAATCAGTGCAATTGAAAGGGAGCTCTTGCGAATAGCGATTAGGAGTTGACGAAGGAAAGTTGCTAAGTGGCGATTCGTCCAGTTGCCGTCGATTTTTGACAGTGCTCAACGGGTAAAAGATCAACGGGAGGCAACTGAGTAGGAATTGAGATCTTCGGATGCCGAACTAATCTAATGGCAGCCTGAATGCTAAAAGTGAGACCGTTTCGATGGGGCGATAGTCCCTTTTTGACGTACGAAGGAAGCCTAGCGACTGATATAGCCTGTGAGCTTGTACCATCTCCTGTGTGGAATGGAGGAAAAGCGCTTCTAGGCCCCGTTCCCTTGCTAAGCGGATAACTTCCATCATCAGCATTCTTCCGTAACCGCTTTGCTGCTCGGCGGGATCGACCGCAAGAATTCGGATCAGTCCCTCGCCATCTTGGAGTCCTTCGGCCATTGGAGACGAGGAGTCGTCAACGAAGGTTACGGTTCCAACTACCTTGTCATTTTTCTTCAGTACCAGCACCAAAGAAACATCAACCCTGGCCGAAATGTCCCCGATGTAGCGGGCATAGCCTTCGTCTAGGGATGCGCCTAAAAGGTTGCGGTAAGCCTTCAGAACGATTTCGCCCGTAGCCTCGAACTCCTGCGGCGTTACCGGTTCAATCTGGATCAATCCATCTGCCTCAAGTCCATCCATCAACCTAAATTAGCGGCTAGTCGACCCGATGACCGTCCGAGAGTTTCTGGTGTCATTGTGTCAGGCGCTTAATTTAGCTGGCCTTGGAAGCGTGGCAATGATTCCCCCGGCTACCAGGAATGAGATGGCCATGGCAGAGAAGAAAGCTTTAAAGCCAAAGTCCGCTATCACCCACCCGAGGATACTGAGCCAAATGGCACCCACGCCGTAGGCGATCGAAAAGTATGCCCCGAAGGCGGAGTTACCCTCTTTGTTGTGCACCGAGTCGGCGAACATCGACTGCAATAGTGGAGATTCTGAATAGGCAAGCACGCCTACTGCAAATCCCCATATTCCGAGGAGAACCTTGTTCGGGCCGGTTAGCGCAAAGCCCATGAAGGAAGCCGCTCCGAGGAAATAGGAAGCCATAATGACGGTCTTACGTCCAATGCGGTCCGATAGATTTCCGGCGTACAGTGGTCCGATAACCCCACCTAGCAGCATGGTTGTGTAGATTATTCCGGTTTCGATCTGACTTAGATGTCGGGAGTCTTCGAGATAGAGAGGTATGAATGCACCGATCACGCCGAGCCCACGACCCCCGGCGGCAACGGTAGAAGCGATGAGTATTCTTTTGGTCTCGCTGGTCGTCTCCCCTATGACGACCCCGATGTTTCGGACCGAAGTGAGCATCGAGGAGAGCGATGGCCGGCCTATTTTTTTTGATGGGACGACTTTCGGTTTTTGCTGTGGCGGAAGGAAGAACTGAACGATCGCCGCGCCAACCAGCAGTGTCAATCCCAATAGCCCAAGTGCTACTCTCCATCCGTAAGCGGTGATAGCTACCGACATGGCAATCGGTACAAGAAGGGTACCGATCGATCCTCCGGTTGTATGCCAAGCGAGTACTGTTCCCCTTCGTGATGGAAACTTCTCGGAGAGGTAGGCGCTTCCAACTGGGTGCTGGGGCCACTGCGCTAATGAACCAAAAACCTTAGCGCCGGCATAGGCCGCAAATCCCGGGGAGATTGCGCCAAAGAAGCTAGCTAGCGCTAAGCCGATGTCCTGAAGTGCCAAAATGGATCGGGCTTGACGGCCCTTTACAAGTCCAGCTGCGCTCTGCAGAAGTCCGCCGATCACCCCAGACACTCCTAGTATCACGCCGAGGCTCGCATATGAGGCGTGAAACTCTTTGATCACGTATGGGTAGGTAAGTGCTATCCCTGAGACGTAAAAGTGCTGTATGCCATGGGACGCGGTCATCAAAGAGATGACTTTTCTTTCCGAACGATCCAGCTGTCCGCCTTGCGCCTGAGGGCTTTCTGACATTGATATCATCCATTCGGTCTGGCTATCTTTACATTGGTGAATCCAAATATAAGGTGCATTGTTCGGTTTTTGGCACGATAACCCTAGAGTGCCTGCAGTCCTGCAGCTAAGGGGCTCTCAAAAAACTAAGCCACTATCTAGCCAAAAGCATGATTAATGCGGCTTGTGCGCAACTTATACAACCTGCGACGTGCAAAGGGGAGAAAGCTGGTCGTTGTGTCACGCTGGTCGATCCCAAAAATACGAGTCAACTCTGCTCGAATTGTGATGAAATCTTTCCTAAGAGACTATCTAAGCGTATCCATAGCTGTAACTATTGTGGATATGTTCAGGATCGGGACATAAAGGCTGCACGAAATATTATGAAACGTGCGTTAGCTTTGAACTTGGCTTGGACTGAGCCTTCAGAACTCATCGTAGGCGGTGACGTCATGGGCGTTCTGAAAAGCACCTTCCTGTAGGCATGGAAAGTGGTCACCGGTTTGCTCGATCATTAAGCGGGCAGGTATTCGACTGCCTATTACTTGGCAGCAGTTTCGCTTAGGATCTCAACTAGTGGGACTAAGTGAAGCAGTGCTGAGCAACCAAAGGGAGATGGCGTGGAACCGATAGTGAAGACCACCAGCGGAATGATCAGAGGATCGGAGCAAGCTGGAGTGGTATCCTTCAAAGGCATACCCTACGCCGCCCCACCTTTTGGCAAAAACCGCATGTATCCTCCTATTCCCCACCTGAGCTGGGAGGGAGTTCGAGATTGCATGGAATATGGGCCGACAGTTCCCAAAGGTCCCTACCAGCCACCGTTTGACAAAATACTCCCAGAACCGGCTATCGCTGGTGAGGAGTGTTTGAACTTGAACGTATGGACTCCTGGGACTGAGGCCAAGGACCTGCCGGTTTTGGTTTGGATCCACGGCGGGTCTTTCTTGAATGGCTCCGGTGCAGTCTCGACCTACGACGGCACCAATTTTGCCCGTGATGGGGTTGTTTGCGTGACGATCAACTACCGCCTAGGGGCGGATGGATTTCTTTTTTTGGACGATGGAATATCCAACCTTGGCATCCTCGATCAGCTTGCGGCGCTTCGATGGATCCAAGAAAACATTGCCTCCTTTGGAGGCGACCCACATAAGGTCACTGTCGCTGGCGAATCAGCTGGGGCAATGAGCGTCGGGACACTTCTTTCTCTCGAAGCTGCGAAGGGGCTTTTCAGGGGTGCCATTATGCAAAGTGGAGCGGCTCATCACTACCTGAGCGCGGCTACCGCTAAGAAGGTGGCCGGCTATTTGGCCGAAGAATTAGGTATAGAGCCGGTGCGCGACCAGTTCAGGGCGGTTGAGGTCGATCGACTAATAGATGCGATTTCGGCCTTGGCATCCCAGCCACAAGCTAAGCCTGATTTGGCTAAATGGGGCGAAATTACCCTAAATTTGATGATTTTTGAACCAACAATTGATGCCGCTGTTATTAAGGCACCTCCTATCGAGTCGATTAGAGCAGGAGCCGGAGATGATGTGGTGGTGATGATCGGAACGAATAGGCAGGAATTTAATTTCTTCAGTGTCCCGACGGGCGTCTATGAAGTTATCGACTCGGCGGTGGTTGTGTTTGGTGCCATGGCTTTTGGCCTAGACGCGGACAAGCTGGCCGTATATCAAAAGCTGCTCGCCGATGAGCCTCAGGGAGAGCTTTTTTCCCAGATGGCCGGGGATTGGTTTTTTAGGATCCCTGCCATCCGACTTGCGGAGGCTCGACAAGATGCAAAGGCAAGCAGCTACCTCTATGAATTCCAGTGGCAATCTCAGATGTTTGACGGTCGGCTCGGGGCTTGTCACGCACTCGAGCTGCCTTTTGTTTTTGATACCCTTGGCGTTTTATCTGAAGGGGTTGGCCCCGCATTTCTCGAGGGACCACAAGAGTTAGCAGATGAGATGCATTCCTCTTGGGTAGCCTTCATTAAGAATCTCGATCCCGGCTGGGATAGCTACTCGACCGATGATCGTACGGTTCGGATCTTCGGTGGCGATGCTCGAATTGAGAAGGACCCCAGGGGAGAAACGAGAGAGATTTGGAAAGGCTTGCGCTAGGTCGAGCCAGCCTAAAAAAGCCGTTTGACGAGAAATTTGGTTTCAGACTAAATCTCGCTTTAGCCGTGGTGAGGGATGATCTTTTACAGAAAACCGTTCCGAATGCCCTTGCAAAAGGTGGATTACGGTCGGGACACACCGTGGGTCGGTCATTTTTCAGGAGAAAAGTAAGAATCGATGCGGCATATCTTTGGGTCTTTTTGGACTCAGTTTTTCCTGCCAGCGAGAAGAACGGGTAGGCTATTAGTTGTATAACACACCGAATTCTGCAGTGCTGCTAAAGCTTGTCTGAAAACTTATAAGAAAGTGGCTTTCGATTAGGGCCTTTGCCGATTGGTTCTTCCCTGATTGGGTGGACAGAAACATAAAATTGATCTGGCTGGCGAGGCTCGTGATGAGTGCGGCGAGGTCGTTAGCGGGTGTGATTGTCCCTATCTACCTCGCACTGTTGGGCTTTAATGGAACCAGACTCGGCGAGCTTTTTGCGTTGGTGGGAATCGTTTCTGCGGTGATGTCTTCGCTCGTAGGGTATTTAGCTGACAAGATCGGTAACAAGTTTGCACTGGTAGTTTTTCCGCTTCTCGCTGCCATGGCCGCCATATATTACGCCTTTTTCTCCCATATCGTCGGCCTTTACATATTTGCGGCCCTCGGTTCGTTCGGCAGAGGTGCGGGTGCCGGCGGGGGAATGGTCGGTCCTTACCAACCAGCGGAGAGTTCATTTTTGATGCAAGGCGTTCCCGCCAAGTTTCGAAACGATGTTTTTGGACGAATTTCGCTCATGTCGACACTCGGTGCGCTCTTAGGGGCACTGCTGGCGGTGTTCGCTCCGGGGGGTCACCTCAAAGGCACGGATCTAAGTGCAGCATTTAGGTTCTCTATGTTGATTATTGCGGCCCTTTCGATCAGCGCCTCACTTTTGGCGCTTGGCATAAAGGAGAAGGTCGAGTCTGCTAAGGTGCGAAAGGCGCGCGCCGGGGGTGGATTCTGGCCAAAGAGGTCGATGAAGCTTCTGGTTAGGCTTTGGGCTACAAACTCATTCAATGGCATTGCGGTCGGAATGTTCGGACCGTTCATCACCTACTGGTTTTTTAGGCGATTCGGAGCCGGGCCAGCGAAAATAGGTTTTCTATTTGCCATAGTGAACTTGGCCTCTCTGAGCTCTGCGATATCGGCGGCACCTTTGGCGAGACGCTTCGGAATCGTCAAAGCCAGTACTTTTTTGCGATTTGCTCAGAGCATCTTGCTTTTCCCTCTCGCCCTGGCTCCAAATTTTCTCGTTGCATCGGTGGTCTATTTGATCAGGATGGTCGCTCAAAGGGCTGCATTGCCGCTGCGTCAATCCTTCGCCGTCGCAATGGCACATCCCGATGAACGTGCCAGGGTAGCTGCACTTTCGAATGTCCCAAGCCAGGTCTTCTCTGCGGCTTCGCCATCGTTAAGTGGTTGGATGTTCGACAACCTTTCACTCAGCATTCCTTTTGAGATCGGTGGACTATTGCAGCTCCTGAGCGGCATGCTCTATTACCACTTCTTCAAGACGACGAGACCTGAAGAAGAACTCGAAGAGTCGGGGTAGTGACGACAATTTTTAGTTGTGAGCTGAGTCGGAAAGGCTATATTGCCAGCTGAGAGCTGTCGAGGATTTTAGCTTGTGCGCCCTGGTTGGTTAGAAATAGCAGAGTCACGGAACCGACTGGCCTATTGCTAACTCGTTCTATCGCTTCTTTGTAGGTAGCTGCTTGGGATAGGTAGTCGGTGACCCTCTGGTCGATGAGCCATTTGGTAGCGAACTCGGCTGTTTTATACTCGACTATGTGGAGGGAGCCGCTATCTTCGAAAAGAAGATCGACGTACCCTTCTAGAATCTGTCTGTTTTTAAGTTCGCTACAGAAGTGCATCTCCTTCCAGTGCCTTGACGCCGCCGCCCTTTTGAGGATCTCACTCCTGCACGCAGCGACGGCTAAGGTCAATACTCGTTCGAGAAGATCTTCTGAACTGTACTTGTGGCAGGATTCGAGGACCGCAGGCTTTACCAACCTTATCAGCAAATCCTCGGGCAATTCATCGCCCTGGTAGTCCCTGAGTGATGTGATATCAAGCACCGACAGGGCAAAGTGCACTGCATTGCCAATGATTACCGACTCGCTGTTTGATTTGAAGTCACGGCTTGAGGCGGATATCTTCGGTTCTTTAGTGTTGTCGATCGGGCTCGATAGGGGAGCATCCTCCGGTATGGGATTTGTCGCCGTAGTGACCTGGGATTTTGAAGCGTCTATTATGGCCCGTTGCGCCAGCTGATAATTAGCCTCAGCATCTTGGAGTTCGAAAGTTGCCGAAGCAGCGGGCACTTTCTTTCGGTGAGTCGGTGAAGATAGATTTCTGCCGGCCAGTTTCGTTACTGGGATTGAACCTTCGACAATGGTATTTATGATCAAGTCAGCGCCGCATGGTGACGTCGACTCCTTTACGAACTTCCGGTAGGTAGAGATGATCAGAAGATCCCTAGCGCGGGTGCACCCAACGTAGAGCAGACGCCGAAACTCGGCCTCTTGTGCTTGTTTATCTTCTGATTGCCACTCATCGAATCCTTGAGATATCAGAGCGGAATTGATTTTCAATAGCGGCTCGCCGGAGTCTGAGAAGCCCAGTGTTTGTGATCTCGCAGAATTACTCGAAGAAATTCCGGCGAGAAAAACGACCGGGAATTCTAGTCCTTTTGAAGAGTGAATGGTCATAAGCTTGATCTGACCTGCGTCTTGAGGCGGCGGCAGCTCCTCTATGGCCTTGTCAGCTTCCTGGCGAGAGTAAGACCATTCCAAGTATTGGCTTAGGGTCCCCCGCGGAGCCTTTTGACCCCAAAGACGGGCTTCTTCTAAAAGGAGCCTATACCTAGATCGACTTTGCTGGGGTTTTTTGTCAAACTGTGCAATTTCGAAGCAGAGTCTCTCGGAAATAATTGCTTCAATCAGCTCGTGGACAACAAAGGAGCCTAACGAGTACCGTTTTTGGCGCAGGTAGCTCAAGGCCGCTACTACGGAGTTACTCTCCTCGTCAAGTGGAGGAGGATCGAGCTCGAAGTTAATCCGGTGGCCAAAATCCTTGATGTAGTTGTAGATCTCCTTGTCGGAGCAGCCGAATAAGGGGGATCTCAGAGCTGCTAATACGCATATCTCGTTTCCTGGATCGTCAATTGCTCTAAGGGTGATTAAAAGGTCGTTGATCTCTTGGGACTTGTAGACGGAGATGATCGAACCGATGGCGTATTGATAGGGCGAATAATCCAACTCTTTAATTATTGAATCAAAGCCGGTCCGTTGGGGGGAGAGTATCGCTATGTCGGATTCCGATATCTCTCTGTGCTCACCGGTAAATCGGTCCCTTACCACCATTTTGCTTTTTATCATGTCATCTATCTGAGATACGATCGCTCTGGCCTCTTGATCTCGGATTGGGCCGATGAAGTTTGTGATCGCTTCAGAGGGTCCGAGCATAATGACTGAGTCTTGTCCTGGCTTTTCGTCGATGTGTGGCGTCAAAGCCTTGAAGGGATAACCTTGCGTGGATCTGTCTAGCAGCCTTTCGAAGACGGAATTGACAAAATCAACGATCCCTAAGCGACTCCTGAAGTTAGTTGTCAACTCGACCACGTCTCCACCTAGGAGTTCCATATCAGACCTTACGACGTTGAATTGGTGCAGGTCTGCACCCCTGAAACGGTAGATGGACTGTTTGGGATCGCCCACGAAAAACACAGATCCCGATTTCAAAGTGTCCTGCGAACCTCCAGATAGAGGGGAAGTCGCCCCGACTAGCGAGAAAATCAAGTCGATTTGCAGGGGATCGGTATCTTGAAATTCGTCAATTAGGTAGTGGCTGTATTGCTGGCCAAGCTGTTCTAGCACGGCCCTTGAATCGGGACCGCGGAGTAGTTCTCGTGCCATTCCGAGCAGGTCTTCATAGCTGAGACGACCTTGCTTGCGCCTGTCTTCGACCCCTTCGAAGACAAATTCAACCAAGGCTTCAGTCAGTTTAGATATCCAGTACTGGACATAGCGGGTTTTGACGTCGACAATTTCTTGATAGAGGTCTTCGGTGAGCCCGATCAAGTGGGTAATTCTCGCCTGAGAAGCCTTGGCCGGACTCCTGCCGCTCGGTTTTCTTTCGCTGGGCTTGGGGGCATCCTTTAGGATGCCTAAGACCGAGAACAGGTTGTTCGAAGACAATGGATCCACCAATCGCTCCGAAAAAGCAATTAGTTTGGAGCACCTCTTAGCCGCCCTCGTTTCGGATTCGAATAAGCCTGCTAGCTCATTGGACAACGCTAGAAGCTCTCGGTTTTTTGCACTGATCTCCGAGGTCAATTGTGGCGCAGGCGCAATTGATGCTGAGGCGGGTGTCCTTGACAGGAGGGGCCAAGCCGCATCTAGTGCCCTAGCAGCCTTCTTTAGTACCTTTAGGTTCGCTCCTTGCGAGTGAGCTACCAGCATCGCCCAAGCGAGGGAGTTCTCTCCGGCGGGGTCCGGAGCAGTTTCTAGCAGTTTTGAAAGAAAGCCTTGAAAGCGAGATTCAAATTCAATTTCGTTTTCGATTTCATCCAAAACTTCAATTTCGGGCGTAAGTCCAGCCTCAAAGGTAAAATTGCTCAGTATCCGCCTGGCGAAAGAGTGAATGGTTCCAATAGGGGCCTGTTCTATCTCCGATAGCGCCTGCTTGACCCTCGTTGAAGTAATCTCATCTAGTTCGCCCCGCTCTAGTTCGGCTAGTTCGAAGGTTATTCTTTCTAAAAGCTCTTTAGCAGACTTGTCGGTAAAAGTTATAGCGACGATCTCGGAGATACTTACGCCCTCGATTAAAAGTAGATTCTTGACCCTTTCCACCAGTGAAGAGGTCTTTCCGCTACCAGCACCAGCCTCGACGAACATGGTTCTATTGAGTTGTTTGGCGATCTTTTCCCGCGCAGCCTGGTCTTTTACGGGTGGTTTTTTCAAATTTGCAACAGTGTTGTGATTTAGTTCGGGATCAGTCACAATCAATCGCCCTCGCCATCTGGATAGTTATCCTGGCTGCGCAGATCATCGGGGTAGACCAGGTCCGCAAAACTCGAGATCAGTGGGTCGTCAAGCTTGGCCTTAATCTGCTGGTTGTGCCATCGCGGTCTCAGATTCGAAGGGTCGCAATATTCGCAGCCGATCGGATTGGCCGGTGGGTTGAGGAGTCCCTGGGGAAACGAGCCGGTCCGGATGGCTTGCACAATTGATTTGACGACTACGCCGACCTTCTCCCTCACTTCGTCGCTAAGAAGCAGGCTAATCCTCTTCGCTTCTTCGGATGGTGCGGTGAAGAGGTATTCGCCGAGTAATTCAGGATTCAAATCAGAGACTTCTTCCATCTCGCTAAGGCTTGCCGCATATATGGCGAGCTGGAGGTTTCTTCCGTTTTGAGTCGGATTCTCCGGTGATATCTTGTATAGGCCTGACTTTCCGGACTTGTAGTCGATTACTACCATCTGGTTCAGGCTGTGCCTCAGATCTATCCTGTCGATTCTTCCGGCGAATTCGATGCCCGGCTTTCCGCTGACCCCAATCTTTGCTCGAAGGCGCTCATTTGGTCCGAAGTAGACCTCAGAGCCGATCGTTTCCGCCTGGCTGTTCTCACGAAACTTGCCGTCTTTGTAGACTATTTCTTTGATTTCACTGATCAATTGATTTCGCTCGAAACCGTAATAGAGGGGTTTAGCGAATCGACTCAATCTGGCAAACTCGGCAATTTTTGCTTCCGCGCTATTGACGGCGACCCCCGTCTCTTCTTCGCTCCAAGGGGTACCAGGTTTCGAAGCTGTGCCGTTGGGATCCTTGAGAGACCACTTGACCATCGCGTCTAGCGCGTAGTGGATGATGTTCCCCCGATCTCGTGGTGAAATTCGAGCTTCGCTCGAGGGCGACTCTACTGAATCAATCGAAAGTATGTCCCTGGCGAAGTAAGAAAATGGACAGGTCGCCCAGCGCTCGAGGGCAGTCGGAGAAAAAGCCTCCTTTTCGATCTGCCCAAAAATAGCATCGCCAACCATTCCATCAAATTCAGTGAAATTCCAAGAGGCCTTGGCGCCTTTAAGTCTGAGGCTTCTTTTGAGCAAGCCATCGACTCCACTTGGCTGATATCTCTCAAGATCGGAGGTGTAACCGCTGATCTTTATGGCCCGGAGAATATTGAGGTCGCGCTCTTCGATCGGAGCAGGGATCTTCAAAAGCTCGCTAAAGTCTCCTTCTAAATGCCTCAACTTGGGATCTTTTAAAAATAGATATTCCGAAGTCGAGACCCGCCTGCCGATGGACATTGAGATTAGGTCGCACAACCATCTGGCTGGTGACTTGGCCTTCGAGTCGCTTAGGTCACTTCTGCAACTAGAAAGGATGACTTCTTCTGAAGAGAAGATGACATTCGATAATGTGGCTTTGGCTTCGAAGTAGCGAGCACTCTCGGCATGTCCTTCAAGACGGTACTTACCTTCTAAGTAGCGCGTTATAAGCGGGTCGCGACCCTTGAGCGCTGACACTCGGTCTTCGGTCATCCCAAGGACAATCACTAATTTTCGTGGACTGAATGGAGTCGACCAGATTGGATGGATCGGTAAGCCATGGTCTATTTTTCCGACTTTCAGCTGCTCCGAGTCGACGGCGTCCAAGACCGAGTCTCGAAACTCCTCGAAGGTCACAGCTGCGACGATCAGATCGAGTTTTTTCAAATTCTGTAAGACTTCGGTTATTGCGTTTTGGTTCGCCTCAATCTGCGTATCGGTGGAGATCTCATCGCCGACTTGAAGCTCCCAAAGCCGAAACTTGTCTCCCCACTCTATCCAATCAGCAAAGCTCAGAGTTTTATCCTTAGTGGACTCTCGCATTTGGACTATGTTCTTGATTTCTTCTATCAGCCCTAGACAAGCCTGTTGGATCTGCGCTGGGTTGAAATTACGGCTGAATCTGTAACTTTTTAAGTCGCCTAGAAGCTCATTTCCGCAGCCCTCTAACCTGCCAAGCCAATCCGATTCCGCCAAATTCCCAAGAACCGAGCGTGCTACTTCTTCCATAGCGGAGATCGGCATGACTTCCTCATGGGAAGCAGTTTCACGGGAAGCATTGCCCCGCAACTTCAAAAGATCGAAGATACCTGGGAGTGTCAGTGTCGACGAAGTAATCTCTAAAGTCGTCTGTAATCGTCTTGCCCAGGCGGTATCTCGTAGGTGGCCAGCGGGGGAAGCTGCGAAAGGTATGTGAGACCGATTTAGTTGAGCCAGAAGGTAAGGAAGGTAGGGCTCCTCGGAGGTGTATACGACCTCCATTTCGGAAAACTTTGTCCCTTTTTTTGCCTCTTCTATTATCGCTTTTATTGCATGTCGAACTTCGTCGGTAGGGTCGTGTGCATCTACGTAGGTCAAATTTGACACCGGATATGAACACGGGGAGGGTTCAATAAGTGACGGGTCAGAGCGCTTGGCCCAGGCGGTGAACGAGCCGTCTAGATCTCCGTCGCCATAAGTCCGAAGGATTGTTGACACTTGACACTGGTTAGATAACTCGCGAAGTATCTCGGCGCCTGACCTGTTGATATGGGTAGGAAGAAAAACTATCACCGGAGCTAGGTAAAGGTTCTCTTGATGGGTTCGGAGTGCTTCGGCCGCACTTCGTCGCAGTTCGGTAGTCGAATAAAATTCCGACATTATCCGGTCGCTCATCTCGTCACAAATGCCGATGAGCGTTGAAGTCCTCCCAGGAACCTTTCTGAGGATGGCCCTCTCATGGTCCTTTAGACGTTCGTAGCTACGAAAGATCGAATTGAAGGAGTTGATAGTGACCTTTTTTTGATTTGTGCCAGGGAACTCTTGGCCGTGGTTTTCGAGAACCTTTTTAGCGGCTAGTCGAATTACTCCAGCGTTCAACATTCGACGCTTCGCTAAAGACCCATCCTTTCGCACAATAGACTCCGCCAGCTGATCGAAGGTAATAAAGTCAACCGCAACAAGACCATTTCCGCTATCCGAACCTGCGAAGAGTGGCGCAAGGTTTCTGCTGGTCAATACGCCAGTTTCATGAGAATCGATGATAACGTGAATTTTTGCGAGCGTATCGCCACCCTTTAGCCTTTTGACCTCATCTGCAAGTACTCGGATTGGATCTGCCTCTGGGGTTACCCAAGTTGTTTGAATTCCCACTAGGCATCTCCAGAGTGTTCATTTTTGGTCACGAGCGTGGGTGGTCTTTCATCAGGCACGATCGCGCTCGGGGTGCTTTGAGTTACGGTGCATAAAAGTATGGTATTCCATCCACCTACCCCTTAACCGGCCTGGCTGCGCGATTGACCCTGATTGCATGACCAGCTTCATATAGGCACGCACGTGCTAACTTTCCGGCGCTACTTCGGAGCAGTGCCGTCTGATGCTTGATGTTATCGTGTTTGGCATATTTAGATAACTTCACATGCGCCCTCGTAGTCAATCGGACGAAAATTATGTTACTCTGCTGCGATCCTGGGATTAGCGACGGACGAATTTTCCAATAGAGTACTTGGCGGGTGTGACAGCCGCTTTCTTTATACCGAGTTGCCCCTCAAAGTGCTTCTTCGAGCTAGTTAGCGGCGACGGTTAGATACCCTTCTCGCTTGATTGAAGGTATGGCAAAAGCAATAGTTGGTATCAAGACCAAGATGATCATCCACCGCAATCCGAAGAAATCGGCAAAGTAACCCAAAACAAAGGGCGAGATTATGTTGGCACTGCCCGCGGCCGCCGAGAGCAAGGAGTTCGCCCGATCTAGCTCAGCCTCACAGACGGAGTTTCTGGCGAGATTGAGGGATATCGGGTATACGAGCCCATGTGGAACACCGAGCAGAGCGAAGGCGAGAAAGAGCTCTAAAGGAGAGCTGCCGGTGGCGAAGATAATTATGGCAATGATCGAGAGTGAGGACGAGAATATGACCAGGGCTCGCAGCTTCAATCGATGAGGGTATAGAACTATGACGCCCCGGGATGCGAAGGATGCGCCAAAGAGTGCGGTAAAGGCTAGCTGAGTGGAAGAAGCGGAGATGTGGTAGATGAAGTGAGCGGCCAAAGCTCCGAAGGAGATAGCGGCCACGAATGGGAAGGAATAGATTAGTTGGGTATAGATGGCTATCCTGAAGCCTCTAATTCTCATTAACTCCTTGACGGTCACCTTTCTTTTTGGTGCCACCTCTCCTGGGAGGTCTTCCACCATTCCCACGTCGGCTCTTTTGGTCAGCCAGAGGGCGAGGAGGACGAAAGGCACAAAACTTCCCATCGCTACAACCAGAGACCCAGGCCACAATCGAAGTAGTACCGATTCCAGGAGTGGTCCGACAGCCAAGCTCGCAGAGAGGGCGAAGGTGTAAGCAGCAACCCCCCTACTTGGCGAGATGCCTTCTAGGTGGGAGCCGATGGTGGCCAAGCTCGGATACATGAGACCGCCAGATATGCCGAGGGTCATGTAGCCCAAAAAGAATCCCGCAGGATCCTTCGAAATCACCAGGAGGATTGAAAGTCCCGTCGCAATTAGAGCAAGTCGCGGAGCGGATTTCAGCCTCTTTTTTCTGACGGAGACCAAAAAAGCGGTCAGTACCGCCGATACCCCAGAGATTGCGACTGCGAGACCTACGGACGAGGTCGACAGACCTAGGTCCTGTCTGCCTAAAAGCGGGGCTGTAGTCTGGACACTGTTGGTGCTCGCCCGAAACAGGGCCGCTACCGCAAGATAGCCTATGAGTCCGGTCAGCTCGGACCGCTGCATTTCAAAGAGTCTTTTAATTGCCTTCATTTACCTCGCCGGCGCGCCATAGCGGAGATTTAGAGGGCCTACCCGGCTTTGTTATGTTCTATAAGTCTAACGGCTGCACCGGCTGTTATGTTGAAAATGCGACAATAG
>JAJZCF010000194.1 GCA_021846265.1 Actinomycetes bacterium | reverse complement strand
GCCGCAATCTCGGTGAATGAGGGCTTTCCGCTCTATGTCATTTCGCAAATGGAACGTCGGTTTGAAAAGCTCAATGAGCTAACCGTTGGGCTGCTAGGCATGGCGTTCAAAGGCGAGTCGGACGACACTCGATCAAGCCTGAGCTACAAAATAAAACGCATCCTACGCTATCGAGCGGGTGCCGTGCTATGCACAGATCCCTACGTTACTTCCGACAAAGAGCTTTATCCTCTCGAAACGGTCTTGGCTCGCTCTGACGTTTTGGTAATCGGTGCCCCACACCAGGTCTATGCGGATTTAGCAACAAAACTTCCAGTAGTCGACGTGTGGAGTCTTCGCAACGAGGAGAGCGGACTTTGACCCCTCGTTACAGCGTTATTGTGACCGCCCACGAAGAAGGCCAGTCAGTCGTGGGGCCAATAGAGCGGCTGCTCGAAGCGGTAGGCTCGTCTGCGGAGATCTTGGTAGTAGTCGATTCGCCGTCTGACTCTTCGATTCCATTCATCCATGAACTGAGTAAAACCGATTCCAGGCTACGAGTGGCCATTAATGATCTAGGTCGGGGGCCCGCCAAGGCAATTCGTTACGGATTCAGCCAGGCTAATTCCGATATTGTCGTAGTGACTATGGCCGACGGCTGCGATGATCCCCACCAGATCGAGGAGATGGTTCGTCTAGTAGAACGTGGCGTCGTCGTCGCTGCGGCTACGAGATATTCTCGTGGCGGTCAACAGATTGGCGCTCCATTTTTCAAAAGTGTACTTTCTCGCACCGCTGGCATTACCCTCGGCATATTCGCACGAATTGGGACTTGGGACGCAACAAACTCATTTAAGGCATACTCAAAGCCATTTGTGGATTCGGTCGGAATCGAGTCCGATAAGGGCTTTGAAGTCGGGCTCGAGCTTGTTGCGAAGGCTAGGCGACGGCGCCTGCCCGTGGCGGAGGTCCCTACAATTTGGTTGGAGCGAACTGACGGAATCTCCAAATTCCGACTCACCGAGTGGCTCCCTCTTTACCTCAAGTGGTACCTCTACGCATTCGGTTTGGGGAACTAGGTGGACTTGAAGATGGGAACCCTTTGGCGAGTTGTTTTGGTTAACCTAGCACTGCAATAGAAAGGGTCGCGTGGAACGAGTATTAGTAACCGGTTCAGCCGGTTTCATCGGTGGATATGTCGTCGAAGAACTGCTATCCAAGGGGTATGAAGTCATTGGCATCGACAACTACTCCAAATACGGCAAGGTAGTCAAAAGTTACGATTCACACCCGAATTATCACTTCGTAGAGGCGGACGTACGCGACACCAAGCTGATGGGTGAACTTTGCAGTGACGTCGACCACTTAATCGCCGGCGCCGCCATGATCGGTGGAATCTCTTACTTCCACACCTTCGCATATGACCTCTTGGCGACGAACGAGCGGATAATCGCATCTACTTGTGATGCGGCGATCAAGTCCCATAAAGAAGGCCGCCTTAAGAAAGTTACCTATCTTTCGTCCTCAATGGTGTTCGAATCCGCAACGACTTGGCCAAGCTTCGAGGGGCAACAGCTTGAGATTGCCCCACCACTCTCCTCCTACGGATTTCAAAAACTTGCCGTAGAGTACTTCGCCAAAGCCGCCTATGACCAATACGGTCTGCCCTACACCATATGTCGTCCCTTCAACTGCGTCGGCATAGGAGAATCACGCGCATTATCCGACGTAGACGTACAGAGCGGAAACGTCACCTTAGCTATGAGCCATGTTGTGCCAGATCTAGTCCAAAAGGTGCTCAAAGGCCAGGATCCGCTCCATATCCTGGGCAATGGATCACAGATCAGGCATTACACCTATGGAGTTGACTTAGCCAGAGGAATCGTGCTTGCGATGGAATCCAAAAACGCGATTAACGACGACTTCAATCTCTCGACCGACCAAAGTACAACAGTCCTGGAACTGTCCCGTCTGATATGGAACAAGATCCATAAAGACGGCACTCCGTTTCGCTACGTAGAGGATGAACCTTTCCAATACGACGTCCAACGCCGAATCCCGGCTGTGGATAAAGCTGAAAAGATCCTCGGTTTCCGTGCGGCTACTTCGCTCGACGAAATGCTTGACGTCGTGATTCCATGGATTGCGCAAGCCGTAGCGAATGGAACGATCTAGCCACCACCTAACGGTACTAGCGATCAGAGCTTGTTGGCATTCGAAGCCAAAGAAGCATAACCTTTACCGAAATTCGCCTCATAACGCCGAAAAAACTGAACGTATGGTGCTACATAGTGGGCCGAAGGAAAGAGGTACAGCCTTACTTCGGCTACATTCCACTTTGGATAGTCTTTTACCTGAACTACCGCCGCTTTTCGTTGATTTTCAATGACGCTAGCGGTTGGAATGCCAAAATTGGTATCGACCTTATACGAGGTAAACGCAACGAGGGCTAACAGAGCTAGTCGAGCGCCGGTAGCAAACACCGACCCAAAATCGATAGCGTCTATTGCGTAGCGGCTAGGTTGACCCTTCGAAGAATCTGGTCGCCTTAGCCATCCCTGAACAAGGAGAGGCAGAACGGCGACCGCCGGCAGGAAATAGAGCGCATATCGAGACGATCCGCCCTGGAGCAACCCAAATTTGTAGCGGGACATCGTTACAGCCAGCTCAAAAATCACGGCATAGCTGATAAAGTAAGCCACCAACGGATCCGGCAAAGAGCGAAATCGGATAAATCGAATTAATGTGACGACCACAATCAGTAGATAGATACCACCTACTGAGTCCCTTGCGATGACCGAACCATGGTGAGTCAAACCAAGGCTGTAGGTCGTAGCCACGGTAGTGAAATAGTCATATAGGTACCCAACGCCATAGTGCCCGCCAGGAGTGGGGCCAGCAATTTTTGCAAAGTTCAAATTATAAAAATATATGCTCACCGTGACAACAAAAGAGGCTGCGACCCCTGCGGCGACTTTTAAATGGTGACGCCTTGTACTTCGATCGGACTCCGCTATTGCGTAAAGCAGTACTGCGATGATTTCAGCAATAAATATGAAAAGTCCTTGAGACGACGAGATCGAAGCGACCACAGCTATCAAAACGAGAGTCGGTACCGTACGCCATGTTGGAAATCCCCTTTTCGCAAAGTAGACAATGCCCAAAATTGCAAGTGCGGAAAGCGCGTATATCAAGAACCAAGCAAACTGAAAGGCCCAAAATATATTCTCAAGGGCGGCCAGGCTGAACAGACCCGCTAGCGCAAATATGGTGGCCACAAGGTTAACGCTTGAACTCAGCCATGAATTTATTGCACTGCGAGACCTCATAGCCAACAGGACAAAGAGGTTACCGAGACAAAATAGCAAAGCACCTAGGCGCATCATGACGACTTCGAAATCCCTGGCATGATGTGCCACATACAAAAAAATCAAGTTAGGTATGATCATGCGGTTTTCATTATGCTGAGCCCACAATGCTGAAAGACCCACCCGATGTGCCGCATCTTGCTTTAGCAAGGCAATGAGCTGCCAGCCGTCAGAAAACGGTACATTAATGACATGTTGGTTTACGAATAATATATAGACAATTGATGCCACCAGCCATGGCAACAACGTATCAATACCGATCCTGGCTATTCGGGTCGACAGGCTATTGCTTCTTTCAGACCTAAACAGAAACACT